>JAURWR010000043.1 GCA_030654805.1 Burkholderiaceae bacterium
CCGAACACGTTGAAGTAGCGCAGGCCGATGCTGTCCAAGCCGTAGGCGCGGCTGAATACATTGGCGTAAAGCTCGTTGACAAGCTTGGTGACGGCATAGGGTGAAAGCGGCGCACCGATGCGGTCTTCGATCTTCGGCAAGGCAGGATGATCGCCATAAGTCGAACTGCTCGCCGCATAGACGAAGCGCCGGACCTTGGCATCACGTGCAGCAACCAGCATGTTCAGGAAGCCATCGACGTTGACTGCATTCGTCGTGACCGGATCGGCCAGTGATCGAGGCACGCTGCCGAGAGCCGCCTGGTGCAGGACAAAGTCCACGTCCTGGCAGGCGCTCTGGCAATCCTGCAGGCTGCGAATGTCGCCCCGGATGAAGCGGAAGCGCGCCCAGCGCTGTGTGCCGACCAGCGAGGCGACCTCATCGAGGTTGCGCTGATGCCCGGTCGCGAAGTTGTCCAGTCCGACAACGTGCTGGTCGAGTTCGAGCAGCGTCTCCAGCAGGTTCGATCCGATGAAGCCCGCGACACCGGTCACCAGCCAGGTCTTCGGTGTTGCCCGCAGTGCGGACCGGAGCGCCTCGTATGACATCAGAGCCGCCACAAGGCGTAGCCGGCCTCCTGCACCGCCACGGGATCATGAGCCGACTTGACATCGGAGAACACTCCGCCCGGTTGCAGCTTGCTCAGCAAGGTGGCCAACCCCATGTCCTTGTAGGGTTGGTGCGCGACCGCGGCGATGACCGCAGCGGCCCGGGGCAGGTCTTCCCAAGCCGTGAGGGGGATGCCGTACTCGTGCAGGCATTCGTCGCTGTCGGCGATCGGATCGTGCACATGCACCTTCACGCCGTAGGACTGCAACTCGCGGATCACGTCGATGACCTTGCTGTTGCGCAGGTCCGGGCAGTCTTCCTTGAAGGTCATGCCGAGCACGATGATGTCGGCGTCCTTCACTGCCTGGCCGGACGCAATCATGCGTTTGACCGTCTGCTCCGCCACGTACTTGCCCATGCTGTCGTTGATGCGGCGGCCGGCGAGGATGACCTGCGGCTGGTAGCCGAGCATCTCCGCCTTGTGGGTCAGGTAGTACGGATCGACGCCGATGCAGTGACCACCGACGAGGCCTGGACGAAACGGCAGGAAGTTCCACTTCGTGCCGGCCGCCTGCAGCACTTCGAGCGTGTCGATTCCCATGCGGTTGAAGATCAGCGACAACTCGTTCATCAGCGCGATGTTCAGGTCGCGCTGCGTGTTCTCGATGACCTTGGCCGCCTCGGCCACCCGGATGCTGCTGGCTGGATAGACGCCAGCTTCGATGATCCCGCCGTAGAGCTTTTGCACCTGGGCCAGAGTTTCCGGCGTGTCACCCGACACCAGCTTGACGATCTTCGTCAGCGTGCGGGTCTTGTCCCCGGGGTTGATGCGCTCGGGCGAATAGCCGATGTTGAAATCCTGCTTCCATTTGAAGCCGGAATACTTTTCCAGCACCGGTACGCAAACCTCTTCGGTGGCACCCGGATACACGGTCGATTCATACACCACGATCGCCCCGCGCTTCATGTGGCGCCCGACGGTTTCGGAACTGCCGATCAACGGCTGGAAATCCGGTCGGCGTGCGTCGTCGATCGGCGTGGGAACCGCGACGACGATGAAGTCGGCGTCGGCCAGTGCTGCGCCGTCGGTGGTGCAGGTCAGCTGGGTCGCCGCACGCAATTGTTCGGACGACACCTCGCCCGTTGGATCTTCGAAGCGATGGTAGGCGGCCACCTTGCGTTCCGACAAATCGAAGCCGATCGTCGGGAAACGTTTGCCGAACTCGACGGCGAGGGGCAGTCCGACGTAGCCCAGGCCGACCACGGCAATGACAGGGGTGCGAACGTTCATGTTTCAGCTGGGTTGACGAACATGAAATGAGTTTCGCACGGCGCGTTTCCCTCCGCGCTGCGGGATTCGTGAGTTGATTCCCGTTCCTGACGCATTTGCTTGCAACCGGACCGACAGAACGCAGGCCTTTTCATGCATCGCGCCGAGCGCGATCCTTGCCGCGCAGCAAGCGCCCGATCCGCATGACGAGGAACCTCCAGCGACTGGTCGTCGCGACGGGTACGGCGGCAGCGGGGCTTGCGGGTGGGGTGGGGTCCGAAGCCGGGGGGGTGACCTTGGTGGCCGGTTCAGCCTCAGAAAACGGATCATCAGAGACTTCCGTCACGGTGCGCGACAGCGTCGATTCGATCAAGGCGTAGACGTCCTCGGTCTTCACCTCCGAGCGCAGCTGTGGCGGACGCTTGACCTTCGGTTTTCGGGTGGTCCGGCTGGGCGATGTGGCTTGCGACGCTTGCGTTCTGGCAGGTACTGCTGGTTCAGACCACGTGACGGTCTCGGTCAGGATCGGCGTTGCGGGGTTCGCGACAGGCGCAAAGGGATCCGCAGGCAAAGGTGCCTTTGGCGTCTTGGGCATCGATGCCGGGCGTGTCAGTTTTAAAGAGAAATCGTCGTAGCCCGGAATCCGGCTGCGCAGCCTGTCCAGGCGGGGGCGAACATCTTCATCCAGTGCCATCAGGAAGCTGACCGGCAGCGCCGTCCGCTGCAACGTCTCGACCCAAGCGGTCATGAATTGGGCATGGCCCTCGTGATCAGTTGGGGCCAGCAAGAACGCTTCGAAGCGGTCGAGCAGGATGATGAAACTGGCATCGAGTCGGTCGCTGAGCGCTTCCAGGGTGTCGCCCAGACGTTGCCATGGCGCGGAGCGTTCGGCCGCACAGGTGTTTGCAACCTGATGGATGCGTGCCAGCAATGCGGGCAACGGCTCGCCCGACCAGTCATCGAAGTGAACGACAAACTCGCGCTTGCGCTTCATTGAGTGACCTGCAGGGCGCTTGCGTTGGTCTGGAAACGGCACCACCACGCCGGACTCTCGCGCAGTCGCAGGTGTGAACCGATCCCCGGCTCGCCGCCCCAGAAGAGGCATCAGCGCAGATGTCAGGAACAAGGACTTGTCCGTGCCCGGCTCGCAATACAGCACGGCCAGCCGCGAGGTGCGCAGCAGTTCGACCAGCAGGCGTGCTTCGCCGTCATGCGACTGCCAGGCAGGTTCGATCTCGCTCGATGGTGCAGTGATCACGCCGTGGCCTGTTGTCGGAAGCGGTTGCCCTGAAACCACTCTGGCCGCTACAGAAAGAAGCGCAGGGCCAGTTCGATGGCGCGTCTTTGCGGAACGCCGCCGAAGACGGAGTCCCGGTTGCCTGAATACAGCTGCCATTGCAGCGCCAGTTCGGCGCTGTCCCAGTGGTAACGAGCTTCGATCCACTGGTGCCGGCTGTGGGTCTCCGAGTCGCGGCGCAGGAATGCCGACAGGTCGAACCGGCGTACCAGCAGATCCTTCCAATTGGCATAGAAGAACAATGCGTTGCGCACCGGCAGATCCTGCAGCGTCGGCTGCGTGCCCAGCAAGCGCAGGCGAGCCGACGGGTCGAGGCCAGGCAATGCCTTCCACTGGGAGCGGTCGGGAGCCGCGCTGTTGTACTGGGCTTCGGCGGTGAGGCTCAGGTTCAGCGGGGTGGTGTAAGTCAGGCCCACTGCGGCGCGTTCCTGGTGTCGCTGCGCCTGGTTCAGCTGCATTGCTTGTGCGACGAGGGACCGGCCCTTGCCGGCTGAGAACTCCCCGAACACGACGGCCGAGTTGGTGAGCAGGCCGGAGATGTTCAAGCCGATCTGGGTGCGGGTGTCGTCTCCGCCGTACAGCAGCAGTTCCGAATTCAGCTTGTCGCTGAACTTGGTGCTGCCTGCCAGCAGCCACCGGTTGCGCGGATTGGTGGCCCCGACATTGAGCGAGAAGGTCCCCGGGTTCGGTTCGCGACCCAGCCGCGGAGAGTAGGTCGCCGTCAGCGAACCACTGCTCCACAGCTGCTGTCCCTGAAGCACCACCGTGCCCTGGCGGTTCTCGCGCAACACGTTCGGGTCGGGCGAGACGATCGAGCGCAGCGCCCCTTCCTTGAACCAGTCGGTCGGGTTGTATCCGTAGGCCGCGCCGTGCCGCACATTGACTCGACCCACATCGATGATCTGGTCGTCGGTTCGAGCCCAGCTCAGGTAGGCCTCGCGCAACGTGTTCACGTCGTGCGCACGGGTTGCGCCATTGTTGTGGAGCAGATCCAGGCGGTCCGAGAAAACGGCCCGCAAGCCCGGAGCCACGGTGGCATCGAAACGCAGGTCCAGCGATCCGCGCTTCGTTTCGAAATTCGGATCGGTGCCGCCGTCGCGGATGCGGCCGGCCGCGCCCTCGACGAAGACGCGCCACGACTTGGCTGCCTCGGGCGCGGCCGTCGGGGCCTTGTCGGCGAGCGACAGCGCGTCGAGGTCGTCGGGCAGCCCGTCCGGCGGTTCCGCCGCCTGGGCCGATGCCGCGACGACCAGCGTCAGTTGCAGCAGGAAAGTGTTCAGTCGCATGCTCACTCCGGTTTGAAGCGTGGCAGGTAATCGCGTTGCAGCCAGGATTCCGGTACATCGCGCCAGGCGTAATCGCTGTAGCGCATCACCGTCACCCAGGCGGGATCGAGTCCGTCGATGATCACGACCTCGGTCGGTCGCTCGCGGCCCAGCTGCGGCTGGAACTTGCGGTAGTAAGCGGTCTTCAGCAGGTGCCCGCTCTCGGCAAAGAAGCGCGCCTTGACCGGTCGCGACGACGTGGTCTCGATCCACATCTCCACGCGGTGATAGGTCACGTCGGGCGATGCCGCGGCGAGGCCGAGCTTGTAGCAGTGGCGCATCACGCGCTCGCCGTCGGTCAGGTCTTCTTCTCCTTGCAGCTCGGCGGTGTAGTCCTTCGCCAGATTGACGGTGACCACGTCGCCGTTCGAGGCTTGCCCGAGCAGCCGCTGTTGCGGCGAGAGCCGGATGCTCGCCAGGCTGGCCGGGTCGAAGAACCACAGGTCGTTGCCGCTCTTCAGCATCAGCTTGTTGGCGTCGCGCTGCGGTGCGACGAATCGCAACAGACTGCGGTACTGCCCGCTCGCGGCGTCCGCCTTCGAATACACCATCAACGTGTTGTTGTCGGTCTGCTTCGCGCTGCGGTACTCGATCAACGACACGGTCACCGCGAACGATTTGGACGGATTGCGCACTGCATCGCTGGCCGCGAGGATGGACTGCGCGTCGGAAGCGGCCAGGACACTCGACGAACCCAGGCCGAGGCAGAGGGTCAGCACGCTTATGCACCAGGCCAGAGCCGGATGCATCGACATTCCCGAGCTTCGCCGCGAGCTAGACATGGCGCAATGCATCCACGATGGTCATGCGGGCTGCCCGGGCTGCGGGCAGGATGGCGGACAGCGCGGCGACGACCACGAGTCCGACGGCGCTGGCGATGATCATGCCGAGTGCTCCATTGAAGTTGACGGCCAGCGGCACCGGTTCGTTGCGGCCGGGAGGAACCCAGGTCAGGCCCATGCTGTTGATGACCCATGCCAAACCGGCGGCGATGCCGATTCCCAGCACGGCGCCAAAGCAGCCCAGAACGATCCCTTCGCTGACAAACATGGCTTTGATGCCGCTCTGCCTCAGGCCGATGGCGCGCAGCGTGCCGATCTCGGACGTGCGTTCGACCACGGCCATGCTCATCGTGTTGCTGACGGTGAACAGAACGATCGAGCCCATCAGCATCGAGATGAAGCCGAAAATGGCCGCGAACATCGCCAGCGTTTGCCCGTAGAACGGGTTGAGCGTCTCGTAGTCGAGCACGGCCAGGGGCTCGTCCCTCAGTTCAGTCGCCAGCAGCGTCTCGAGACGGGCCCGCGCTGCGGGGATCTGCGCCGTGTGCCTCAATTGCAACGCGATCGCGGTCACCTGCGGTGGTGCCGCTCCGAAGACCAGCTTCTGCGCCTGCGACAAGTGCAGCGCGATGTAGACATCGTCCACTTCCTTGACCCCCTGGAACTCCGCTGCCAGCACGTTGACCGCAGCGACGTTGGGCGCTCCGCGGGCATTGGCGGCGAGGATCTCGATGCGAGGACGCGCGCTGGAGGCCACGGCCGTTTCAGCCGGCAGCCCCGACTTCGCCAGTTCGTTGATGTCGTCCGGAAGCGCCGCGCCCTCCGCCTCCTTTCGAGCCTCTTCCGGAGCGCAATCCTGCACGTTCAGCGGCGCGCACAAATGAAGCACCCGCGCCACACCGGTCCCGATGACCGCCGTGTCGGGCGGGGTCCCCGACAGCGACAGATGGCGCGACGACAGATCGCGCTGCCCGTAGTCGTTCCATTCGCGCATCCGGTTCTGGTCTTCGACCACCGTGCCGTTGATGAAGACGGTGCGAGAAACGCTCGCGGCGAAATTGCCGGCAATGGCACCGAACTGCAGCGTCGGCGTGACCACCAGCAACATCGGCGCGAGCTCGGGGTCCTTCTTCACCGCAGCGATGATGCGTTCGTAATGCTGGATGCCGTAGGCCGCCGGATTGCCGCTGCCGAAGCGAAAGTAATCCTTGTGCTGGATCTGCAGATGTCCCGTGCTGGTGACAAAGTTGGTCTGCAGGCTGTAGTTGATGTCTCTGATGTACCCGCCGAAGAGCAGCACGGCTGTCAAGCCCAGCACCATCGCGATCAAGGTCATCAGCGAACGTCGGCGGTTGCGCAGCAGGTTTCGCCATGCCAGCGACAGCGTCTTCACGTCCGTGACTCCGCCATCGCCAGACGTCGTTCGATCGACGTGATGCGGCCGTCGTGGATGTGCACCGCATCGTCAGCGGCTTCGAGCACCTTCGGGTCGTGCGAAGAGAAGATGAACGACACGCGATGCTTTTTCTGCATGCTTCGCATCAGCTCGATGATCTCGACCCCGGTCTTGCTGTCCAGGTTGGCCGTGGGCTCGTCGGCCAGCACGAGTTGCGGCCTGCGCGCCAGCGCGCGGGCGATTGCCACCCGCTGGCGCTGGCCGCCCGACAACTGGCCGGGCAGGTTGCGTGCGCGATCGGTCAGGCCCACGGCGTCCAGCAGTTTTTCGACCCGCGCCCGCCGCTTGTCTGCCGGCATGCCGGTCAGGACCAGCGGGTACTCGACGTTCTCGAAGGCGGTGAGCACGGGCAGCAGGTTGAAATTCTGAAAAATGAAGCCGAGTTGCTGCGCCCGGAAGTCCGACAGGGCGTCGTCTTCCATCGTCTGCACCGGTTTGCCTCCGACCATGATCGTGCCCTGATCGGGTCGGTCGATGCAGCCGATCAAGTTGAGCAGCGTGGTCTTGCCGCTGCCGGACGGCCCCGACAGCACCGTGAAACGGTTCGGCAGGATCACCAGATTGATGTCGGTCAGCGCCGGCACGTCGACCGAGTCGAGGCGATAGGTGCGCGAAACCCCCTTCAGCACGACCGGGTGCGCCAAATTCCGGACGCGTTCGCCCGGCATGGTTTCAAGTGGCGGCATGCAGCGCAGTCCTCACAGGCGATCTTCGGAAATCAGCATGTCCAGCCGCAGTCCTTCGTTGGGGCGGTGCCGAGTCGATCATCACCTGCACCCGCACCGGACAAATTCGCATGCTGCCGATGCTAACGGCAGCGCATGGCAGGAAAAGCAGCAGTTTTGCCGTGCTTTACAGGCTGTTGTCTGTGCGCCGCAAGCAGGGAGTCCGCCGTCGCGCGACGGTGAACGGTGATGCTCTGGCGGGCAATCACTTCGCCGATTCGCTCAATCGCCTCCCGAGCGACACGCCGTACGGTGCCGCGCGTGCCAGCAGCACCGGATCGGCGGACGGCTTGATGCCCTTGGGCAGCACCAGCGGATTGAAGGTGATCCGGTCGCAGGCGCCCCCCGCATCGGGCTCGACCCGGTCGATCACCAGCTTGCCGGCCGGCACCACCGTGCGCGTGTCGGGCCAGACCTTCGTCGGATCGGTCAGCACGTCGCCGATCTCGGCGAGTTGCAGCTTGAAGTCGAATGCGACCGGTGCCGCAGCGACGCGCTGGCGCAACTCATCGGCCAGAAAATGGTCGGGCCGGGCCTTGAGCTCCGCGTCGGTCAGCCCCAGCGCGCCCTGCTCAGGCACGAACTGCCAGCGAGCGAACTGGCTCTTGCCGCGGGCATTGACGAACTCGAAGGCATTGACACCCCAGTAGTTGGCGGCTCCATAGCTCGACGGCACCGGGGTCCTCGCCAGGTATGCCGCCTGAAGCGTCGTCTCGGGGTTCAGCTCGCTGAACAGCTTCAGGTTGATCGGGTCGGGCTTGCCGGTGGCCGGATCGGGAACCCGCGCACTGAAGAACGGCAGGAACTGCTCGGGCCTGCTGACGAAATACATCGGCGCTGAGATGTTGGCCGTCAACCACTGCTCGCCCTGGGGCAGGCTGAACTGCAAAGCCAGGCCTCGCACCGATCGGCTCTTGTCGCTGGCTTGGGGGTTGCCGCCGCCGACCGAAAAGCGAGCCACGACCGGCACCTTGTCGCCGCTGAACACCGACGCACTCGACAGCGCACGACCCACCGTGTTGCCGACGAAATAGCCGCTGGCGCACAGTCCCTTGGCTTGCGCGCGCCGGAACCCGGCGTGCTTTCCGAACACACTTTCCAGGGCGTTGACCTGGGCTTCGGGAAGCGAAGTCTGGGCGTGAGTGGTGAACGGCAGCAACAAGCTGCTCAGGACGGTGGTCACAGCGGCCGAGGCGAGTGTCTTCATGCGGGTTACCTTTTGGATGGAGGTCAAGGCGATGTTCCGCCGACCGGGCGATTGGGGTCGATCCTGAGCATGAGTTTCTTACAGCGAGGGCGGCTCGATGGCGCATCGGATGCAGCCACGCGGCTGCGCAGCGTCCCACCCAGATCGATCGACCGTCAAGACCGTGCGACGCGCACCGTCAGGCAATTGCGCCCCGCATGTCGCTCGTAGGCGACCGACCTGGCGAATTTGCGCACCAGCATCAATCCCAGTCCACCGGGAACCGCCTTGTCGATCGATGTTGGCGGTGTTGGTGCGGGCGCGAGCAGGGGGTCGAACGCGATGCCATCGTCCTCGAATCGCATCACGATGTCTTCGGCTTCGACCCGCACATTCAGCGTGATCGGGTGCGCTTCCTTGTCGGGAAACGCATGCCAGATGACATTCATCAGCGATTCTTCCAGGATCAACTCCACGTTGAAGAGCAGTTGCGCACTCGGGTCATGCGGAGCCAGAAGCCGAAGCACCGCCAGCCGCGTTTCGTCGAACCCATCGCGATCGTTGGTCAGCGTCAACAGCAGGTGCGAGCCGTCAGCAGCCCCTGATTGCGATGCAGATCCCCCCATGCTGGATTCGAGGCTGTCAGTCAGCTGTCCGCTGCGTGTCCTCGCTCAGCCTTGGAGCCGCTCCAGCGCCTGCTTTTCGGTGGCGACGATCGGAATGATCTGATCGAGGGCCACATGTTCCAGCACGCTGGAAACGAGTGGCTGCGCGCCGAACAGCACCATCTTGGCGCCTTTCAGATGCAGACCGCGGGCGCTGGCGATGAACATGCGGATGCCCATCGACGCCAGGAAATCGACGCTCGACAGGTCGATCACGGCGTCGTGGGCACGGGAGACCACCGCCGCCGTGAACTTGGTTTCAATCCGGTCGACCCCGGGCGAATCGAGTCGGCCGGCGAGCCGGATGCAGGTCACGCCGCCTTCCAGTTCTGTCACATCCATGCCCATGTCCATAGAGATTCCCTTCAAAGTGTGGATTCAGTCTGCGGTGCGATCGCTGTCGAGCCGCTGTTGCATGACGAGACTATGGCGGTTGCGCTACACGAACGTGACAACCAGCATCGAAAAATCATCATCCAGTGCGCCGGGGCGTGCGACATCCTGCACCGCCCGGTAGAGACGCTCGGGCTCGCTGACGTCGGATGACTCGGGACGTCGCAGCAGTGGCAGGAAATCCTGCAGGCCCCACTGCGTGCCTTCCTTGGTCACGACCTCGAACACGCCGTCGCTGAACACGTAGAGCACGCTGCCAGGCATCACCTCGACGCTGCTGGCGACGAACTTGGCCTCGGGCATCGCGCCGATCATCAGGTTGCGCGTCTGCAGCGGAATCAGTTCCTGGATCGATGGCTGGGCCAGGTACGACGGATGGTGTCCGGCCGACGAGTACCGCAGCAGCCGGGTCTTGGGCTCGTAGACGCCGTACCAGATCGAGAAGTACATGCCGCCGTGGCTTTCCATCTGGAACGTCGTGTTCAGGCTGTGCAGCACCTGGGCCGGATCGCGAAAATCGGTGTTCGGCAGTGCGCGTTGCCGCAACACGTTCATCACCGACACGCTGTGCATTGCCGCTCCTGCGCCGTGCCCCGACACATCGACCACGTAGCCGGCAAACGTGTCCTCGTCGAGTTGCTGGTAGCCGAAGGCATCGCCACCGAGCGTCGTCGAGGGCAAGAAGAACCAGTCCGTGCGCACCGGTCCGTCGCGTATCGGCGCGGGCAGCAACGCCTTCACATAGCTGCTGGCCTTTTCGAGATCGCGGTCGAGTTCGAGCGATTGCTCGAGCTCGCTCGGGAGTCGGTATTCATGTTTCAACACATGGCCGCCGAGTTGCAGCAGGCCTCCGTTGGGCAGGCGGATCGATCCGATCAGGCGCTTGCCTTCGACAAAGGTTCCATTGGTCGACTGCAGGTCGGTGACGGTGGCATCGGCCTCGTCCGGTGCGGCGCTGACCTGGCAGTGCTTGCCCGACACCTCGGCGTCGGGCAGCACGAAGTCGCACACCATCTTGCGGCCCACCGTGATCGGGTGATCGGCCGCGAAGCGCAGGCGACGTCCGGTCTGGCTGCCCTGGATCGCCACCAGGAAATGCTCGCGCTTTTCCGGCTCGACCCGGGGGGTGATCGCAGACCGTGTGATGGTCAGGATCGTGAGATCCTGATTCGGCTCGTTCTCGGACGGCAGGCTGTTGTTCAAGGTGAGGTCTCGGGAGGCTGCGAAAGGTCCATGTGGATCCGAAGCGCAAGTCGGCAGGTGTTGCAACACCAATGCCAGAATCGCGAATGTAAAAGATTGTTGGCATCTGTTGTGCGTCGGTGCGGGGGCGGTGAATCTTTGGCCGGCGCAGTCACGATTGATTACAACAACAACAGGAGTCAATTCGATGTCCGCACCCCTCGGCGGTGACGGTGGCGCCACAACCCAGCCGGTTTCCCGCATAGAAGAAGATGCACCAACTCGGGTCGCAACGAACGCGCCGATCGTGATGCCCGCTTCTGGTGCGCCAACTTGGGACCACGCGGCGACGCTGCCTGGCAGTTCGCTCGTCGATGGTGGTGTGCTCCGGCAGGTCGGGCGCTACCGCATCCACGAGCGGTTGGGCCGAGGCGGCATGGCCACGGTGTTCAAGGCGCATGACCCCGGCATTGGGCGCGATGTCGCCATCAAGTTTCTTCACGCATCGTTGTGCGAAGAGCCTGAGTACCGTGCGCGCTTTCTCAGCGAGGCACGTGCGGCCGGCGGCTTGTCTCACCCGAACATCGTCACCGTGCACGATGTGGGTGAAATTGATGGTCGTCCTTACATGGCGATGGAGCTGCTGGACGGCCAGACGCTGAGTGACGTGCTGGCGAGCAACCCTCCGCTGCGGGTGCGCGACGTGGTGGTGATGGGCATCCAACTGGCGCGTGCGCTGGACTATGCGCATTCGCGAGGCATCGTCCATCGCGACATCAAGCCCGGCAACATCATGCAGGTGAAGGGCACGCAGACGGTGAAGGTCACCGACTTCGGCATCGCGCACATGGAGTCGTCGGGCGCCGAGCAGCGCACCCACATCGGCGACATCCTCGGCACGCCGCAGTACATGTCGCCCGAGCAGGCCAAGGGGGAGCGGCTCGATGGTCGGTCCGACCTGTTCTCCGCCGGGATCGTGCTTTACCAGATGCTCACCGGCCAGCGCCCGTTCCAGGGCGACAGTCTGGTGTCGTTGGCGGTGCAGATCGCGACGACCGAGCCCAAGCCGATCGAGCAGTTGCGCCCCGACGTGCCGGCTGCCCTGCGCCGCATCGTGGCGCGGTCGCTCGCCAAGCTGCCTGAACGCCGTTGGGCCCACGGCAAGGAACTCGCCGAGGCGCTGACCAGGGTGCTCGTCGAGATCGACGCGGCCGAGCTGGAGAAGAGCCGTCGGCGCATCGTTCCGCTGCGGGTCAAGTGGGCGGCGACGATGGCGTTGATCGTGGCGGCAGTGATGGCACTGACGGCGACCGTGATCACCCAGCGCCAGTACGCCGCCATGTTCAGTCAGGCCACCGATTACGGCGCGTCGCTGGCGCGCTTCATCGCGGCGCAGAACGCGGTCTCGGCCCTGTCCGAAGACTGGGTGGCGGTCGAGGTATCGATCCAGGAAATGATGAAGGCCCGGGATTTCCAGAGCATCGCGGTGATCGATCGCGAGGGTCTGGTGCGCGCGACCAGCGCTGGCCTCGACAGCCTGGCGTATCGGGCCCCGGCCAGCGAAGCGCTGGGCCAGCGCAAGGGCGGCGTCACGGTGACGCGCTTCATGGCCGATGGCGAGTCCGTGCTCGGCTTCGAGGCGCCGATCACGTTCCAGGACAAGCGCGTCGGCAGCGTCTCGCTCGGTCTGCCCGAGAAGCCGTTGATCGCCGTGGCGCGTTTGTCGATCGGGCTGATGGTGGCCCTGGTCCTGATCACCGTGCTGGCGGTTGCTGTCGCGATGTTTTTTGTTGCCAACTGGTTCGCGCAGCCGATCAAGCTGCTCGGAGAATCGATGCAGGAGATCGCGAAAGGTCGTTTCGACCACCGCATCGCCGAGCAACGCAAGGACGAGTTCGGGCAACTCTACGCACACTTCGATCAGATGGCCCAGGCGCTTGCCGACCGGCAGTCGGGCGCTGTCGTCGGGCCTTCGATACCGACACCGCTGCCGACCCGTGCCGACCCAGGCGTCGTGCCGAACCAGGAATGAGACCGACCATGAGTGCTTACCGAGTGTCGCGTGGCTTGGTCGCCCTGGCGGCCGCCTTGCTGGCCGCCTGCGCCAGTGCGCCACCACCGACGTCGACCGCGCCTGCGGTTGCGGCCCGCAACGGCAACGGCGATGTGCTCGGGCGCAGCGATCGGTTCGTGATTTATCAGCCGAAGAGCGACGACACGCTGCGATCGATTGCGGCGCAGTTTCTCGGCTCGTCGGATCGAGATTGGCTCATTGGCGACTTCAACCGCCTGAGCCGCCCCGTCGCGGGCCAGCCCCTGGTCGTTCCGCTGAAGCCGATCAATCAGATCGGCGTGCAGGGCGATCGCTACCAGACGGTGCCCATCCTCTGCTATCACCGCTTCGGTGGTGCAAACAGCAAGATGTCGGTGTCGCCGGACAACTTTGCTGCCCAGCTCGACTGGCTGGCACGCAACGACTACCGCGTGATCCGCCTGTCCCAGTTGATCGGTTTCCTGCAGGGGCGCGAGGCGCTGCCCAAGCGGTCGGTCGTCATCACGATGGACGACGGCTACGAGTCGGTGCATCGCCACGCGCTGCCGCAACTGCGCAAGCACGACTTTCCGGCGACGCTGTTCGTCTACACCGACTTCATCGGCGCCGGTGATGCGCTGAGCTGGAACCAGCTCGCGGAGCTGAAGGCCTCGGGGCTGGTCGACATCCAGGCGCACTCGAAGACCCACCGCAACCTGATCGAACGCACGACCGGCGAGACCGACGAGCGCTATCGCCAGAGCATCGAGGCCGAACTGCGCGTCCCGCGCGACTTGCTTGAACGCCGTCTGCCGTCGCAGCAGGTGCGTCACTTCGCTTTTCCGTACGGAGACGCCAATGAAACGGTGCTCGACACGCTGACCCGTGACCAGTACCAGCTCGCCGTGACGGTCTACCCCGGAGGCAATGCGTTCTTCGCGATGCCGCTCATGCTGCGACGCACGATGATCTTCGGTGACATCGATCTCGATGCGTTCAAGGCCAAGCTGCAGATCAGCCGCGCCATCGCCGCACCATGAGGCGCGTGCAGGGGGTGGCGCTGGCCGGTTGTCTCGCGACCCTGTTCGGCTGCAGCAGCACCGCGCCGCTGCCATCCACCGTGCCCAACTCGTCTGTCATGCCGGTGTCTTCATCGTCGAGATCGGGTTTCGAGCAGGACCACCGTGAGCGTGCATCGAACGCTGCTCGACAAGGCAAGCTCGCCGATGCCGCGCTGAGCTGGGAGGTTCTGACGGTTCTGCGGCCCGACGTCGCCGAGTACCGCGAGGCCCTGGCCGACACGCGGCGCCAGATCGATGCTGCGGTGGCCGACCGTCTGCCGCGCGCCGCCCAGGCGCAGCGCCGTGGCGACCTGGACGGCGCGACCCAGCTCTACCTGTCGGTGCTGGCCTTGCAGCCCGACCAGACCGTGGCCGCCGACGCCTTGCGTGGCATCGAGCGCGAGCGGGTCAAGCGACAGCAGCTGGGCCGGTCGTCACGCCTGACCTTGACCCGCCGTGCGGCGACCGAGGCGGAGGTCATGGCCGACAAGGCGGCCGTGGCGGGCGGGGCCGATCGCAACGAACTCGAGCACGTGGCGATGCTGGCCCGTCAGGGCGAACTCGATACCGCGATCGGCCTGCTCGATCGTCGTGTCGCGGGCAACCGCAACGACCGTGCGGCACGTGAACTGCTGGCCGACCTCTATGAGCGCAAGGCCGAAGAGGCGCTGGTGGCACGGGACTCGGCAGGCGCCATCGCCTTGCTGGAGAAAAGCCTGCGTCTCGATCCGGCGGACACACGTGTCGCGGAGCGCCTGAAAAAACTCCGGGCGTCTGTGCCGCGACCGACTGACGCCAAGGTTCGCTGACTGCCGAAGGCAGCGTCCGCTGAGGGTTACTTCAGCGACTTGATCTTTTCCTTCAGCGATCGCGCCTTCTGCTGTTCGAGGCGCGCCGTGTCGTTGCCCGGGTCGAGCTGCAGCACGCGGTCCCACTGGCCGATCGATCCGTCGAGGTCCTGCTTGGCGAACGCGCTGCGGGCGGCCAGCGTGTAGCGCGTGACCAGTCGACGGCGCAGCTGTTCGGCCTTCGCGAGCGAATCGCTGCCGAGTTCACCGCTGGTGGCCGCCCGGTAGTCGCTGTAGGCCCGATCGACGTCTCCACGGCGTTCGGCGGCGTCGGCGCTGTTCAGCGCCTTCTCGCCGGCGCTCGGCTCGACAACGACGGCGGCTGTCGGCGCTGCCGCAGCTGCTGCGGGCGTTGAGGCCTTGTCCGGTCGACGTGACTCGTTTTCCAGCACGCCGGGCGGCGGCGCCTTGCCGGGAATGCGGATCACCTGGCCGCCGGCAACCTGGCGCGGGACCTTGATGTCGTTGTAGCGGGCCAGGATGTAGAACGAATAGATGTCGCCGAGGAAGCGGCCTGCGATGCGCGACAGCGTGTCGCTGGACCGGACGGTGTAGGGGAACGATTCTCGGCCGAGCACGGCAACCGGGTCGGCGGAGATCTGGCGCAGCAGGTTCTGCGCGAGCTTGTTTCCCGGGTCGCTGGCGAGCACGCGCTGCAGATCGGCCTTGGCCTGCTCCTCGTTGCCGGCTTCGAGCAGATCTGCCGCCGCGATGGCCATCTTTTGCGCTTGCGATGGTGTCAGTGGGGGCAGTGCGGGCGGAGCGGGTGGTGCCTCGACCGGGGCCGGTTCGGCGAGGACGGGCCCCGGCGCCGGAGCCTTGGCGGTCGGGGCCGCGCAAGCGGTCACCAGAATGGCGGCCGAGCACAACAGAAGGAGACGCGTGGGAAGCATGAGATGAAGTGGCGGTGGTGGTCCGCTGGGTTACCGTCGCCGTATGGAACCAGTCGATTATCGACCGCAGGTCGAAGCGTCGGCAAGCGGACTGCGCATCAGACCGTCGGTCGATCATCGGGGTGCTCTGGCACTCCTTCTGCGGGTGGCGCGGCGGCGCCTGATGCCGGGCGCCACCGCTGCCGGCTTCCTGCTGGCTGGCGCCTCGGCGCAGGCCCAACCCCAACCTGCCGCCGACTTCGGGTCGTGCGTGCGCAGCCTGCGAGCCGAGCTGCCGAAACAACCACCGCTGAGCGTGGAAAGCTTTGATCGCTACACCCGCAGTGCCGAAGACCTGCGCCCGCTGATTGAAAAATCCACGGTGACACAGCCCGAGTTCAAGCTGCCGGTCTGGGATTACCTGGCCCGGCTGGTCGATGCCCAGCGCGTCACCGACGGCCGGGCGGTCCTCGAGCGCGAGGCGGTGGTGCTGGCCGGCATCGAGCGCCGCCATGCGGTCGATGCGGCGACGGCGGTGGCCGTGTTCGGCGTCGAGACCGACTACGGCCGCGTGACCGGGCGCTACCCGGTGGTCGACGCCACGCTGAGCCGGGCCTGCCTGAACCTCGCCAGCCGTGAACGCAAGGCGCACTTCTTTGCCGCGCTGTGGCTGCTTCAGGAGGGCCTCGTGCGTCCCGACACCTTTCGCGGCTCGTGGGCCGGGGCGTTCGGCCTGACGCAGTTCATGCCGGGCACCTTCATGGAGAACATGGACGACGGCGACGCCTCCGGCACCATCGACATCGTCGCCAGCGTGCCCGACGCGCTGGCCACCACCGCGCGTTTCCTCAAGGGCCTGGGCTGGACGGCCGGCCTGCCGTGGGGCATCGAAGTCAGCGTGCCGCGCGATCAGGCGCAGCCGTGGAACGCGTTGGAGCGCGACCATGCCTGTCTGGAGGCCGCGACGCCAGCCGGCCTGTGCCGCCGCGTGGAGCAATGGACCGCAGCCGGTGTGCGCCGCATCGACGGCGGCCCGCTGCTGCCGCAAGACGCCGACCGCGACGCGCCGCTGCGTTCGGACACTTCGGCGGCGCTGCTGATGCCGGCGGGCGTCGACGGTCCGGCCTGGCTCGTCACCCGAAATTACCAGGCGGCGTGGCGCTACAACCGCGCCGATGCGTACGCGCTGGCGATCGGTCTGCTGGCCGATCGGCTGCGCGGTGCCCCGCCGATGCAGGCCGCGTGGCCGACCGACGATGCGGCCCTGTCCCGCGCCGAGGTCGTCGAACTGCAGACGCTGCTGAGGCAGCGCGGCCATTGCGATGTGACCGCCGATGGGCATGACGGCCCCCGAACCCGCAGCGCCATCGAGGCTGAAGAGACCCTGCTGGGCAACACCCCGACCGGCCGCGCCGGTGCCAGGCTGCTCACGGCCTTGCGCGCTGCTGTTCAGCTGGAGCCGGTCGTCCCCGCTGCGTGCGCCGAGACCGGACCGCGCTGAATCACGACGGGGTCGACCTGGCGCCCGGGCGTCAGTCCTGGCCCCGGAACATGCCGGCGTACAGCCCGGGCGTCGAATCCGCGATGTCGGTGGCACCCGCCACCCGGCTGAAAAAGTCCTTCGGGCCGACCGCGCCGGCGATCGCGTACCCGTAGCCGGATGCCCGCATGTCGGCCAGCGTGGCGCGCAGCAGCGCGGCGCCGATGCCCGAGCCGCGCGCCGCGTCCTGCACCCCGATCGGGCCGACGCAGCCCCGGGCCGTCGCGTCGTAGCACGCGAAGCCAATCAGCTCGGCGCCCTGCATGGCGATGAACAGGCTGACCGGGCGGTTGGTCAGCGCGACGCGCGCCTCGCTGGCCCAGCGAGCGCCGAAGATCTGCTGCACCCACGCGACGATCGCGTCGTGCTCCGGGCCGATCGGCTTGCGAACGAGGCGCGCTGCCGGGCCCGTCACGTGCTGCTCGGCCGGGCCATCGGGCAGGTCGTACAGCTTGATCAGCATGTCGGTCATCGCGCCGATTCTTGCAGGTCGGCGTCTTTTGGCACACCTCTTGCTCGATCGATCCTCGCCCCAAAAGAGCGTGCTTCAAGAACAGGCCATGCAAAAAAGCCCGAACGACGGTTCCATGATCAGCGACCTGCTTCAGTCCGTCCACGCGCGCTACGCCAGTCTGCACGACGGCAACGTCGCGACCTACATTCCCGCGCTCGCCCAGGCCAACCCGGATCACTTCGGCGTCTGTGTCGTTTCGACGCGCGGCGACATCTTCGAAATCGGCGACAGCCGCACCGAGTTCACGATTCAGTCCTGCTCCAAGGCGCTGGTCTACGCCTTGGCACTGTCGACGCACGGGCGCAACAAGGTGCTCGAACGCGTCGGCATCGAACCCAGCGGCGATGCCTTCAACTCGATCGCGCTCGACGCCAGCAACCGTGCTTTCAACCCGATGGTCAATGCCGGTGCGATCACCACCGCCGGCTTCATCGAAGGCGCCGATTTCGCCGAACGGCGCGCCAAGCTGCTGCGCTGCTTCAGCGCCGCCGCCGGCCGCGAACTCGCGGTCGACGAGGCCGTCTACGCGTCCGAGCGCGAGACCGGCCACCGCAACCGCGCGCTGGCCTGGCTGGTCACCAACTTCGACCGCATGGACCCGGTCACCAACATGGAGACGCTGGACCTGTATTTTTTGCAGTGCTCGGTGCGCGTCACTGCGCGCGACCTCGCGGTGATGGGGGCGACGCTGGCCAACCTCGGCGTCAACCCGCTGACCCAGGAAACCGTGTTCGACATGGCGAGCATGCAGGACGTGCTGTCGGTGATGGCCACCTGCGGCATGTACGACTACGCCGGTGAGTGGGTGTTCCGCGTCGGCATCCCGGCCAAGAGCGGTGTCGGCGGCGGCATCCTCGGTGTCGTCAACCGGCAGCTCGGCATCGGCACCTACTCGCCCCGGCTTGACGCCCGCGGCAACAGCGTGCGCGGCATCCGCGCCTACTGCGATCTGTCGGACGACCTGGGACTGCACGCGTTCAATTTCATGAACAGCGGCTCCACCTTCCTGAAGCACCTGGTCTGAGCCGATCGGGCGCGCTGCCCGACGCCGTCGGTCGCCGTCAGGCCGATTCGGTCATGCGCAGCCGGCGTGCCGACTCTTCGGCGCGCGCATCGTCGATCTCGCGCATCACGCCGCTCAGGTCGACCGCGCCGGTCTGGTGTTCGTAGCGGCCGGTCAATGGCACTTCCGGGGTCAGCATGCCGCGCACGTACAGGTCCCAGATCTCGGGGCCGTACTCTGTCGCCAGCAATTCCGGCGCGTAGCGGCCGAAGTAGCTGCGCAGGTTGGCCACGTCGCGCAGCAGCATGCGCGGTGCGTGGTTGTTGCCGGCGGCATCGATGGCCTGCGGCAGGTCGATGATCACCGGCCCGTCGGCGGCCAGCAGGATGTTGAATTCCGACAGATCGCCGTGCACAACGCCGGCGCACAGCATGCGCACCACCTCGGTCAGCAGGCTCGCGTGGTGGGTGCGCGCCTCGTCCGGCGTGAACGACACGTCGTTGAGCCGGGGAGCGGCATCGCCGTGCGCGTCGGTCACCAGCTCCATCAGCAGCACGCCGTCGTGGAAGTTGTAGGGCTTGGGCACCCGCACGCCGGCGGCGGCCAGCCGGTACAGCGCATCGACCTCGGCGCTCTGCCACGCGGCTTCCTGCGATTCGCGCCCGTATTTCGTGCCCTTGGCCATCGCGCGGGCCTGACGGGAGTTCTTGACCTTGCGGTTCTCGGTGTAGTCGACCGCCTGCCGGAAGCTGCGCTGCGTGGCTTCCTTGTAGACCTTGGCGCAGCGCGTCTCGTCGCCGCAGCGCACCACGAACACCATCGCCTCCTTGCCACTCATCAACTGCCGCACGACGGTGTCGATCAGTCCTTCGTCGACCAGGGGCTGCAATCGGGGAGGTGGTTTCATCGGTGGATTCTGCGTTGTCTGGCCGCAACTCACCCGAGCAGGGCGACCCACCCCCAGCCCGGAGCGCCAAACCGTGAGATTTCTCCGGGGTCCGAACGTCCTGTGCTACGGTGCCGATTGATAAGGGTCAATACCTAGGGTGCCGGCGCTGTGTAGCCTGTGCATGTCGATTCACGAATTCAACGAAAGTGCCCATGAAAGCCCAGATCCTCTCCCTCGCCGCCCTGCTGGTCGCTTCATCGACCGCCTGGGCCGACCCTGCCAACGACAAGGCCATGCTGGAACTCGCGACCCACAGCGGCTGCATGACCTGCCATCAGATCAACAGCGATGCCAAGGGCCCGGACGGCCTGGCACCGGTGGGCCCGCCCTGGAGCGCCGTGGCCGCCAAGTACAAGGGTGTTCATGGTGCAGAGAAGCAGCTGACGCACACCGTGATGACCGGTTCCAATCCCTACGCCAGCCACTGGAAAGGCAAGGTCAGCGGTCTGGCGATGCCACCGAACGAAGTGGCCATCAAGGAAGCCGACGCGCGCCGGCTGGTTCACTGGATTCTCAAGCTCGACAGCAAGGGCTGAGCCCGCGGTCCGGCGCCCGACCCGGCGGCAGGTTGCTGCCGTGCCGGATCGCTCGTCCGATCTTTCGCTTACCCCCGCCAGGCCATGCCGTCGCGTCGCGCGCGGCCCAGCGCTTCCAGCGTGTCGAGGATCATCGGCAGCCGGTCGCGCCAACGCCCGCGCGCCGTGAAGCGCGACGCGAGGTCGTCGATCCCCAGCACCCCCGGCGTGGTGGCCAGCACATCCGCCACCGCCTTGATCTGCTCGGGCAACCCGGCCGGCCACGGCCGCTTGGCGACCGGTGCCGCAACCGCCACAGGCGCCGCCGCCTCGGGCGCCTCGGCGTCGCCCGCATCGGCCTCGATGCTCGCCTGCTCGCCCCCGCGCTGCCGCAACTGAAACTCGGGCCGCAACCAGCGCACCGTGCCCGCCGCTTCTTCGGCCGCCCGCTTCGCGTTCAGCGCGACCAGCCTTTCCAGCAACGTCTCCACCGCCGCCGCCCGCGCCTCGGCGGCAGCCGGCGCGTGGTCGGCCAGCGCGGCATACAGATCGCCCCAGCCATAGGCGTCGAGCACGGCAGCATCGAGATCGTCGTGCAGCGTGCGCAACACGCTGACCAGCCCCTGCTCGTGAATCAGCTTGTCCTTCGCCGTCAACACCTCGCCGCTGCGCAGCTTGTCGAGCACGTTGTACATGCCGGTCAGCGTGACCGTGTCATGCGCCGCCTGCCGCGCCTTGCGATGCGCATCGAGCTGCTCGGCGAGCAGGCGGATGCGGTCAGTGAGCGAGGGGGTGAGGCCGGTGTCGTCGGAGGGGAAGGGGAAGGTTTCGAAGCAACGGCTCTTGACGTAGACCGGATCGTTGCCGACACCGAGCCAGCTACCTGTTGCGAGCGCCCATCGCACATGAACTTCGCTGGACAGAACGCCCAAGTGCAACGCATCACTGCACGCTATGGATACGAGCTTGTTGTCCGGAAGGATCGTAGCGTCAAGGAATTGAAAGGTGCGGTGTTTGCTCGTCTCGACGGTCGCTACGTACTGGCGAAGGCCAGAAAGCTGGATTCGCAACTTCGGATTGGTTTCGCCGAACAGCCACCACTTTTCGCGCCGTATTGCTCGATTGTTTTGATCTCGCTCTGGCTTAACGCGGGCGAGAAGCCACTGGTAGATTTTCGGAAACTGCGCCCGAACTTGGTCGGCCGACAGGCCAAACATGTCGATGACCAACACATCGCGAGACGTGGCTGATAAGTCTCGACCATTGCGGTACTCGCGAATATGTCGATTGATTGCGACGTCTTGTCCGAGCCCCAGTTCCAGGGCCTCCGGGCGGGTCACGATGAAGCCCGCACCAAACAGTTGAACACCGCGGTTACTGAGTTCCAAGTTCGCACGCATCGGGCGCGCAGTGCTTAGATCGGCTCCCGCGCTTAGATCGGCATGGATAACGCCCGATCGCTCATCGAGTCGCACCTCGACCTCGCCGTTTACCGCTGAGTGCTCTTCACTCACCGCCAGCAAGCGGCCCTCACCGTTGCCGCAGGTCCGCGCGCCAACGGTCATCCCGATCCGAACTGCGGCTCCTTGCGCACTGTCGACCCACGGGTGATCCGGAATCGCGAACACCAGCGAGAGTTTCCCAGCGGCGGGGCGGGGCAGGTCGGCGCCCGATTTCTGCGCATTTGGCAGCATGAGGGCGACGGCCTTCCCCGCCTCGCCGCCCGCGCCCACCTCCGAAAGAGCACGTTCAACCACACGCCGATTGAACGTCTGCCGCAAGCTGTTGGTGGTGATCAATCCAAACTGGCGAGCCGCGCCCAGCCGCACCGTCAACGCTGCCCGGTCCCACCAGTACATGACGAAGTCGGCACTCTCCGGCACCGAAGGCCACGCGCCACGCAAGGCCTCGGTGTAACCATCGCCCAGCGCCGAACGCATCGCCGAAGCGCCGATGAACGGCGGATTCCCCACGATGAAATCTGCCGCCGGCCACACCGCCTGTCGGGGATTCACGTAAGTCCACTGCGGCACCTGCGCCGCCTCGTCGGGCACGGGCTCACCCGTCACCGGATGCGTCTTGAAACTCGTGCCGTCCCAGCGCGTGACCAACGCCCCCGCCGCATCCCGCATCGGCACCACGTCGTCGTAGGCCAGCACCGCATCCCGGTGCTCGATGTTTCCGTAGTCGTGCACCACAGGCTCCGCCACGCTCGCGTTGCCGAACGTGCGGATGTGCCACTGCAAGAAGCCGATCCACAACACCAGCTCGGCCAGCGCCGCTGCCCGTTCGTTCAGCTCGATGCCGCGCAACTGCTGCAGCGTCACCGTCTCGCCTTCCAGCCCCAGCCGGCTCTGCGTCTCTCCCAAGGCCTGCAACTGATCCAGCACCTCGCCTTCCAGCCGCTTCAGATGCTCCAGCGTCACGTAGAGGAAGTTGCCGCTGCCGCACGCCGGATCGAGCACACGCACCGTGCACAACTGGTGGTGAAAGCGCTTGATCTCGGCGCGCGCCTCGGCCAGCTTGTCGTCGCGCTTCTTGCCATCGAGCGAGTTGGCCTCGGTCGCCAGCAGCAGCGCGGCCGCCTGCGCATTGGCCCAGTCGGCGCGCAGCGGCTCCACCACGGTCGGCAGCACCAGCCGCTCGACATAGGCGCGCGGCGTGTAGTGCGCTCCGAGGGCGTGGCGCTCGGTGGGGTCGAGCGCGCGTTCGAGCAGCGTGCCGAAGATGGCCGGCTCGACCTCGCGCCAGTCGGCATCGGCGGCCTGGATCAATCCGTCGATCTGCTCGCGATTCAGTGGCAGCACGTAGCCATCGCTGGCCGACGCCTTGAACAGCTTGCCGTTGAAACGCAGCACATCTTTCGCCAGCGCAGCGCTGAAGCCGCCGCGGTCCATGTCGGTCCACAGCGCCCGCAGCATGCGTTGCAGCGTGTCGGGCTGGTCGCCGTACTGTTTGAGCAGGCTGACGAACGCGCCTTCGCCGCCGGCGGTGCGCGGCAGCAGCTCGACGTCTTCGGCAAACATGCTGAACAGGCAGCGCGTGAGGAAGGCCGCGACGAGCTGCGGCGCGTGGCCGGCCGCTTCGAGGCTGCGCGCCACCTGCGCGAGCTGCACCGCGACCTGGCGCGTGACCTTGGCGCTGGCGCGCGCCGGGTCGAGCGCCATCGGGTCGAGCCACAGCAGGCGCAGCCGCTCGCGCAGGTCGGCTTCGTGCAGGTCGTCGAGGCGGATGCGGTGGCTGCGCGCGTCGGGGAACGGCGTGTAGGTGGCGCCGGAGCGGGTGAACTCGGCGTACAGCTCGATCACATGGCCGACATCGACCGCGACGACGAAAGGCGGGCGGCCTTCGGCGGCGGGCAGCGCGCGGGCATAGCCCTCGGCCTGCGAGCGCGCGCGCAGCAGCGCGTCGTCGAAGCCCTTGGTATGAGCCCCGGCCTTGACCTTCTTGGCTTCGAGCACGAAGGCGCCGCGCTTGTAGCAGTCGATGAATCCGTTGGACTGGCTGCCGTCACCGTGGGCGAAGGTGACGCGGCGCTCGAACACGTAGGCGTTGTCGCGCGTCTGGTCGTGCGCCGGCTCGGGGTGCGGCACGCCGAGCAGGTCGCACAGGTCGGCGATGAAGAGCTGGTAGTTGGCCCGCTCGGAGCCGCTGACGCCCCGCCAGCGTTGGATGAAGGCGGCGACGGGGGTCTGGTGGTCCATCAGGGAGATGATATTGGCGGGCTTGGCCGATGGATTCGTCGCGCTACCCGTCGGGCTGCGGATCAGGGCGCGATCACGTCGAGGCTGGGAAAGTAGGTGCGGAAGCGGCTCGCGTCGCGCGTCAGGAGCGACCATCCTTCGACGGCGACATCGACTTGCTTGCTGAGTCGTCGCGACGCAGCAACTTCATCAAGTCCTCCGTGCGCCACGGCACGTCGGCCCGGCCGCGAACCGCATCGAAGCGGTCCTTGCGTGGCGCACGGGCACGCTGGGGCCCCTCGGCCCGGCGCAGTACCACCTCGCCTTCGGCGTTCACCGCGAAGTCCACGGGGGTGCCGGGCAACAGCTGTAGCGCATCGCGTATGGGCTTGGGGATCGTGACCTGGCCCTTGTTCGTCAGATGCGTGGACATGTCGTTCTCAACAAGTGTTGCCCGCTTTCAACTGGTAATGCACGCGTTGCTTGCCGTCCTGAACGGCCCTGTCCGTCTACCGTGCCAGCGCAACTTCGGGCGTCAGTTCCAGGCGCCGGGCGCGCCGCGCGAAGCTGCGGTCGTCGAAGGTCACCAGTTGTTCGCAGCCGCTGCTGCTAGCCCAATGCAGCGCATCGGCGAAGTCGAGCCCGCGCAGATGCAGGCCCAGCGCATCCTTGACGGATTGCCAGCGCTCCACGGTGACATGCGGCATCCCCAGCAGGTGATCGACGGCCTGGCAGAACGAGGCCGGCTCGGCTTGGTAGAAGCCACGCATCACCCACTCGAATTCGAGGATCACCGTCAGCGGAACGAACAGCGAGGGTGAGTCGACCATCACACGCCGGGCGATGGGCCGCTGGCGCTTCGCCTCGACGTCTTCCGGATCGTCGCAATAAAAGCGGGCCAGGATGTTGGTGTCGACGGCGATCATTTCTCGTCGCGCTTGCGCTTGAGTGCTGACTTCTTCAGCAGTGATGCGGGGTCGAACTCGGACAGGCGTCTGGCGGTGCTGCCCGCCTTGCTGGGTGCGATCTTGATCATTCCGTAGCCCGCTTGTGGATCGGACGGAGCGACCCGGCGCCGAACCAGCAGCCGGATGACGCCGCCTTCGTCGACGAATTCAACCTGTGTGCCAGGGGTCAGCTCGTAGCGGGCACGGATGTCCGCCGGGATGACGATCTGGCCTTTTTCGGTGAGCGTGGCAGCGGCCATGGCGGACTCCGACTCGGTGTTGGCAGGCAACCAGTTTAGTCTTTGCTTACCCAGTAAGCAAAGAGCGTGAGTCCGGATCGGGTCTCAGCGCCGCGCCCGCTGCCTCACTTGCGCCAGCGGCCGCTTTCCCTTGAGTTGGCGCTCGATGCCGTCGTTGAGCTGGCGGCGCAGCTCGATCACCGCGTCGAGGTGGCCGTAGACGCCGGGGAAGCGCAGGTCGAGCCACAGCCACAGCGTGACGGCGCGCAGTGCCTGCTCCATGCGGTCGAGGCGGCTGTGGCCGTCGACGTCCTTCAGGAACCACGGGCTGCCGGCCTTGCCGGTGAGGGCATGGCTGCTGGTCCAGTCGAGGAATTCCTGCACCTGGCTGTCGGTGCGGGTGTCGACCGGCGCTTGCGCGTAGATGAAGCGTTCCTTCAGGCTGAGCTGGGGCGCGCAGCGGTCGAGCTGTTCGGCCAGGTCGAGCATCTGGTCGAGCTCGGCCACCGCGAAGTGCGCGTCGTCGAGCTTGAGCTGTTCCATGAACACGGCCAGCACCTCGCGCAGCTTGGTCTTGTGCAGCCGCGACGAGATGGTGTCGATGTGCCAGCCGTTCGGCGCCACCGGGGCCTTGAAGTCGCGAGGGGCACGCGGCGTCTTGGGCAGCAGCTCCTTCAGCATCCGCGCGGCCTGCGGCTCGGCGTCCTTCAACACGCCGACGAAGCCTTCTTCGTGGATGCCGAAACGGCCGGCGCGTCCGGCGATCTGGTGCACCTCGGATTCGTTGAGCGGTCGGTCGGCGACGCCGTCGAACTTGGTCATCGTGCTGAACAGCACGCGCCGGATCGGCAGGTTCAGGCCCATGCCGATGGCATCGGTGGCGACCAGGATGTGCGACTCGCCGGTGGCAAAGCGCTCGGCCTCGCGGCGGCGCACCTCGGGCGGCAGTGCGCCGTAGATCACCGACACCGGGTGGCCGTCGGCGGCGATGCGGTCGCGCAGGCTGAGCACGTCGCGGCGGCTGAACGCGACCACCGCATCCCCCAGCATCAGCGCCGAGGTGGCGACCGGGTGCGGCAGCAATTCGACATGCTGCTTGCGCTCGAAGTGCCGCACGGTGCAGCGCTCGCCGCACAGGCCGAGCAGGTTCTCTATCGCGGGTACGGCGTAGGCCGAGCAGATGATGATGACCTCGTTGGCCGGCACCGCGACGATCGCCTGCGTCCAGGCCCAGCCGCGCGAGACGTCGAAGATCATCTGCGCTTCGTCGATCACCGCCACGTCGATCGGCTTGTTCGTGCCGACCATCTCGATGGTGCTGGACACCACGCGCGCGCCGTCGGCGGGCACGTTCTCCTCGCCGGTCAGCAGCGAACACGGCACGCCGCGCCCGACCAGCCGGTCGCGGCCTTCGAGTGCCAGCAGCCGCAGCGGTGCGAGGTAGGCACCGTCGTGCGCCTGCGCGAGGCGCTCGAACGCCGCGTGCGTCTTGCCGCTGTTGGGCGGGCCGACGTACAGCGTGACGCTGCGCTGCAATCGGCGCGCTTTCTCGAAGGTGTCGGGGTAGCCCTGGAAGGCCAGCTCGCTGTTCAGGCCTTCGATCGTGTCGAGTTCGGCGGCGCGGTGCTCCCAGCGCTCCTGCGCGCGCATCAATGCGGCCTTCAGATCGGCCAGAGCCTGCGGCGTCGCGCATTCGGACTGCAGTCGCGGCAGCAGCGATTCGAGGTGGTTCGGCTTCACAGCGCGGCAGTGCGCGACCAGGGTGTCGAGGTGCGTCACCAGTTCGGCGGCGTGCGGGTAGGGCGTCGGCGCGCCCAGGGCGGCCTGCAGCGCGGCGCTGTTGCCGGTGCGATAGAAGTCCCACACGGCGGCGTCGTTGACCGGCACGCGGAACAGCACCGGCACCTTCCAGCCCGGTTCCGACAAGGTCAGCGCGTGGCTGATCAGTCGCGTCCAGAGGCCGGCGTCGCGCGTCACGCCCATCGCTTCGAGTGCGGCGGTGCGTTCCAGCATCAGCGCGCGCACCGCCGGGCCGTTGCCCACCGCATCCAGATGCGCCAGCGCGCTGTCCATCAGGTCGGGTGCGATCCAGCGGCTCGGGCGGGCGCCGGCCACCGGTTTTTGCAGCAGCACGAGGCCGAGCTTGTCGAGGTGTTCCTCGAAGCCGGCGCTGCGCTCGGCGATGTAGTCGCCCGGTTTCACAACTTGCGGCAGGCGATAGGCCGCCTGGCGGATGCGCTCGAATTGCGCCTTGCCGATGTGCGAAGGCACGCGCGTGGCGTGGCGGGGATTGGGCAGGTTCGGGGTGTCAGACATCGGGCGATTGTCCGGGGTCGGCGGGCGACGCCGGTTTTGCGGCCTGCGCAAGGCGAGGGCTGACCACTACACTGGCGGGTTTTTCGGCTGAGAAGCGTTCGGGAGCGTGGGGATGGGGGACAGGGTTTCGGGGCGGCCGGCGGTGGTGCTGCTGAGTGGCGGGCTGGATTCAGCCACCGTGCTCGCGATCGCGCGCGAACAAGGCTTCGAGCCCTGCGCACTGAGCTTCCGCTACGGCCAGCGGCACGTGCACGAGCTGACCGCCGCCGATGTGGTCGCGCGCAGCCAGGGCGTCGCCAAGCACGTCGTCGCCGAAATCGACCTGCGCCAGTTCGGTGGCTCGGCGCTGACCGCCGACATCGACGTGCCCAAGGGCCGCACCGCCGGCGAGATGGCGCACGGCATCCCGATCACCTACGTGCCGGCACGCAACACTGTCTTCTTGAGCTTCGCGCTGGCCTGGGCCGAGACGCTGGGCGCTTCGGACATCTTCATCGGCGTCAACGCGCTTGACTACTCGGGCTACCCGGATTGCCGGCCCGAGTACATCGCCGCCTTCGAGGCGATGGCCAACCTGGCGACGCAGGCCGGCGTGGAAGGCACGCAGCGCCTGAAGATCCATGCGCCGCTGATCGCGCTGTCGAAGGAACAGATCATTCGCGAAGGTCTTCGCCTGGGCGTCGATTACGGGCAGACCAGCAGCTGCTACGACCCCGGTGCCGATGGCCGACCGTGCGGTGGCTGCGACTCGTGCCTGTTGCGTGCGAAGGGCTTTGCCGAGGCGGGCGTGCGTGATCCGTTGCTCGCCCGCTTCGGGATGAACTGACGATGACGGACTCCGACCAGACCTTGTTCTGCGCATCGGCGGCGTTCCAGGCCGCTCGCCAGCTGGATGCGTTGCCTGCGGGCCACCCTTCGGGTCGCCTGCACGGCCACGGGTTTATCGCGAAGGTGCGCTGCGCCCTGCCGACCGGCTGGGCGCGGTTTCAGGGCGGCGAGGTTGATCGCCTGCGCGACGATTTGCAGGCCTGCGTTGGCGTGCTCGATCACCGGCTGCTCAACGAACACCTGGCGCAGCCCAGCGACGCCAACCTGGCGGTCTGGGTGCGCGAGCGGCTGGGCCTGTCGGGCCGGGTCGACGTCGGCGTGCAGAGCACGTCACAGTGCGGCGCCGATCTCGATTCGGCCGGCGGTGTGCGCCTGTGGCGTCGCTACGCCTTCCATTCGGCGCACCGCCTGCCGCATGTGCCGGTCGGTCACAAGTGCGGAACGATGCACGGCCACGGCTTCGAGGTGATCCTGCATGTCGCGGCGGGCGCGTCGAACGGCGGTGCGGCCCTCAGTCACGACGATCTCGATGCGATCTGGGCGCCGCTCCACTTCCAGTTGAACTACGGGTGCCTGAACGACCTGCCGGGCCTCGAGAACCCGACCAGCGAGTTGCTCGCGAGCTGGTTGTGGTCGCGCATCGCGCCGCAGCTGCCGGGGCTGTCGACGATCACCGTCTTCGAGACGGGTAGTTGTGGTGCGGTGTTCGACGGCGAGCGCCACCGCATCTGGAAACAGATGACGCTCGATGGCGCGCTGCAACTGAAGCATGCGCCCGATGGCAGCGGGCTGCGTCGCCTGCACGGTCACACCTACACGCTGCGGCTGCATCTGTCGGCGCCGCTCGACGAGGGGCTGGGCTGGGCGGTCGATTTCGGCGACGTGAAGTCGGCGTTCGATCCACTTTTCCAGATGCTCGATCACCAGCCGATCCACGAGATTGCCGATCTGGCGGACTGCGACACCGCCAGCATCGCGAGCTGGGTGCTGGCCCGCGCCCGACTGCGGTTGCCGCAGCTTGACCGCGTTGATCTGGAAGAAACCTCGGGCTGTGGCGCGATCGTGTCGGCTGGCAGCGCGACGCTGACCGGGCCGATGTGAGCGGGATGGAGCCGGCATGACATACGCGGTCAAGGAGGTCTACTACACGCTGCAGGGTGAGGGCGGACAGAGCGGTCGCGCGGCGGTGTTCTGCCGCTTCGCCGGCTGCAACCTGTGGTCGGGCCGCGAGGCCGATCGGGCCGAGGCCGTGTGCCGGTTCTGCGACACCGAATTCGTCGGCATCGACGGGCCGGGCGGCGGCAAGTTCGACACGTCGCAGGCGCTGGCCGCGCACATCGCGTCGCTGTGGCCGGTGGGCCCCGCAGGCCGGCCGTTGGTGGTGTGCACCGGCGGCGAGCCGCTGCTGCAGCTCGACGAGCCGCTGATAGACGCGCTGCACGCGCAAGGGTTCGAGGTCGCCGTCGAGACCAACGGCACGCAGCCCGCGCCTGCGGGACTCGACTGGATCTGCGTCAGCCCGAAGGCCGGCGCCGCGCTGGTGCTGATGCATGGCCACGAGCTGAAGCTGGTGTTTCCTCAGCCCGATGCGATGCCCGATCGATTCGAAGGCCTGGACTTCGGCCTGTTCTTCCTGCAGCCGATGGACGGCCTGGAGCAGCGTCGCAACACGCGGCTCGCGGTCGACTACTGTCTGTCGCATCCGCAGTGGCGTCTCAGCGTGCAGACACACAAGACCCTCGGCATTCCCTGAGCACCCACATCGACGAGAGCGATCCATGGCCCGAAACTCGAAGAAATCCAGCGTCCAGCCCGAACCCGCGAAGCAGCGTGTCGCGCCGATCAACCCACCGACCGCGCCGTCGAAGGAACTGCACGTGTTCGCGAACCCGTCGCCCGAGCGCGACTACGCGATCCAGTTCCAGATTCCTGAATTCACCTGCCTGTGTCCGCTGACCGGCCAGCCCGACTACGCGCACTTCGTCATCGACATGGTGGCCGACCAGCTGTGCGTCGAGCTGAAGAGCCTGAAGATGTACATGTGGAGCTTCCGCGATGAAGGCGCGTTCCACGAGAAGGTGACCAACGACATCCTGACGAAGATCGTCGCGGTCACCCAGCCGCGCTACGCGCGCATCACCGCCCGCTGGAACGTGCGCGGCGGCATTTACACCAACGTGGTGGCGGAGCACCGCAAGAAGGGCTGGAAGCCGCCGGTGCCGGTGGTGCTGCCCGAGCATCCGGGCGAGACGGGTTTGCTCGGCTGATCTGTCGTCAGACACGATATAAACGAGGAGGCCATCATGCAAAAGATCGAGCAGACCCAACTGGATGCCCACTTCCACCGCGTCGCGAGCGAGCGCTGGGCGACGCTGCTCGCAACTGGGAAGACGGTAACTTGGGAGGCTGCGAAGGCTTATCTCGAAGATCGATCGCGAGGGCAGTGCTCACGCAAACCCCTGGCGCGTAAATCCAAGCGTTGACTGGCACTATCGGGCGCGAGAGATTGAGCTGACAGTGAATTTTCGTCATTGACTCTCGCATCTGACGGTCAGCTAGATTTAACCAATGGACAAACCTCTTCGAGTCACGAAGTTTGAAGCCGGCCAACGGCAGCTCAGCAGAGCTATTCGAATGCTCTTCGCTGATGAAGATCCGGTCTGCATCCACACCTTGGCGGGCGCTGCGTCGAACCTCTTCGCAGCATTCAAAAGCAGGCGGGTCTGAAGTTGTGAGGTCACATGCGCTACGCCATCGTCATTGAAAAAGCTGAAGGCAACTATTCCGCCTATGTCCCCGATCTTCCGGGCTGCGTCGCGACGGGTGCGACCGTTGCCGAAGTCGAATCGGAAATCAGGGAAGCCATCGTGTTCCATGTCGAAGGCCTGCGCGAAGACGGAATGCCGATTCCCGAAGCGGCGAGCCAGGTCGAATACATCGACGTGGCAGCGTGAGCTACCGGTTCGTCTGACAACTGGCCAAACGCTGAGTGCTTCGGCAACAGATGCCCGGGGGCAGCCCTCGGTGACCGAGAGCCGCAGGTGTCAGTTCACACTTTCGCCCAGGTGTCCTTCAGCGTCGTCGTCCGGTTGAACACCGGTTTCTCTGGCGTGTGGTCCTTGCGATCGGCGACGAAGTAGCCGTGCCGTTCGAACTGGAACCGATCGTCCGGCTGCGCCGTGGCGAGCGAGGATTCCAGGTAGGCACTGACGATCTTCTTGCTTTGCGGGTTCAGCACGCTCAGAAAATCGCGCCCGCCTGCATCGGGCTGCGCTTCGGTGAACAGCCGGTCGTAGAGCCGCACTTCGGCGGCGATGCCGGTGGCCACGCTGACCCAGGTGATCACGCCCTTGACCTTGACCGCATCGGCGCCGGGCGTGCCGCTCTTGGTGTCGGGCACCAGCGTCGCCAGCACCGCAGTGACCTGGCCTGCGTCGTCCTTCTCGCAGCCGGTGCACTCGATGACGTAGCCGTATTTCAGCCGTGATTTGCTGCCAGGCTGTGCCACCCCGGCGGCATCGGTTCTCGGCGGGCTGAGGCGGAAGAAGCCCTTGCTCGGCACTTCCATGAAGTCCTCGCGTTCGATCCACACCTCGCTCGTCAGCACGAAGTCGCGCTGGCCGCGTTCGGGGTGCGCCGGGTGGACCGGGGCATGGCAGGGCTCGCGGTGCGACTCGCTGCCGAACACCTCGGCGAAGTTGGTCAGCTTGAGCTTGAGCGGGTCGAGCACGGCGCAGGCGCGTGCGGCCTTCGGGTCGAGGTCGTCACGCAACGCGATGTCGATCGACGCGTAATCGAGCCATCCGCCGGCCTTGCTGACGCCGCTGCGCTCGGCCAGCAGCTGCAGGCTCTCGGCGGTGTAGCCGCGCCGGCGCAGGCCGACGAGGGTCGGCAGGCGCGGGTCGTCCCAGCCCTCGACATGGCCTTCATCGACCAGTTGCTTGAGCTTGCGTTTGCTGGTGACGATGTAGGTGATGTTGAGCCGCGCGAACTCGTACTGGTGCGGACGCGGCTGCTTCGTCAGGCCCAGCGTGCACAGCGTGTCGAGCAGCCAGTCGTAGAACGGGCGCTGGTCCTCGAACTCGAGCGTGCAGATGCTGTGGGTGATGTTCTCCAGCGCATCCTCGATCGGGTGCGCGTAGGTGTACATCGGGTAGATGCACCAGGTGTCGCCGGTGTTGTGGTGCGTCGCGCGCTTGATGCGGTAGATCGCCGGGTCGCGCAGGTTGATGTTGGGCGACGCCATGTCGATCTTCGCGCGCAGCACCGCCGCGCCGTCGGCCAACTTGCCATCGCGCATCTCGCGGAAGCGCGCCAGGTTTTCATCGGGCGTGCGGCTGCGGTACGGGCTGTCGGTGCCGGGCGTGTTGAAGTCGCCGCGGTTGGCGCGCATCTGGTCGGCGGTCTGTTCGTCGACATAGGCGTGGCCGGCGCTGATCAGCGCCTCGGCGGCGCGGTACATGAAGTCGAAGTAGTTGCTGGCGTAGTAGAGGTGACTCCGCTTCGCTTCGGGGTGACTGCCCGTCGCGCCGGGGTTCAGCGGGTCGGGTGTCTCCCAGCCGAAGCCCAGCCACTTCACCGCATCGAGGATGCCGTCGACGTACTCCTGTTCTTCCTTCTCCGGGTTGGTGTCGTCGAAGCGCATGTGGCACACGCCACCGTAGTCGCGCGCCAGGCCGAAGTTCAGGCAGATGCTCTTCGCGTGACCGATGTGCAGGTAACCGTTGGGTTCGGGCGGAAAGCGGGTGCGGATGCGCGCCGGGTCGAGCGGACCGGCGGCGTGGTGCGCGGCATCGCCCGGTGTGCCCGCAAAGGTGCGGCTGGCGTAGGTGCCCTGGGCCAGATCGCGCTCGATCACCTGTCGCAGGAAGTTGCTCGGCTTCGTGTCGTCGGGCGAGGTCGGGTGGGCGGGTGCGGTCATGGGGGCGTGCGCGGCTGGCGCGGAGCAGCAGGAATGGGGAATTCCCTCGTGCGAGGGCGGCGCCGATTATCCCTCCCGGTCCATGCGCACACCCGCCGCAGAGCCGATCGCGTCGCGGCCGCTTCACATGTCTTTACCTCTGCTTGCGCATCGCGGGTCAACGCCCTCCACCCAGGGTCGCGTTGTAGGCGGGCACACCACACCGGTGTGCGGTTCGTCGGCTTCGGGTCCGGTGGTTCTGGATGCCGAAGCGCGATCCCAACGAGGAGACTGCTATGAAGAAACGTCTGATCCTGGCCGCTGCGGCGGTGCTTGCTCTCTCCGGCGTCGGCATGGCGCAGGCGCGTGACCTGAACTGGTCGGTTGCGATCGGCGAACCAGGGATCGGTGCCGTGATTTCCAACGGACCGGTCTACGGCTACGCCCCTCGGGTCTATGCGCCGCCGCCCGTGGTCTATGTGCCCGCGCCTCGGGTCGTCTACGAACAGCCCTACGCGTACGCGCCGGTGCCGTGGGGCTATGCGCCGCGCGGGTATGTCTATGCGCAGCCGCGCCACGACCACTGGCGCCCTCGCTACGAAGAACGCACCCGGTACTGGCGCGACGACGACCGGCGCGGAGACTGGCGTGACGACCGGGGCGGCGACCGTGGTGATCGCGACGAGCGTCGCCATCGGCACTGATTCGAGCGGCGAACAGCGCGGCGTCGGCCGCACCGCGCGCGATCACCGTGCGGCCGACAACTGCTCCCGAATGGCTTCGATGCGTTGGCGGTTGACGCCGAGGTCGCTCTCGCCGAGTCTCGACGCCGAGCGCACCTGGATCACGCCGGCACCGGGGTCGAACCAGAACTCGGTGTCGTCGACGAACCGGAACCACGAACTCGTGAACTGGGCGTAGAGGTAGGGGCCGTCGCGGGTGACGATGCGGGCGCCTGGCATCGCCTCGATGATGGTTTTCAGCGCGGCCAGCGTGGCGACGCCGTCGCGATCGCCGAACTTGACCTGCAGCGGCTCGATGCGCGCCGAGTCGCGCATCGGATGATCGGGGTGCAGGCCGGCCTGGCTGGACACGCTGTTGGGGACACGCGCCGGGGGCTTCAGCCGACCGTCGTGCACGCCCAGGTCGGTCGGGGTCGCGCCCTGGAGCAGGTCCAGCCGCCCCGCCACCAACGCCAGTGCGAACGACACCGCGACGGCCACCAGCACCCGCTTGAGGAGATTCATGGTCGTTCGACCCGGTGTGCCCGTGCGCGGCAGCGACTCATCGCCGACGTCCACCGAGCAGGCTGCCGAGCACGCCGCGGATGATTTCGCGGCCAACGGTCGTGCCCATCGTGCGCACCGCCGACTTCGCCATCGATTCGGCCAGGCCTTCGCGCTTGCCGCCGCGCGGTCCGGTGCTGCCGAACAGGATGCTGCCGAGCCCGCCGAACATGCCTCCACCGGCTTCTTCCGCAGGCTCTGCGGCCGGCGCTCTGCCGCCCGCTGCGCGGGTGCCGGTCGGTTCGCTCTCGGACCCCACGGCGCGGCCTTTCAGTTTCTCGTAGGCCGATTCGCGGTCGACCGCTTTCTCGTAGACGCCCGCGACCAGCGAATTGGCGATCAGCGTCTGCCGCTGCGCCGGCGTGATCGGGCCGATCTGGCTGCCCGGGGGCAGCACGAACACCCGTTCGGTGACGCTCGGCCGGCCCTTGGCATCGAGGAAGCTGACCAGCGCCTCGCCGACGGCCAGTTCGGTGATGGCGGTCTCGATGTCCAGCCCCGGCTTCGCACGCATCGTGCTGGCCGCCGCCTTGACGGCCTTCTGGTCACGCGGCGTGAAGGCGCGCAACGCGTGCTGCACGCGGTTGCCGAGCTGCGCGAGCACGGTGTCGGGGATGTCCAGCGGGTTCTGCGTCACGAAGTACACGCCGACGCCTTTGCTGCGCACCAGCCGCACCACCAGCTCGATGCGCTCGACCAGCGCCGTGGGCGCTTCTTTGAACAGCAGGTGCGCCTCGTCGAAGAAGAACACCAGCTTCGGCTGGTCGAGGTCGCCGACCTCGGGCAGCTGCTCGAACAGCTCGGACAGCATCCACAGCAGGAAGGTCGAGTACAGCCGCGGGCTGTTCATCAGCTGGTCGGCGGCCAGGATGTTGATGACGCCCTTGCCGTCCACCGTCTGCATGAAGTCCGCGATGTTCAGCATGGGCTCGCCGAAGAAACGGTCGCCGCCCTGTTCCTCGATCTGCAGCAGCCCGCGCTGGATCGCGCCGACGCTGGCCGCGCTGACGTTGCCGTACTCGGTGGTGAACTGGCTCGCGTTGTCGCCGACGTGCTGCAGCATCGCGCGCAGGTCTTTCAGGTCCAGCAGAAGCAATCCGTTGTCGTCGGCGATCTTGAACACCAGGCTCAGCACGCCTTGCTGGGTCTCGTTGAGCGCCAGCATGCGTGCCAGCATCAATGGGCCCATGTCGCTCACGGTCGCGCGCACCGGGTGCCCGTCCGCCTTCTTGTCGGTGGCGAACACGTCCCACAGCGTGGCCGGGCAGGCGGCCGAGTTGGGCGTGTCGAGCCCGCGCTCCTTCAGCACCGCGGCGAGCTTGTCGCTGACCTTGCCGGCCTGCGTGATGCCGGTCAGGTCGCCCTTGACGTCGGCCATGAACACCGGCACGCCGATCAAGCTGAAGTTCTCGGCCAGCGTCTGCAAGGTGATCGTCTTGCCAGTGCCGGTGGCGCCGGTGATCAGCCCGTGGCGGTTGGCCAGCGCCGGCAGCAGGAAGCATTCGGTGTCACCGTGTTTGGCAACCAGGATCGGCTCGGCCATGTGGGGCTGCTCCTCAGCGTCTGTGGGTGTGTGGTGGACGGCGCGCCGCGGCCCGGGAGCCGGTATCGGAGGGCGGGCACGTAAAATTGCAGTCTATCCAACAAAACACGGCGGGCCGCTGCATGGCGAGACCCGCGCAGGAGGCGCCATTCCATGGCCGGACATTCCAAGTGGGCCAACATCCAGCACCGCAAGGGCCGCCAGGACGAGAAGCGCGGCAAGATCTGGACGCGCGTCATCCGTGAGATCACCGTGGCAGCGCGTCTGGGCGGCGCCGATCTGGCGCTGAACCCTCGGTTGCGGCTGGCCGTCGACAAGGCCAAGGCGGCCAACCTGCCGGCCGACACGGTCAAGAAGAACATCGACAAGGCCACCGGCAACCTCGAAGGCGTGCACTACGACGAAATCCGCTACGAGGGCTACGGCATCGGCGGCGCGGCGGTGATCATCGACACGATGACCGACAACAAGGTGCGTACGGTGGCCGAGGTGCGCCACGTGTTCAGCAAGTACGGCGGCAACCTGGGCACCGACGGCTCGGTGGCGTTCCAGTTCAAGCACTGCGGGCAGATCGTGTTCGCACCCGGCACCAGCGAAGACAAGGTGATGGAGGTCGCGCTCGAAGCCGGTGCCGACGACGTGGTCACCGACGACGACGGTGCGATCGAGGTGCTCACGTCGCCGCACGATTTCGAAGCCGTGAAAGCGGCGCTGGAGGCAGCCGGGCTGAAGCCCGAGGTGGCTGAAGTGACGATGCGTCCGGAGAACACCGTCGAGCTGGCGGGCGAGGACGCGCTGCGCATGCAGAAGCTGCTCGACGTGATCGAAGACCTGGACGACGTGCAGGCGGTGTTCCACAACGCCGAGCTGTCCGAATGAGCCCCCACGCTCGCTATCGCTCACTGCCCCGAGGGCGCGGCAGGGGCCCCGTGGTGGCCCTGGGGGTGCCCGGCCTCCTTGAGGCGGCTCGGCGGAGTCCGGTATGAAAGTCCTCGTGATCGGCTCGGGCGGCCGCGAGCACGCGATTGCCTGGAAGCTGCTGCAGTCGGCCAAGGTCCAGACGGTTTACGTCGCGCCGGGCAATGGTGGGACGGGCAGTGACAACCGGCTGCACAACGTGCCGCTCACTGACTTCAAGGACCTGGCCGAGTTCGCCGAGCGCGAGAAGATCGCGCTGACGGTCGTCGGCCCCGAAGGCCCGCTGGCCGGCGGCATCGTCGACTTCTTCCGGGCGCGCGGGCTGCGCATCTTCGGCCCGACGCAGGCGGCGGCGCAGCTCGAAAGTTCGAAGGCCTACGCCAAGGCGTTCATGAAGCGCCACCAGATTCCGACGGCGTCGTACGAGACCTTCACCGAGTCGGCAGCGGCGCATGCCTACGTCGACACGCACGGCGCGCCGATCGTCATCAAGGCCGATGGCCTGGCCGCCGGCAAGGGCGTGGTGGTGGCGACGACGCTCGCGCAGGCGCACGAGGCGATCGACTGGATGCTGGGCACCGATGGCTCTTCCAACACGCTCGGTGTGCAGCACAACGCCGGTGACGACGGCAAGGCGGTACCGCGCGTCGTGATCGAGTCCTTCCTTGAAGGCGAGGAGGCCAGCTTCATCGTGATGTGCGACGGCAAGAACGTCGTCTCGCTGGCGACCAGCCAGGACCACAAGCGCCTGCTCGACGGCGACGAAGGCCCGAACACCGGCGGCATGGGCGCGTACTCGCCGGCGCCGGTGGTCACGCCGAATGTGCATGCCAAGACGATGCACGAGATCATCCTGCCGACGATCCAGGGCATGGCGAAGGACGGCATCCCGTTCACCGGTTTCCTGTACGCCGGGCTGATGATCGATGCTCAGGGCCAGCCGCGCACCGTCGAGTTCAACTGCCGGCTCGGCGACCCGGAGACGCAGCCGATCCTGATGCGCCTGAAGAGCGATCTGTTCGACGTGTTCATGCACGCGACCGACGGCTCGCTCGATGAGGTCGAGCTGCTATGGGATCGTCGCGTCGCGTTGGGCGTGGTCGTGGCCGCGCACGGCTATCCGTACACGCCGCGCAAGGGCGACGCGATCCATGGCATCCCGGCCGAGGCGGCCGACGGCATCGTGTTCCATGCCGGCACCGAATTGCGTGATGGTCAGCTGGTGACCTCGGGCGGTCGGGTGCTGTGTGTGACGGTGCTGGCCGATTCGGTCAAGCAGGCCCAGCCGCGCGCCTATGAACTGCTGCAGCCGATCCACTTCGATGGCATGCAATACCGCCGAGACATCGGCCACCGCGCGGTGAAGCGCTGACTTGTCCCGACCATGAGCACACAAGCCGTTCGAGACTACCTGCTGGGTTTGCAGGACCGCATCGTCAGTGCGATGGAGCGTGAGGGCGGCCAGCCGTTCCGCACCGATGGCTGGGTGCGCGAACCCGGCGAGCGACTGCAGGGCGATGGCCTGTCGCGACTGATCGAGGGTGGTGACCTGCTGGAACGCGGCGGCTGCAATTTCTCGCATGTGCGTGGCCCGCAGTTGCCGCCGTCGGCGACGCAGCACCGGCCCGAACTGGCGGGCGCGCCGTTCGAGGCGATGGGTGTGTCGCTGGTGTTCCACCCGCGCAACCCCTATGTGCCGACGGTGCACATGAACGTGCGCTTGTTCGCGGCGCTGCCCAAGGATGCCGAGCCGGTGGTCTGGTTCGGCGGCGGCATGGACCTGACGCCGTATTACGGTTTCGAGGAAGACGCGGCCCACTTCCACCGCGTCAACCGCAACGCGCTGGCAGCTTTCGGTGACGACAAGTATCCGCGCTTCAAGACCTGGTGCGACGAGTACTTCTTCCTGAAGCACCGCAACGAGCCGCGAGGCGTCGGAGGCGTGTTCTTCGACGACTTCTCCGAACTCGGCTTCGATGGCAGCTTCGCGATGATCCGTTCGGTCGGAGACGCGATGATCGATGCCTACCTGCCGATCGTGCAGCGACGCAAGGACACGCCCTACGGGGAGCGCGAGCGCGACTTCCAGGCCTACCGGCGCGGACGCTATGTCGAGTTCAACCTGGTGTTCGACCGCGGCACGCTGTTCGGCCTGCAGTCGGGCGGGCGCACCGAGAGCATCCTGATGTCGATGCCGCCGATCGTGAAGTGGCGCTACGACTGGAAGCCCGAGGCGGGCACGCCGGAGGCGCGGCTGTACAGCGATTTCCTGCGGCCACGCGACTGGGCCGACTGGCGCGATGCGCAGCGCAGCGCAGGCACCTCAGCTTGAGACGAATCGGCCTGTTCGGCGGCAGCTTCGACCCGGTGCACAACGCCCACCTCGCGCTGGCCCGGGCGGCGTTGCGCGATCTGGCGCTCGACGAACTGCGCTGGATTCCGGCCGGCCAGCCCTGGCAGAAGACGCGCGTGGTGACCGACGCCGCGCATCGCAAGGCGATGGTCGCGCTGGCGATCGACGGTGAACCGCGCTTCGTGCTGGACCCGATCGAGCTGAATCGACCCGGCCCGAGCTACATGCTCGACACGGTGCGCGAGCTGCAGGCAGCCCATCCCGGCGCCGAGTGGTTCCTCATCGTCGGGCAGGATCAGCAGGCGGGACTGCCGACCTGGCACGGGGCCGAGGAACTGCTCGGCCGGGTCACGCTGGCGGTGGCGCGGCGACCCGGCGTCGCCGATGGAGATGCAACGGCGCCGGTCGCACTCGCTGTCGATCTGCCACCGATGGATATGTCGTCGACGCAGGTGAGGGCGCGCTGCGCCGCCGGCCTGTCGATCGACGAGATGGTGCCCGCCGGGGTGGCGCGCTATATTGACCAACACGGGTTGTACCGGTGAGCTCACCGATCCAGCCGCATTTCATCGCAAGCGTCGTGAGGCGCACCAGGAGCTGAATGGACATCAAGAAACTGCAACGCGTCATCGTCGATGGACTGGAAGACGTCAAGGGCCAGAACATCGTCGTGTTCGACACGGAACACCTGTCGTCGCTGTTCGAGCGCGTGATCATCGCCTCTGGCACCAGCAACCGGCAGACGAAATCGCTGGCCGCCAGCGTGCGCGACGCGGTCAAGATGGCCGGCTACCCGGTGCCGCGCGTCGAGGGCGAGGTCAATGGTGAATGGATCATCGTCGACTGCGGCGCGGCGGTGGTCCACCTGATGCAGCCCAACATCCGCGAGTACTACCACCTCGAGGAAATCTGGGGCGACAAGCCGGTCAAGCTGAAGCTGGACACCGCGCCGAAGCGGCTGGTGAAGGCCGAGGAAGTGCCTGCGCCAGCGAAGAAGGCGCCTGCGCGCAAGGTGGCCGCATCCAGCAAGCCGGCGGCCGCATCCGCCAAGGCAACCGAGGCCGCGACGCCTGCGGCGAAGCGCCGCACGACGACGACCAAGGCCATCGCTCCGGCGAAGCGCGCCGCCCCGGTCAAGACCGGCGTGACGCGCACCGTTGGCGTCAAGACGGCGGCGACCGCCGCCAAGAAGGCGCCGGCCCGCAAGACCCCGTCGTCGCCGGCACCGCGCGTGGCGAGGAAAGCACCGATCAAGACCATCGCCGTCAACAAGCCGACAACCAAGAAGGCAGCGACCGCCCGAGCCGCCTCCTCGGCCGCGGCGCCGAAGCGAGTGGCCGCGAGCAAGCCGGCCATCAAGAAGGCCCCGCGCGGCGCGTGAAGCTGCTGCTGGTTGCCGTCGGCCAGCGCCTGCCCGCGTGGGCCGACGAGGCCTACCAGGACTACGCGAAGCGCTTTCCGCCCGACCTGCGGCTGGAGCTGAAAGCGGTGAAGGCCGAACCGCGCAGCGGCAAGACGGCCGATCAGCTGATGGCCGCCGAGGCCACGCGCATCGAGGCGGCCCTGCCCCGGGGCGTGCGCCGTGTCGTGCTCGATGAGCATGGTTCGCGTCTGACGACGATGCAGCTGGCGCAGCGTCTGACCGCCTGGGTGAACGACGGGCGCGACGCCGCGCTGATCGTCGGCGGGCC
>JAURWR010000050.1 GCA_030654805.1 Burkholderiaceae bacterium
TGCATCGTGGCGCCGCCACCGCTGGACGCCTGTCTTGCTGCCGTACCTTATGCCTACCCCTGGTCCCGCCAGGTGGTGGATTACTAGTTTCACAAGCACCCCGGATGGGCCTCCAGTTTTGCGCTGCTGATGCGCAGCGCACCGTGGGTAGAGCCGGCATTGGAGTCTGCCGACTTGCTGGTGCCCCTGCCCCTGTCCAAAGAACGCCTACAGGAGCGCGGCTACAACCAGGCGCACGAACTGGCCTGCGCACTGGATGCATCCAAAGTAGCGCATGGATTGCTGTTACGCATTTTGCACACCGCGCCGCAAAGCGCCCTGCCGCGCACCCAGCGCCTGCACAGCGTGCAAGACGCCTTTGCCATCGACCCCCTTCACGCCAGCCGACTCAAAAACAAGCGCGTTGTGCTGGTGGACGATGTCATGACGAGTGGCGCATCGCTGCATGCGGCAGCCCATGCCTTGAGACACGCGGGCGCTGCGCACATCACCGCACTGGTTTTTGCACGCACCGAATAAGAGAGCATCCACAGCGACAATACGGGCCATGTTCCATATTGTTCTGGTCGAGCCCGAAATCCCCCCCAATACGGGCAACGTCATCCGGTTGGCGGCCAACACCGGTTGCGCGCTGCACCTGATCGAGCCGCTGGGCTTCTCGATGGACGACAAGCTGCTGCAGCGCGCCGGCCTCGACTACCACGAGCACGCTCGCGTACACCGTCATGTGTCCTGGGATCGATTCGTCGAGGCCATGCAACCCGACCCGTCGCGCTGCTTCGCTTTCACGACAAGAGGCAGGCAGACACCCAGTGCGGTGCAGTGGCAGGCCGGAGACTGGCTGATCTTCGGTTCGGAGACCGCTGGCTTGCCCGAGGCGCTGAGGGCCTCGTTTGCGCCCGACGGGTTGGTGAGGTTGCCGCTGATTCCGGGGCAGCGCAGCCTGAATCTGAGCAACGCGGTTGCCGTCGCGGTGTTCGAGGCCTGGCGGCAGAACGGCTATGCCGGCGGCGCTTGATCGCCGATCAACGCTCGGGGCGCGGACCGCGCCCCATCAGCAGCTCGACCCCCTGACTCGGAGTCACGCGCCCTTCCAGCACCGCAACAACGGCTGCGGTGATCGGCATGTCGACGCCCAAGGCCTGCGCGCGGCGGAAGACGGTGGCGGCGCTGAATACACCTTCAGCCACATGGCCCAGCTCTGCAAGGATCTGCGCCAAGGACTTGCCCTGCGCCAGCTGCAGGCCGACGGTGCGATTGCGCGACAGATCGCCGGTGGCGGTCAATACCAAATCGCCCAGTCCGCTCAAGCCCATGAAGGTTTCCGGACGCGCCCCCAGCGCCGTGCCCAGCCTCACCATTTCGGCCAACCCCCGTGTAATCAACGCCGCCCGGGCGTTGAAGCCGAGCTGGAGGCCATCGGCCAGGCCGGTGGCGATCGCCATCACGTTCTTGACGGCGCCGCCGACCTCGACGCCGATCGGGTCGTCAGACGTGTAGATCCGCAGGTTGTCGCTGTGCAGCAACTCGACCGCCTGATGGCACAAGGCTTGATCCACGCTGGCCGCGACCAGCGCAGTGGGCTGACCTCGGGCTACTTCCTGGGCAAAGCTCGGGCCCGACAACACGCCGACCCGCCCGCCAGGCCAGGCCCGGGCGGCCACCTCGTGGCCCAGCCAGCCGGTGCCTTTTTGGAAGCCCTTGCACAGCCAGAAGAGCCCGGGCGCCTGCGGTCCGGCAGGCAAGGCACTCAACACGGCAGCAAGTGCCGACATCGGCGTCGCGACGATCAGCAGACCGCTGCGCGCGTGCTCGACAGCGGCGTCGAAATCGCTGGTGATCTGCATCGACGTCGGCATTTCGACCGTGTCGAGGTAACGCGTGTTGCGCCTGAGCGCGTGCATGGCATCGGCTTGCGCGGGATCACGCGCCCACAGCATGGTGGGGTGCCGGGCGGCAACGCTGACCGCCAGTGCGGTGCCCCATGCCCCGGCCCCGAGCACACTGAGGTTCACTGGCGAGCGCTCGGGTGCCCGGTCAGATCGGACGCTCAGTTGGGGAGCGCGCCGCCATTGGCTGCGGACTTCTTGGCAGCTTCCTCTGCGGCAGCCGCTTTCTGCCCTTCGTACATCGCCTGGAAGTTGACTTCGGTCAGCAGCACCGGCGGGAAGCCGGCGCGGGTGCAGATGTCGGAGACGATCGCGCGCAGATACGGATAGACGATGCCCGGGCAGGCGATGCTGACGATCGGCTGCATCTGATCTTTGGGGATGTTGCGGATCTCGAAGATGCCGGCCTGCTTCGCTTCGAGCAAGAACAGGGTCTTCTCGCCGACCTTGGCCGTCACCGTGACCCGCAGCGTCACTTCGTAGTTGTCAGGGCCGACGGTCTCGGCACCGACGCCGATGTTGATATCGACCTGCGGCGGTGTCTGCTCGAGGAAGATGGCAGGCGAATTGGGCTGCTCCAGCGACATGTCCTTGAGGTAGATGCGCTGAATGTTGAACACGGGGGAGTTGTTGTCTTCGTCTGCCATGAGAGTCTCGGGTGGTTTCTTGATCGGGGGGCCGGAGCCGCTTGCGGCCCGGGATTATGGGGGATCGAACCCGCAGGGCCGGCCTCTGCGGAGTGGGACTCGTCGGGTTACGCGGGCTTCAATGCCCGGCGAGCAGCGGCATCAAGCCACCACGCTGGTCGAGCGCGATCAGGTCGTCGCAGCCGCCGATGTGAGCATCGCCGATGAAGATCTGCGGCACCGTGCGACGGCCGGTGCGTTCGACCATCGCGTCCCGCGCGGCGGGGTCGAGGTCGACCCTCACCTCGTCGATCGTGGCCACGCCGCGCTCCTTGAGCAAGGCCTTGGCACGCAGGCAGTACGGGCACACCTGCGTGGTGTACATCGTCACGGTGGCTGGGGTGCTGGTGAGGCGGGACATGCAGGGCTCGCGGAATCAGACGGAACGCTCGATGGGAAGATTGGCTTCGCGCCAAGCTGCGGTGCCACCGGCGACCGCTTGCGTGTTTTCGTAGCCGCGCTTGCGCAGCAACCCGACGCCGCGCTGCGCGCGGGCGCCGGTGGGGCACAGCAACAACACCGGCACGCCCTTGTTCCTGGGCAGGTCGGTGCTCGTCTCCAGGCTGCCGAACGGAACGCTCTTGGAGCCACCAGCGTGGCCCGTCGCGTATTCGGCCGGTTCGCTGACATCGACCAGGACGCCCTTTTCGCGGTTGATCAGGTTGACCGCTTCGCTTGGACTGACCCGGCCTCTGCCTGCGCCGCGCGACAGCATGGGCCAAAACAGCAGCGCGCCGGATACCAGGGCAGCCGCGAACAGAAACCAGTTGGCGAGGAAGAAGGTCACGAAGCGGTCCGGTTGGGTGATGCGATCAGGAAAACCACGGATTATAGAATTTGAGGGTTTCCCCGATATCGGGCTCTTCCGCAACCTCCGAGCACCTGCCAACCCATGTACCAACTCGTGTTGATCCGCCACGGACAATCTACCTGGAATCTTGAAAACCGCTTCACCGGCTGGGTCGACGTCGAACTGACGCCGCTCGGCGTGGCCCAGGCGCAAGCCGCTGGTCGGCGGCTCAAGGCGCAGGGGTTCGACTTCGACCTCGCCTACACCTCGGTGCTGAAGCGTGCCGTGTGGACGCTGTGGCACACGCTGGATCAGCTCGACCGGACCTGGCTGCCGGTGGTGAACTCATGGCGCCTCAACGAGCGCCACTACGGCGCGCTGGAAGGGCTGAACAAGGCCGAAACCGCGAAGAAGTACGGCGACGCACAGGTGCTGCAATGGCGTCGCAGCTACGACACCCCGCCACCCGCACTCGACCCGGCCGACCCGCGCTGCGAGCGCTCTGACCGGCGTTACGCCGGCCTGAAAGCCGGCGAAGTCCCGCTGACCGAGTGCCTGAAGGACACGGTGGCGCGGGTGCTGCCATGCTGGAACGAATCCATCGTGCCGTCGATCGCTGCGGGCAAGCGGGTGATCGTCGCCGCACATGGCAACAGCATCCGTGCACTGATGAAACACCTGGACAACATCTCCGACGACGACATCGTCGGCCTGGAAATCCCGAACGGCGTGCCGATCGTCTACGAGCTCGATGCGCAGTTCCGGCCCCTCAGCCGGCGCTTTCTCGAAACCGATTGAGGCCCTGACGCCGGCTCAAACGGTCGGCGTCATCGCAGACAACTGCGCGGCGATATCGGCCGCGAGGCGCGCCGCCAGTGCACGGCGATCCGCATGTCCGCTGGGATGCACAGGCAGAAAGCTCACCTGGGCCGTGAGGCCGTCGGTCGACGCGACCGCCCACAGCGACTGCATCAGCGTCGTGTCTCCGATGTACGCGGCGGCGGCGCTGACCGGCTCTCGCGCATCGGAAAACCGCAGCGCGATCGGCTGCACCGGCATTTCCGCAACGATCGCTGCCTGCAACAGGTTGGCGTGGAACGGCAGCACGCCATGGCCATCGCTGGTCGTGCCCTCGGGGAACACCGCGACCTGCTCACCTGCCTTCAGCGCCTCGGCGACCAGGTGCAGCACACGCAGCGCATCACGCGTGCGCGTGCGCTCGATGAACAGCGTGCCGCCGCAGGCCGTCAGCCAGCCGAGCAGAGGCCACGCACGGATATCGGCCTTCGACACGAAGCGAACCGGCTGAACCGCATTGATCGCGAGGATGTCGATCCACGACACATGGTTGGCGACGAACAGGGTCGCGCCCGCCGAGGGCATGCCGGACACACGCAACCCGATACCCAGCACCCTCAGCGCCCGGGCCGACCAGCGGCCCACATGCGCCATCCGCTGCGGCGCGTCGATGAATGGGAACACCAGCGCGCAGATCAGCATCCCGCGCAGCACGTGCAGACCGCAGCGCAGCAGCCGAAGAACAGCCCGCAAGCCGCCCGCGCTCAAAGTGCTTCGTAGGCCACGTGTCCGGAGACCAGGGTGCACTTCACGCGACCCGGCAATTCGTGACCGGTGAACGGCGTGTGCTTGCCCTGGCTCTTCAGCGCATCCGGGCGGACCTGCCAGTATTCGGCCGGGTCGAACAGGCAGACGTCGGCCACGCCGCCTTCGACCAATTGGCCCGCACTCGACGCCAATGAGCCAAGCGCGTCGCCCAGCACCCGCACCGGCGCGATCGTGATGGTCGCCAGCGTGCGTGCCAGCTCGTGGCCGGACTGCTCACCCCATTTCAACGCGAGCCCGAGCAACAGTTCGAGACCGGTGGCGCCCGGCTCGGCCTCGGCGAACGGCAGCGTCTTCGCATCCTCGTCGACCGGTGTGTGGTCGCTGACCAGCGCGTCGATGGTGCCGTCGGCCAGCCCGGCGCGCAACGCGTCGCGGTCGCGCTCCTGGCGCAGCGGCGGCGTCAGGCGCATCGCGGCGTTGAAGTAGCCGATGTCGACGTCGATCAGGTGCAGGTGGTTGATGCTGACATCGCAGGTGATCGGCAGCCCTTCGGCCTTGGCGCGGCGGACCAGCTCGACCCCCGCCGCGCTGCTGAGGCGGCAGATGTGCACCCGTGCGCGGGTGTCGCGCACCAGCTCGAACAGGGTGTTCAGCGCGATCGTCTCGGCAATCACCGGCACGCCGGTCAGGCCCATGCGGGTGGCCAGCGCGCCCTTGGCGGCCACGCCGTTGCCGAGGTAGCCGTCCTGCGCGCGCAGCCAGGTCGTGTAGCCGAAGGTCGACGCGTATTGCAGCGCGCGGTGCAGCACCAGCGTGTCTTTGATCGCCACCTCGGCATGCGAGAAACCGACGCAGCCTGCCTCGGTCAGCTCGGCCATCTCGGTCAGCACCTCACCGCCCAGACCACGCGTCAGCGCGCCCAGCGGGTACAGGTGAGACTGGTTCAGGTTGCGCGCGCGGAACTTCAACATCTCGACCAGGCCCGGCTCGTCGAGCGGCGGATCGGTGTCGGGCAGGCAGACCAGGCTGGTCACGCCGCCAGCGACCGCCGCCGACATCTCGGACTCGAGCATGCCTTCGTGTTCATGACCGGGTTCGCGCAGCCGCACCGCCAGGTCGACGAGTCCCGGCGCGACGACCTGGCCGCTGGCATCGATGGTGCGGTTGGGGTGGAAGTCGGCGCTGACCTGGCCGATGCGCACGATGCGGCCGGCCGCGATCGCCACGTCGGCGCGCTCGTCGCGGCCGGAGGCAGGGTCGATCACGCGACCGTTCTGGATCAGGATCTTCATGTCGCCCTCCGACGAGCAGCGTCCAGGAGGGCGGCGCCTCCCTGGCAGGGCAGCGAACGAACGTGAGCGTGGGGGCTCATGCGGAGTTGCCCGCAATGGTCGACATCACCGCCATCCGCACCGCGATGCCGAAGGTCACCTGCGGCAGGATCACGCTCTGCGCTCCATCCGCCACGCGGGAGTCGATCTCGACACCACGGTTGATCGGCCCCGGGTGCATCACGATCGCATCGGGCTTGGCCAGCGCGAGCTTCTCTTGCGTCAGCCCGTAGTTCTTGAAGAATTCGCCGGCGCTCGGCAGCATCGCACCGCTCATCCGCTCGTTCTGCAACCGCAGCATGATGATCACGTCGGCGCCGCGGATGCCTTCGGCCATGTCGTGACAGACGCGCACGCCCATCTCGCGCAGGTCGCCCGGCACCAGCGTCTTCGGCCCGACCGCGCGCACCTCGGGCACGCCCAGCGTGGTCAGCGCATGGATGTCGGAGCGCGCCACGCGCGAGTGCACGATGTCGCCGACGATCGCCACCGTCAGGTTGGTGAAGTCCTTCTTGTAGTGGCGGATCGTGTACATGTCGAGCAGGCCCTGCGTCGGGTGCGCATGGCGGCCGTCGCCAGCGTTCACCACATGGACATGCGGCGCACAGTGCTGCGCGATCAGGTACGGCGCGCCGCTCTGGCTGTGCCGCACGACGAACATGTCGGCGTGCATCGCGCTCAGGTTGGCGATGGTGTCGAGCAGGCTCTCGCCCTTGGCGGCACTCGATCGCGCAATGTCGAGGTTGATCACGTCGGCGCTCAGACGCTTGGCGGCGATCTCGAAGGTGGTGCGGGTGCGGGTGCTGTTCTCGAAGAACAGGTTGAACACGCTCTTGCCGCGCAGCAGCGGCACCTTCTTGACCTCGCGGTCGTTGACGCTCAGAAAGGTGCCGGCGGTGTCGAGAATCTGGTGGATCAGCGCACGCGGCAGGCCTTCGATCGACAGCAGGTGGATCAGCTCGCCATGCTTGTTGAGCTGCGGGTTCATGTCAGCCCCTCGCCCGATGGGTACATCGGACGGTCCCCCGAGGGGACGCGGGCCGGCTTGGGAACGGCCCGGCGCTCGTCCCGCCGGGCGCTTGCCGCCACGGGTCTCATGCTCGCTCCCGAATGTCGAAGCTGAAGCGGCCCGCGTCGTCGCGCACCAGCGACAGCCGCTGTGCCGCCGGCAGCGTGATGCGGGCGGCGGCGTAGGCGGCGTGGATCGGCAACTCGCGCCCGCCGCGGTCGACCAGCACCGCCAACGTCACACTGGCCGGCCGGCCGAAATCGAACAGCTCGTTGATGACCGCGCGGATCGTGCGGCCCGTGAACAGCACGTCGTCGATCAGCACGATGTGACGACCTTCGATCTCGAACGGCAACCGCGTGTGGTCGGCGCCGGCCGTCATGCCGCGCGATCCGAAATCGTCCCGGTGCAGCGCGCTGGAGATCACGCCGAACTCGCCTTCGAGTTGCAGGTCACGCTGCAGGCGCTCGGCCAGCCAGGCACCGCCCGACCAGATACCGACCAGCACGGTGTTCGGCCGCAGCAGACCACGCACACCGGCAAGCAGATCGCCGTACGACGCTTCGGCGTCGAGTTGCAGAGAACTCATTCGGATTCACTCCGCAGGTACTGTTCCAGGATCAATGCCGCCGAAGCGGCATCGAGGTCACTCGCGCCGCCCGCATGGGCCTCGGTTGTCGTATAGCGTTCGTCGACCTCGTGCACTTCGAGCCGATGCCGGCCATGCAGCTGGCGCGCGAAACGACGTGCCCGCACTGTGTTCTCGTGCTCGGCGCCGTCGGGGTGAAACGGCACACCGACGACCAGCGCGTCGGGCTGCCATTCGTCGACCAGACGCGCGATGGCGGCGAAGCGCGCTTCGCCGGTTGTCGCGACTGTGCGCAGCGGCTGGGCGGTCCGAGTCAGGGTGTTGCCGCTCGCGACGCCGACGCGCCGCAGACCGAAGTCGAACGCGAGAAAAGTGCGTACACGATGCGCGTCGCCGCCGGTCGGCACGGTCGGCAGGCTGCTGCGGACTTCAGGCATGCCCGGCATCGGAGCTGAGCATGGCGGGGTCGATTCCCAGCAGGGACAGCGCCTTGTCGTAACGCTGCTCGACCGGCGTGTTGAAGATGATCTCGGGCTCCGCCTCGACATTGATCCAGGTGTTGCGGCCCATCTCGTCTTCGAGCTGGCCGGCGCCCCATCCGCTGTAGCCCAGCGTGACCAGGATCTTCGTCGGTCCGGTGCCGCTGGCCAGCGCTTCGAGCACGTCCTTGCTGGTCGTCATTTCCAGGCCGCCGGGAATCCGCAGCGACGAGTTGAAGCGAGCCGCTTCGTCGTCCAGCTGCTCGTGCAGCACGAAACCGCGCTCGGTCTGCACCGGCCCGCCATAGTAGACCGGCGACTCCGCGAGATCGACGCGATCGAGCTCGAGATCGACCTTTTCAAACAGGCTCTTCAGCTTGATGTCGATCGGCTTGTTGATCACCAGGCCGAGCGCACCCTTGTCGGTGTGCTCGCACAGGTAGATCACGGTGCCCGCGAACGTGTCGCCGGCGATGCCCGGCATCGCGATCAGGAACTGGTTGGTCAAGTTGATGCCGCCGGAACTCATTGCCGCATTTTATTCCTGCGGCACACTCTTCGGATGACCCCTTCGCTCGACGCTGCACTCGTCTGGTTTCGTCGCGACCTGCGCGCCGACGACCACGCGGCGCTGCACCACGCGCTGAAGTCAGCTCGCCATGTGTGGTGCGTGTTCGTGCTCGACCGGGAAATCCTGGATCCGCTGCCACGCGCCGATCGTCGGGTCGAATTCATCATTGACAGTCTGGCCGACCTGCACGAGCAGCTGGCAGCACTCGGCGCGGCGCACGGTGTAGAGGGCGCCGGCCTGATCGTTCGGCACGCCTGGGCCCGCGACGAGATCCCGGCGCTGGCGCAGCGACTGCGCGTTCAGGCGGTCTACGCCAGCCACGACGACGAACCCGCCGCGCTGGCCCGCGATGCCCGCGTGCGTGGGCGACTCGCCGATCTCGGCATCGCACTGCACACCAGCAAGGACCATGTGATCTTCGAGCGCAGCGAGGTGCTGACCGGATCAGGCACGCCCTATGGCGTGTTCACCCCGTACAAGAACGCGTGGCTGAAGCGACTCGCACCGGAGCACCTTGCACCATGGTCCATCGAGCCCCATGCCATGCACCTGGCAGCGCTGCCGAAGGACATGGTCGGCGGCCCACCGTCGCTGGTGGACATCGGCTTCACGCCCACCAACCTGTCGTCGCTGAAGATGGGCCACGGCGCCACCGGCGCGCAGGCGTCGTTCAGCGATTTCCTGACGCGCATCGACGCCTACGAGGACACGCGCAACTTCCCGGCGGTGAAGGGACCGAGCTACCTATCGGTGCACCTGCGCTTCGGCACGCTGTCGATCCGCCAGCTGGCGCGAGAAGCACACCGGTGCATGCAGGACGGCTCGCGCGGCGCCGAGGTCTGGCTGTCGGAGCTGATCTGGCGCGATTTCTATCACCAGGTGATGCACCACCATCCGCATGTGGTCACCGGCTCTTTCAAGGAGGCGTACGACCGCATCCACTGGGAACACGGCAAGCACGCCGAGGCCTTGTTCGCCGCCTGGTGCGAGGGCCGCACCGGCTACCCGCTGGTCGATGCAGCGATGGCGCAGATCAACCAGACCGGCTACATGCACAACCGGCTGCGCATGGTGGTCGCGAGCTTCCTGGTCAAGGACTTGGGGCTGGACTGGCGCTGGGGCGAGCGCTACTTCGCCGAGCATCTCAACGACTTCGACCTGGCGGCCAACAACGGCGGCTGGCAGTGGGCGAGTTCGAGCGGGTGCGACGCGCAACCGTATTTCCGCATCTTCAACCCGGTCAGCCAGAGCGAGAAGTTCGACCCGGCAGGCAAGTTCATCCGCCGTTATGTGCCGCAGCTCGCGGCGCTGCCGGATGCTGCATTGCACGCCCCCTGGAAAGCGCGCCCGCTGGACCTGGCGGCAGCCGGCGTCTCAATCGGTCATGACTACCCTGCACCGATCGTGCAGCACGAGGCCGCACGCGCACGGACGCTGCAGCGTTACGCGGTGGTCAAGGCCAGGTAGTCCATCGACTCGCGATGCCGGACTGCTCGGACTGCAGGCCCGGAGGCGGACCACCCGCCCGGCGCTGTCACGTCAGAAGAACTCGATGTCGCCGACCTTGGTGGTGTCCGTCAGGTGTCCTTGGGACACCAGGTCGGCGTGACTGCACACCTGGTTGCGACCATGCTGCTTCGCGTGATAGACCGCCTGGTCAGCGCGCTCGAACGCACTGCTGGGCGTGTCGCCCGCTCGCACGGCGGTGAAGCCGATGCTGACGGTCACACGACCCACCTGCGGAAACTCGAATTGCTCAGTGTTACTGCGAAAGCGTTCCAAAGCCTGTGCGGCATCCGCCTCGGTGTGGCAGCGCATCAGCACCAGAAACTCCTCGCCGCCGAAGCGATACAGCCGGTCGTGCAGGCGGAAGCTTCGTGCCATCAGTCGCGACAGCAGCAACAACACCTCGTCGCCGATCAGGTGCCCAAAACGATCGTTGACCCGCTTGAAATGGTCGATGTCGAGGACACCGATCCAGTAACCGCAGGCGCCACTTCCGTTGGCCCGACGCCCGGCTTCTCCGTCATCGGGGGCGACCTGCAGGTCGGTGATCGCCTTCAGGAAACTCTCGTCGAACGTCTTCCGGTTGAGCAGCCCCGTCAGCGTGTCACGTTCGCTGTAATCGAGGAGGCGATCGAAATTTCGATAGATCCGCAGCACGCCTTCGACGATGCGCTGCGAACTCTCTTCAAGCCATGCGTCGGTCTCGATCTCGATAACAGCGGCCACATCGTTACCACCGAACAGCGGGAAGTAGGTCCGATGCGGCGGGCCGGCCACCTCCACCACGCGCTTCTCGGTCAAAGCTGTGAACCTGGCCTCGCCGGACTCCAGTCGAGGCAAGGTGTCCAGATCGCTCCACAGGCGATCGGACGTGGCGGCCGTGTCACCGCTGCGCAGCCTCGCCCGGTTCAACCAATGACGGTCGTCGGCCTCGCCGACGCATCGGTGGATGGACACCATGCACGGCTGGACCATGTCCATGAGAGAACTCGCCAGGGCCAGATCCAGCAACTCACGATCGCGATGACTCGTCAGCGCTGCAATGTGGTCGGCAAAAGGAATCATGAAGGTCCAGAGGATAGCGTGGTCGCGGCGAAGCCTAAACCGCCACCGGGCTTGCCGTGCACTGAGCGATCAACGCCAGCAGGTCCTCTTCCGAATAGGGCTTGCCCAGGTAGTGCTCGACGCCGAGCTGCGCCGCATAGTCCCGGTGCTTCTGAGCAATCCGCGACGTGATCATGATCACCGGCAGGTCGTGCAGGCGCGAGTCAGCGCGCAGATTGCGCACCAGATCGAAGCCGTCCATGCGTGGCATCTCGATGTCACTGAGCACGATCGCCGGCTTTTGCTGCGCCAACTGTTCGAGCGCGTCGAGACCGTCCTTGGCGAGCATCACTCGATAGCCTTCGCGCAGCAGCATCCGTTCGGTGACGCGCCGAACGGTCAGCGAATCATCGACCACCAGCACCAGCGGCGCGAGGGGCTGAGCGAGACGATCGTCGGCGCTGCGGTCCGCCTTGCCCGCCTCGGGTGAATGCAGCGCTGCCAGCGTTGACGTGCGGGCCGAGCTGCCATACAGCGTCGCCAGTGCGACCGGGTTGTAGATCAGCACGACATCGCCGGACGCCATCAAGGTCATGCCAGCCAGACCGGGCATCCGCGACAACTGCGGGCCCAGGTTCTTGACGACCACTTCCTCGTTGCCGACGACATCGTCCACGTGGATCACGATGCGTTGCGATGCGCTGCGTATGACCAGCACCTGCGAGGTGCGGCCGGGCGGCTCGGTGCTGCACGAACTCGTCTGCAAGAGCGCGCCCAGCCAGAAGAAGGGCAGCGCGCTGTCGTCGACGGTGAAACTACCGGTCCGATGGGCCTGCTCGATCTCGGCGGCAGGCACCCGACGCACGCTGCCGATCAGCGGCGAGGGAATGCCCACCGTGAGCTGGCCGCAACGAACCATCACGACCTGCGTCACGGCGGTCGTCAGCGGCAGAACGAGCTTGAAGCTGGTGCCTTGGCCTGACGATGTCGCCGTCTCGATGCGACCGCCGATGGCGATGACCTCGGAACGCACGACGTCCATGCCGACACCGCGCCCCGACAGCTCGGTCACCTTGTCGGCGGTCGAGAAGCCCGGCGTGAAGATCAGGTTGGCCAGGTCGCCATCGGACGACGAGTCGCCCTCGGCGATCAGTCCGCTGGCCAGCGCCTTGGCGCGGATGCGATCGAGGTCCAGCCCCTTGCCGTCGTCGCGCACCTCGACGCTGACTTCGTTGCCGTCCTGGCTGACCGCCACGACGATGGCGCCGATCGCGTCCTTGCCGGCAGCCACGCGGGCCTCGGGGGATTCGATGCCGTGGGTAACGCTGTTGCGCAGCAGGTGCTCGAAGGCACCAGTCATGCGGTCGAGCACGCCGCGGTCGATCTCGATCGAGCCGCCGACGATGTCGAGTCGCACCTGCTTGCCGGTTTCCTTGGCCGCCTGGCGCACGACGCGATACAGGCGATCCGACAGCCCCTCGAACTCGACCATGCGGGTGCGCAGCAGGTCGTCCTGCAACTCGCGCGTCAGGCGCGCCTGCGCCGCCAGTTCGTCCTCGGTGCTCTGCAACGAGCGCTGCAGCGTGCGCTGCACCGTGGCCACGTCGTTGACCGACTCGGCCATCATGCGGGTCAGTTCCTGGAAGCGCGTGAAGCGGTCGAATTCGAGCGGGTCGAAGGCTTGCGCCGAGACCTTGGCCGCTTCCATCCGCGCGCTGATCTGCGTCTCGGCCTGCAGTTCGATGTCGCGCAGCTGGCCGCGCAGGCGATCGAGGTTCTCGGTCAGATCGGTCAGCGAGCCCTTGATTTCCTGCACGTCTGACGCGATTCGCGAACGCGTGATGCTGACCTCGCCCGCCTGGTTGACCAGTCGATCCAGCAAGGGCGCACGCACCCGCACCGCCGAATTGGAGATGGAAGCCACCGGTGCACGCGGGGCTGCGGCTGCGCCGTCGCCGGCACCGAACTGCGACCAGTCGACATCGGCGGTTGCTGCGGCATCTGCGGGACGGCTGTCGCTGGCGACGCTCGGGGTCGGGATGGCACCACTACCCTGCGACGGTTCAACCTCGGATGCGTCTGCATCGCTTGCCGGGCGCTCGACCGCTCCGTCTGCATCGATCGAGGCCGGCAGTGCGACCGCTGAGGGTCGGGCTGCCATCACGACAGGCTCGGGTGCGACGGCAGCAGCCTGCTGCACCGCCTCGAATGCCGCACGCAGCGCATCGCAGCGGCCGAGCAAGGGCTCCACATCGGCGGCGGTCAGCGGAGCCTCTTCCGGCTGGGCCATCAGGTTCTCGATGCGGCTTTCAAGCCGGTGCACCAACTCGCCCAGGCGCATCGCGCCGGCCAGTCGGGCACCACCTTTCAGCGTGTGCAAGGCACGCATCGCTCCGGCCGGCTGGCTGGTGTCGTCAGGCTGGCGAGCCCAGTCCTGAAGGCAGATCGCGAGTTCGCCCAGCAGTTCCTCACCCTCTTCCTCGAAGATGGGAAACAGTTCGGCATCGATCGCGTCGGTGGCGTCAATGTCCTCGTCGTCGTCGAAATGCTGGGAGGCACCGGCAGGCGAGACGCGCACGAGTTCGGGGTCGGGTACCCGGGTCTCGTTCAGTGGCTTCAGCGCTGCGACGCCAAGCGGGTCGAACCGCTGCACGTCGGTATTCACGCTGAAATCGAGATGGATCGGCGGATCCAGCGGCGCACCTTCGCTGTCGACCATGGATTCGGCGTCCAGTTCGGCAACGGCCGTGTCCAGACGCTGCGCGGAGCTCAGCTCGTGCTCGGCGAGACGAGCCAGCAAGGCCTCCGAAGGTTGCTTCAGGAATCCAGCCGCAAATTGATGCAGCAGGTGCCGGATTTCATCCGCCGCGTCGACGAACAGCGAACCTTCTTCCGCATTGCCCGAGCCGATCGCGCAACTGCGCTCCAAGGCGTGCTCGAGCGTGCGCGCCAAGTTCGACAGATCGGCGAATCCGACCGTGGCCGAACTGCCGGCCAGCGAATGCGCCAGGGCCACTGCGGTGTCGCCGACCGGCCGATCGAGCTCCATGACCCACTCGGCGAGTTCGGTGCACAGGTGGCGCGACAACTCGTCAGCCTCGTTGAGATAGATGTTGAACAGCGGGATGCCGATGCGCAGGCTGCCGATGACCTTGACCGCTTCGTCTTCCGTTTCCTGTGCCTTGGCCACCACGTCCGATTCTTCGAATTCGGGCTCGGCGTCGCGCCGCACTTCGTCGGACGTGCTGGTGGGCTCCGAGCCCAGGCCCAGGTTCATCAATTCGAACGGTGGCGAGTCGGTGGCTTCGGGCAACTCGTCGCGCGACATCAGAAAGTCGTGCGGCAACGGCTGGGTCGCTTCAGGATCGAAAGGCTCGAACATCGATTGCGCTTCGCTGGCATCCAGATCCAGCGACAGCAATCGGGAGTCCGCAGAACCGGGCGTGGCGAGATCTCGCAGCGGCAAGGTCGCATCCGCATCGAAGGGGCTGTCGGCCATCGCATGCACTTCGGTGGCAGGCAAGTTGAGGTCGAGGTCCACGAACGCATCGAAGTCCAGTTCGTCGAGGGTCTGCGCCTGCATCGCCGGCGCGGGCTCGACCGACTGCGCATCGTCGGGCATCTCCAGATCGAAATCCGCAGGCATCGAGAGGTCGGGCAACTCAGCGAGTTCAGCCGCTGCGAAAGAAAATTCATCCACCACCGGGGGCAGCGGCGTCGCCGGTTCGATGACAGGCGTTTCGACGGTTGACTGCAACTGCGCTGCGGCTTGCTGGATGCTGGCTGCCGAGTGGGCGGTCAAGCGCGAGGCGGCGAGGTCCTCGACCCAGTCGGCGAACTGCCCGAGGGACCAGGCGGTGAAGTCGAGCAGCGACGGGTCAGCCGACCGCTGCTCCGAAAGCAGCGTGTTGTAAAGCTGTTCGCAGACCCAGGCTGCATCTCCGAACTCGGTCAGGCCCACCATGCGGGCACTGCCTTTCAGGGTGTGGAAGGCACGCCGGACGATCGTGAGCTGCTGCAAGTCGGCAGGATCGGAGGCGAGATCGGAAACAGCACTGCGCGCAGTCTCGAAGACCTCGCGGGCTTCCTCGAGGAACACCTCGCGCATCTCGTCGTCTTCAGCCGAGTCGTCGGCGCCAACATCGCGCCCGGCAGTGGTCGGTTCGAGACCGACCGCATCCGAAGAGGTGTGCACGAAATCCGCCAGCGCTTCGGACAACTGGTCGCGCGCTGCGCTCACCGCGTCGGAGTCCTGCGCCCTTTCGAGCGCCACGCGAGCCTGGTTGACGGTGGCGGCCAGCGCCGGCTGGTCAGCCGCCGTCGCCTCGTGCGACAGGCGTTCGAGGTCGCGCGTGACGGCCTCGATCGACACGTCGTCGCGCGCCGCGTTGAAGGCCAGCATCTGTGCCTGTTCGATCAGGCGCGGCCCGGCCATGACCGGCGCGGACTCACCCGGCGACACCGGGGGACGTTCGCCGCGACCCATCACCGGAGACAGGGTTCCCGCTGCGGCATCGTAGGTGAACAGCGTCTTGGCCAGCGCCGGCTGCACGCTGAGCATGTCGATCAGGAAGCCCAGCGCACCCAGGTTGTCGGCCAGCCGGTCGAATACGCCGGCCTGAGGAACGCGGGCCAGATCGACCTCGGTCGAGCTGAGTCCGTCGACTTCGTCTCGCATGCGCAGCAGCGCGCTGGCTGCGTGGTCCATGCCCAGCACCGACAACACACCGCGCATCGCCGACAGGTGGCTCGGCACCGGAATCAGCACCTCGGGGTCGGCCGGGTTGCGGAAAAACTGGTCGATCAGCTTCTCGGCTTCCGACAGGGTGGCGCGCAACTCCTGCACCACGCTGCCCATGGTCTGGCGATCGGAGACCCGTCGATACAGGTCTTCCATCCAGCCTTCGAGCGGCTGCGGCGCCTCGCCCTGCCGGACGCGGGCCATGCGCTGCGACATGCGCTGCACGCGAGCGCCCAGTTCCGGGTGATCGAATTCGGCGTCTTCGAGGCAGGCGTCTACATACAACAGGCTGGTGGCCGCCTCCATCGCCAACGGGGCCGAAGGGGGGGAAGCGGACTGCTGCGCCTGCGCTGCGGCAGCGCGCAACTCTTCGGCCAGCAACTCTCCCGACGGAAACAAGCGCTTCAGCGATTCACCGGCCAAGGCGAATTGCTCGGTCAACCCGTTCAACCGGTGCATTTCGCCGCCGGCCACGCCGGACCACGACTCCTTGGCGGCCGCGACGCGTTTGCGGGCCTGCGCAATCAATGCTGGATCGAAACGACCCAGCGGACTGACGTGGTAGTCGGCGCTGAGATGATGGACCAGATCGTAGGCCTGACGCACTGCGGCCAGCCGGGGGGCCTTGCGTCCATCACCGGGGGAATCGGCCTGGGCGCAGAAGAAGAGCAGGTCGCGTGCAAGCCGTTCGGACACCTCACGCCCGCCGCGCTCGAAGATGCGCAGCTGCGCCAGCAGCCGCGAAGCAACGCGCTTGCTGAAGACATCGGGTGACAGCAGGCCTTGCGACTGGGCTTCGAACATCGCCGCAGCCAGCTTCCACAGCGTGCTGATCTGCAGATCATCGGTGCCAGCGCCGAGCCCGGCGCAGATGTCGCTCATGCGCCTGGCAGTGGCAGCCGTCGGATTGCGCATGACCGATAGCAGCTTGCTTTCGATGGCAGAGCGCGCAAAGGCATCCGCTGCGCGGGGCACCGCCAGTTCATCCGTCGGCAGCGCCTGCCATCTCCAGTCACGAACCCAGAGGTCGGCCGGGTGGACGCGATCGGCACCGGCCAGTTCCTGGATTGCACGGTACTGAGGGAACATCGCCAGCGGCGACACCGTCTTGCCGGAGAGCAGACGCGCGACGTAATCGAGAACCGCAAAGGAAGCACTCTCGATCGTCGCAACGGCGTGGCTGTCCAGCAGCCGCGGCTTGGCAATGCAGCGTTGCACCGCCGACTCACAGGCGCGCAGCAGGCTGGCACCCGCCGGCAAGCCGACCAGTTCAAGTGCACCGACGCCTTGATGAATGTGCTGGCGAGCGCCGTGGATGACCGCCGGATCGACCGCGTCGACGTCGGAGTCGAAGGTGGTGTCGGCGTCCTTGAGGTGCCGCCGCAGGGCCTTGTGGGCCAGTTCGAGCGAGCGCCGCAACTCATCCTGCACCCAGGACAAGGCACTCAGGTCGCTCAGGCTTTCCGGGTCATCGCCCCGGGGGTCGGTCGACTGAGGATTGCGCGAGCTGTCCATGCGATGCCTTGTGTCTGGTGATTCTGCGAGGACGGAAAGCGGGGCTGAAGATGCCGGGAGCCGTGCTCAGACGATCTTGAAACGCGCCACCGACTGCTTGAGCTCCTCGGCGGTGTGCGACAACTCGCGCACCATCTGGGCGGTCGATCGCGTGCCTTCACCGGTCTGCTCAGTCACCGCGAAGATGTGCTGGATGTTGGCCGCCACCACGTTGGCCGATTGCGCTTCGCCGAGCGCCTGGCTGGAAATGTGAGTGATCAGGTCTGACAGCTCGCGCGACACGCGATCGATGTCGTTCAGCGCCGTGCCGGCCGCGTCGGTCAGCCGGGTGCCTTCGACCACGCCCTGGGTCGAACGCTCCATCGCGGCGACCGCGTCCTGGGTGTCGGTCTGGATGGTCTTGACCAGCGCGGCGATCTGCCGCGTCGCGTCGGCCGAGCGTTCGGCCAGCCGCTGCACTTCTTCGGCCACGACCGAGAAGCCGCGACCGGCCTCACCGGCCGAGGCGGCCTGGATGGCGGCATTCAGCGCCAGCACGTTGGTCTGCTCGGTGATGTCCGAGATCAGTTCGGTGATCTCGCCAATCTCCTGCGACGACTCGCCGAGGCGCTTGATGCGCTTCGATGTCTCTTGGATCTGGTCGCGGATGGAATTCATGCCGCCGATGGTGTCCTGCACAGCCTTCAGGCCGGACTCGGTCGCACTCAGCGACTGGCGCGCGACCTGCGCGGTCTGCTGCGCTTGCGCCGACACCTCGTTGATGCGGCCGGCCATCTGAAGCACCGATTCGCCGGTATCTCGGATCTCGCGCAGCTGCTCACTGGAAGCGGCCATCAGCTCGGTCGACGTCGCGTCGACCAGCTGAGTCGTTTCGGTCACGCGGCTGACCGTGCCCTGCACCTGGGCAACCAGCGTGCGCAGCTCTTCCACCGTGTAGTTGACCGAGTCGGCGATGGCGCCCGTGATGTCTTCGGTGACCGTCGCCTGCTGAGTCAGATCGCCTTCAGCGACGCTTTGCAGCTCGTTCATCAAACGCAGAATCGCGGCCTGGTTGGCATCGTTGACGCGCTTGGACTCGTCCTGCAGGCGCTGCGCGTCCACGCGCTGCTGCTCCATCTGACGCGTGCGCTGGGCCTGCTCGGCACCGAACACCTTGCGCTGGCCAAACACCCCGGCGAACACCGCCAGGCCGGACAGCAACAGCAATCCGGCCGTTCCGCGCTGCTGCGGTTCGGTGTCGGACGCCGCGAACGACATCAGCACGACCGCCAGCACGCCGAACAGCCCGATCAGCACCAGCGCACTCAGCCACTGCTGCTGCTGCGCGAGGGGACGGCTGCCGATCAACGGCACGCCGGAACCCACTGGCGCCTCCACGGCCGGCGGCGGCTGCAGCCGGGATTCGGCGAAGTCGGCCATCCCGGAGGGAGCCGCCTCGGTGATGATGGAAGCCTGAAAGTCGTGCGTGCTTCTGCCGCCCACGCCTTCAAGCACTACGGTACGTTCCATGTCCATGTTCATCTCCAGCGGCGACCGCTCTTGCACCCCGTCATGCGCATCTTCCGGATGCGCTGACACTTCGAAGGAACGCGTGTCGGACCCGGCACGATCCCGCCCGGATCCGGTGTTCTTCAATTTGTCCAAAAAAGCCATGTGGGCTCCCCGGTCGCCGATTGTTGGTAAGTCGTGACGGTTCAAACCGCCGGATATCGCTGGGTTCTCCGTGCCTGTTCGTCGCTTCGACGGCAGCAGCGCATCGCGACGATCAGCCCACGATCTTCAGGAAGGCCTCGTGTCGCACGAGCTGGGCGAGACTGATTTCCTGCCACACCCGGCCATCGACATCGCGCAGGCGCTGGCCGACGAACGACGGGCTTCCGGCTGGCGACTCGCCCTCCAGGAACAACTGCTCCTCGCCACGCAGCCCCGCCAGCCGATCGACCAGCAGCGCTGCGTTGACGTCGAGCGATGCGTTGAAGGCCACCAGCATGGCCTGGTCCCGGTGGTCGACGGCAGCCTTGATACCGAAAAAGGCAGCCAGCTCGATGACTCCGTGCAGGTGCCCACGAAGATTGGCCACTCCGAGAAACCACGGATGCGCATGCGAGACCGGCGCCAGCCGCGTCATCGGGAAGATTTCGCCAGCCTCCTTCAGTGGAAAGAGGAATCTGCGGTCACCGCATTCGACGGCGAGCCAAGTGCGCCCCCGCGACGTGGATCGGGCTTCCTGGAGCCGTTCGGCCAGACGACGCTGGAGCTCACGCAGTGCTTCTTTATTGGCCATGAGCGAATCGCGTTGAAGCCGTGGCAGCCTCAGGGCAAAGACGACGCAGGCGGCAAAGCGCCTGCGCGGGGAGCGAGCCGAAGCGGTCAGCCGAATGCACGAATCTTGGCCGCCAACTCGTCGGCGTTGACTGGTTTGACGAGGTAGTCGCGTGCACCCTGCCGGATGCCCCACACCTTGTCGGTCTCCTGATTCTTGCTCGTACACATGATCACGGGCACCCGCGAGAAGCGCGGGTCGCGGGTGATGGCTCGGGTCAGCTGGAAGCCGTTCTGCCCTGGCATCACGACGTCCATCAGGATGAGGTCAGGGGTCTGCTCTTCCAGTCGGCGCATCGCCTCTTCGCCGTTCTCAGCCGTCCGCACCGCATAGCCTTGCTTCGTCAGCAAGCCCGAGACGTGATAAAGCTCTGTCTTCGAATCATCGACCAGCAGAATATTCTTGATTGCCATTTCTTGTCCTCAGGAGTCGTTTTGCGGCGCACGGGCTCGGATCAAGCAATCCGCGAGCCGCCAAAACCATGACAAAACGCGTCAGTCGACGACCGCTGGTGCGTCTTCGCCCAGATGCAGACGCACCGCGCCGAGCAACTGGTCCTTCGTGAATGGCTTGGTCAGGTAGTCCTGCGAACCGACCATGCGCCCCCGAGCCTTGTCGAAGAGGCCGTCCTTGGAGGACAGCATGATGACCGGCACATCGGCAAAGCGGGCATTGCGCTTGATGATGGCGCAGGTCTGGTAGCCGTCGAGGCGCGGCATCAGGATGTCGCAGAAGATCAGCGCCGGCGCGTGATCGTTGACCTTGGACAGGGCATCGAAGCCGTCTTCGGCCAGAAAGACGTCGTATCCGCCCTGCTTGAGAAAGATCTCCGCGCTGCGACGGATGGTGTTGCTGTCATCGATGACCAGAACCCTGGCCTTGGGGGCATCCGCCCCGGTGTCCTCGTTCACTGACATTCTCCTCATCAGGACGCGCACGTCGCATCCCGCCTGTCGGGTTATCGGTCAGATTTGCACCATCTCAAAGTCTTCTTTTCGTGCGCCGCATTCCGGACACGTCCAATTCATCGGAACTTCGGCCCAGCGGGTGCCCGGCGCGATGCCGTGTTCCTCGTCTCCGACGGCCTCGTCGTAGATCCATCCGCAGATCAGGCACATCCAGGTTCGAGTTTCGGTCACAGCAGTTTCAAAAGGAAACACCGGGAGGGTCCGCACCAACAGCGTCGGTCCCGGTCCAGTGCGGCCTCAGGGCGTCATTACAATGAAAACTATTCTAGCGACGCGGTATTTGAGGCGCGCAGACTCCGGGGTGCTGTTGTTGTTCAGCACCGTCATTTCGACCCGATTCGCCGGTCATCGCCCTGGGGGCGCACCGCACTTTCCTCACCCGAGTCTTCCGCCATGACCGCACAAACCCAACCGACAGCCGATGCCGCTGACGAGTTGCAGGAAGCTCCGGCCCCTGCCTGCGTGATGAGCTTCAACGCGTCGGACGCCACCGGTGCCGGCGGCGTGAGCGGTGACGTCGCGACCATCGCCGCGATGGGCGCCCACGGGCTGCCGGTGATCACCTCGATCGTGATGCGCGACACCGCCGAGGTGTTCGACCACCATGCGCTGGAGCCCGACGTGGTCGCCGAACAGGCGCGCTGCGTGTTGGAGGACATCACCATCGCCGCCTGGAAAGTCGGCTTCCTCGGCTCGGCCGAGGGCGTCGGCGCGGTGGCCGAAATCCTGTCCGACTACCCCGACGTGCCACTGGTGGCCTACATGCCGAACCTGTCGTGGCTGGAGGAAGACCAGCAGCAGGCCTACCTCGACGCCTTTCGCGAATTGGTGCTTCCACAGACCGAGGTGCTGGTCGGCAGCCACCAGACGCTGACCGATTTCCTGCTGCCCGACTGGGACGGCGAGCGCCCGACCTCGCCGCGCGAGTTGGCGGTGGCCGCCGCCGAGCATGGCGCCAATCACGTGCTGGTCACGAGCGTGCTGGTCACCAAGAGCAAGAGCGCCGACCAGTACCTGGACAACGTGCTCGCATCGCCGCAGGGCGCCCTGACCGGCGAAAAGTTCGAGCGCTTCGATGCCAGCTTCAACGCCGCCGGCGACACGCTGTCGGCCGCGCTGGCCTCGCTGCTGGCTTCCGGCAGCGAGTTGCACACTGCGGTCGGTGAAGCGCTGGCGTTCCTCGATCAGGCGCTCGATGCGGGTTTCCGCCCCGGCATGGGCAACGTCGTCCCCGACCGTTTTTTCTGGGCGCTGGCGCCCGGCGAGGAGGACGAAGGCGGCGAGGGCGACGCCCCTGACACCGACGAACCCGGAACGCACCACATCCACTGACACCCCGCGCCGGGACGACCGTCCCCGCCCACGAGCCTGCAGCCCGCCATGACTTCCACCAACGCACAACTGTTCGAGCGCGCACAGCGCGTCATCCCCGGCGGCGTCAATTCACCGGTGCGCGCGTTCCGCGCCGTCGGCGGCACACCGCGCTTCATCGCACGCGCGCAGGGACCGTACATCTTCGATGCCGAGGGAACCCGCTACATCGACTACATCGGCTCCTGGGGCCCGATGATCCTGGGACACGGCCACCCGGCGGTGCTGGATGCGGTGCAGAAAGCAGTACGGGACGGCTTCTCGTTCGGAGCGCCGACCGAGCGCGAGATCGAGCTGGCCGAGGAAATTCTGAAACTGGTGCCCAGCATGGACCAGGTCCGCCTCGTCAGTTCGGGCACCGAAGCGGCAATGAGCGCGCTGCGGCTGGCGCGCGGCGCGACCGGCCGCGACAAGATCGTCAAGTTCGAGGGCTGCTACCACGGCCACGCCGATGCGCTGCTGGTCAAGGCCGGGTCGGGTCTGGCGACCTTCGGCAACCCGACCAGCGCCGGCGTGCCCGAAGACGTGGTCAAGCACACCGTGGTGCTCGAATACAACAACGTGGCGCAGCTCGAGGAAGCCTTTGCGCTGCACGGCGACGGCCTGGCCTGCGTGATGATCGAGGCGATCTGCGGGAACATGAACTTCGTCCGCGCCAGCGTGCCATTCATGACCCGTCTGCGCGAGTTGTGCTCGAAGCATGGCGTGCTGCTGGTATTCGACGAAGTGATGACCGGTTTCCGCGTCGCGCTCGGCGGTGCGCAGAGCCTGTACGCCAAGCTGATCCCCGGCTTCGCGCCCGACATCAGCGTGTTCGGCAAGGTGATCGGCGGCGGCATGCCGCTGGCGGCCTTCGGCGGACGACGCGCGGTGATGGAGCAGCTCGCGCCGCTCGGCCCGGTCTACCAGGCCGGCACGCTGTCGGGCAACCCGGTCGCCACCGCCTGCGGGCTGGCGACGCTGCGCGAGATCCAGAAGCCCGGCTTCTTCGAGGCGCTGACCGCCAGCACCCGCCAACTGGTCGACGGGCTGAATGCCGCAGCCCAGGCCGCAGGCGTGCCGATGGTGACCGACAGCGAAGGCGGCATGTTCGGCTTCTTCTTCGCGTCGGCGCTGCCGCAGAACTACACCGAGGTGCTGGCCACCGACAAGGCGCGCTTCAACCACTTCTTCCACGCGATGCTCGACCGCGGCGTGTACCTGGCACCTGCCCTGTACGAAGCCGGCTTCGTCAGCGCGGCGCACCGGCCCGACGACCTGGCCGCGACGGCCACCGCTGCGGCACAAGCCTTGCGACAGTGATGCGCCAGGCCTGAAAAGGCCTCCCCCGGTCTGCGCGACAAACCGTGCGGCCACACACGATCGAATCCATGCACATCCACATTCTGGGCATCTGCGGCACCTTCATGGGCGGCCTCGCGGCGCTGGCGCGCGAGGCGGGTCACCAGGTCACCGGCTGCGACAGCGGCGTCTACCCGCCGATGAGCGACCAGTTGCGCGCACTCGGCATCGAGCTGGTCGAGGGTTACGGCGCCGACCAGCTGACCATGAAGCCCGACCTGTTCGTCGTCGGCAATGTCGTGACGCGTGGCAACCCGCTGATGGAAGCGGTGCTCAACGCTGGCGCACCGTACACCAGCGGTCCGCAGTGGCTGGCCGAACACGTGCTGCAAGGCCGCCACGTGCTGGCGGTCGCCGGAACGCACGGCAAGACCACGACCACCGCGATGCTGGCCTGGATCCTGGAACAGGCCGGGCTGCAACCCGGGTTCCTGGTCGGTGGCGTGCCGCTCAATTTCGGCGTGTCCGCACGACTCGGCTCTGCGAGCCCGGGGGCCCGACCGGGCGCCGGTGTACCGTTCGTCATCGAAGCCGATGAATACGACACTGCGTTCTTCGACAAGCGCAGCAAGTTCGTGCACTACCGGGCGCGCACGGCGGTGCTAAACAACCTCGAGTTCGATCACGCCGACATCTTCGAGAACCTGGCGGCGATCGAACGGCAGTTTCACCACCTGGTGCGCACCGTGCCATCGCAAGGCCGGCTGGTGGTCAACGCCCGCGACGAGGCGCTGCAACGGGTGCTCGGCATGGGTTGCTGGAGCGACGTGGTGCGCTTCGGAGCCCGCAAGGAAACGCCGGGCGAGTTGCGCGCGCGCGGCGAGCCGCATGCGTTCGACGTGCTGCGCGGCAGCATGAAGATCGCGCGTGTCGAATGGGCACTGGCCGGCGAGCACAACCAGCTGAACGCACTGGCCGCAATCGCGGCGGCCGATCACGTCGGCGTGCCCGCCGACGTCGCAGCAAAGGCGCTCGCCAGCTTCGAGAACGTGCGGCGCCGGCTTGAACTGCGAGGCAGTGCGGCGGGCGTCAGCGTCTACGACGATTTCGCCCACCACCCGACCGCGATGCGCACCACGATCAACGGCCTGCGCCGCCAGGTCGATGCGCACTGGAATCCTGCCGCGCAAACACGCCCGCGCATCCTCGCGGTGTTCGAGCCGCGCTCGAACACGATGAAGCTCGGCACGATGAAGGCGCAACTGCCATGGTCGCTCGAAGAGGCGGACCTGTCGTTCTGCCACAGCGGCGGCCTCGACTGGGACGCGGCGCAGGCGCTGGCCCCGCTCGGCAAACTGGCCACGGTCTGCGACAGCATCGATCAACTCGTTGCGCGCGTCGCAGCCGCCGCGCAACCTGGCGACCAGGTGCTGTGCATGAGCAACGGCGGCTTCGGGGGCGTACATCAGCTGCTGCTGGACGCGCTGGCCCGCAAAGGCTGATGCGCGGGGGATTCCCGCCTTGATCACGCACCTGCTTTACCTGCACGGCTTCCGCTCGTCGCCGCAATCGAAAAAGGCGCAGCAGTTCGGCGACTGGGTCCGCGCTCATCGGTCCGACCTGCACTGGTGGTGCCCGCAGTTGCCCCCGTCACCGCGCGAAGCACTGGCCTTGCTGGCACACGGCACGGCAGATTGGCCCCTTGCACACACCGCGGTGGTGGGAAGTTCGCTGGGCGGCTTCTATGCGACGGCGCTCGCCGAGCAATGGACTGGACCGCGGAAACGAGCGAATGCTGAAGCCGTGCGTGTGGTCCTGCTGAACCCGGCCGTGCACCCGGCGCGTGACCTGGCGACCCACATCGGCGAAACCACGTCCTGGCATGACGGAGACCGGTTCTTCTTCCGGCCCGAGTTCATCACCGAACTGCACGCCTTGACCCCCGCCGAGCTCACGCATCTCCAGCGCTATTTCGCCATCATCGCGAAAGGCGACGAAGTGCTCGACTGGCGCGAGATGAGCGCTCGATATGCGGGATGTTCAATGCGCCTGATCGAAGGAGGCGACCACGCGCTCAGCGATTTCGACGGATCGCTTGCCGAAGCGGTCGAATTTCTCGGACTGGAAGAAGGATCGGCCTGATCACCTGATCACCAGTGAAGAATGGTCCAGATCACGGTGCCCCAGATCCAGACGTTGAACCAGAACAACGCCGCCGCGAAAGCCCAGCGTCGAAACTTCCGGGCACGCTGGAGCCAGAGGTCGATGCCGGTGGCAATGAATACGCCGAAGCACAGCAGGCTGATGCCGCCCATCAGCGCGAAGATGACACCCATCACCCACCGGAAAACGATCATCGACTCAGACTCTCACGTTGACTGCAACACACCTCGCCCAGGCCTTGGGCGCTGGGATCGGACAACAGGGCTGGGTATTCACACCGCCACCACGAAGCGCTCGAGGATCAGCACCGCGAAGAACCCCAGCGCCGCGATCACCACCCACTTGATGATGCGGATGCCGAGCTGGCGGTAGCGCTGCTGGCCGGTGCCGACGTACATCGCCAGGCACACCAGGCCGGCGACCAGCAACAGCAAGACGACCCACCGGAAGATCAGCATCACCAGGCCGGCGCCAGTTCGGCCAGGCCGGCCGGCGCCTTCGACGCATCACCGAAGGTAACGATGTCGTAGCACCCCGGGTCGGCGAGCACGGCGCGCACCAGCTTGTTGTTCAGCGCGTGCCCCGACTTGAACGCGCTGTAGGCGCCGATCAGCGGGTGGCCGATGATGAACAGGTCGCCGATCGCGTCGAGGATCTTGTGCTTGACGAACTCGTCGTCGTAGCGCAGCCCGCCGCTGTTGAGCACCTTGTAATCATCGACCACCACCACGTTGTCGAGGCTGCCGCCGAGGCCCAGGCCGCGCGAGCGCATCAGCTCGACGTCCTTGGTGAAGCCGAAGGTGCGCGCGCGCGCGATCTCGCGCTTGTACAGGCCCGAGCCCATGTCGAACACCACGTGCTGGCCGGTCTGGTTGACCGCCGGGTGGTCGAACGCGATCTCGAAGGTCAGCTTGTAGCCGTCGAACGGTTCGAGCCGCGCCCACTTCAGGCTGGGCCCCTCGCCTTCGCGCACCTCGACCGGCTTCAGGATGCGCAGGAAGCGCTTCGGCGCGTCCTGCAACTCGATGCCGGCGCTTTGCAGCAGGAACACGAACGAGGCCGCCGAGCCGTCGAGGATCGGCACCTCTTCGGCGGTGATGTCGACGATCAGGTTGTCGATGCCGAGGCCCGCACAGGCCGACAGCAGGTGCTCGACGGTGTTGACCTTCGGCGCGCCCGGGTCGCCGCCCGGTGACAAGGCGGTGGCCATGCGGGTGTCGCACACAGAATGCGCATGGACCGGGATGTCCACGGGCTGCGGCAGGTCGACGCGGCGGAACACGACCCCGCTGTCCGCCGGGGCCGGGCGCAGGGTCAGTTCGACCCGTTGCCCGCCGTGCACACCCACGCCCACCGCGCGGGTCAGCGATTGGAGTGTGCGTTGGGCCAGCATCGGATCATTCTAGAGAGGGGTGGACTCCCTCGCCCCGTTGGGGAGAGGGTGGGGAGAGGGGCCGCGTGGCACCGAGCTTGTCCGAAAGGCCCCCATCCCGGCCTTCCCCCAGCGGGGGAAGGAGCGAACTGCAAGCCGATATCAATCGGCCTGTTTCCTCAGGAACGCCGGGATCTCGATCTCGTCCATGCCATTGCTGGACAGCGCATCGACCTTGGCCGCTGCGGTACGGGTGCGCCAGACGCTGGGCGTGTTCAGCCCGACGTAGTCGGTACTACTATGCCCGCCCTGCATGCCGAGGCCCGGTGCGTTCAGCGCATGGTTCAGGATCGGCAGGTTGTCGGTGCCGGTGCGTTGCATCGGGGCACTGTGAACAACCGTGATCGGCGCCTGCTGGCGGCGTGCCGGGCTCAGACCGGTGGCGATCACCGTCACGCGCAGCTTGTCGCCCAGAGCCTCGTCGTACACGGTACCGAAGATCACGTGCGCGTCTTCTGCGGCGTAGCGGCGGATGGTGTTCATCGCGTTCTTGCTTTCCGACAGCTTCAGCGTGCTGCGGTTGGCGGCGATCAGCACCAGCACGCCCTTCGCGCCCGACAGGTCGATGCCCTCGAGCAGCGGGCACGCCACGGCCGCGTCAGCCGCCTTGGTCGCGCGGTCCGGACCACTTGCTTGCGCGGTGCCCATCATCGCCTTGCCGGGCTCGCTCATTACCGTCTTCACGTCCTCGAAGTCGACGTTGACCATGCCGTGCATGTGAATGATGTCGCTGATGCCGCCGACGGCGTTCTTCAGCACGTCGTTGGCTTCAGCAAACGCCTGGTCCTGCGTCACGTCGTCGCCCAGCACCTCGAGCAGCTTCTCGTTGAGCACCACGATCAGCGAATCGACGTTGGCTTCCAGCTCGGCCAGTCCGGCATCGGCGGCCTTCATGCGGCGGTTGCCCTCGAAGTCGAACGGCTTGGTCACCACGCCGACGGTCAGGATGCCCATTTCCTTCGCGATGCGCGCGATCACCGGCGCGGCGCCGGTGCCGGTGCCGCCGCCCATGCCGGCGGTGATGAACAGCATGTGCGCGCCGCTGATGGCCTGGCGGATGCGCTCGTCGGCTTCCAGCGCCGCGGCCTTGCCGGCCTCGGGCTTGGCACCGGCACCCAGACCGGTGCTGCCGAGCTGGATCAGGTGGTGTGCCGTGGAGCGGTTGAGAGCCTGCGCATCGGTGTTCGCGTTGACGAACTCGACGCCTTGAACGCCCTGCGAAATCATGTGGTCGACCGCGTTGCCGCCGCCGCCGCCGACGCCGATCACCTTGATCTGGGTGCCGAGGTCAAATTCTTCGATCATTTCGATGGCCATGTTGTGCTCCAGTGCTTGTGTGCAGTTGCCGTGGTGAATATGAAACCGGGTTGATCCCGTGTTTGCTGTGTTCCGTCTGTCGTCTCTTTGTTTCAGGGTCGCATTCGCCACCTGCCGGGTGGCGGTCGCGCCGGGGGCGCGCGGTTGCCGCCCGGGTGACAACCGCGTTCGGTCTGGGTGTCGCTGGTGGGGTGGATCATCGGAGGTCCGTGCGATGGGTGCGAGTTCAGAAATTGCCGAGGAACCAGTCGCGTGCGCGACCCAGAACGGTCTTGACCGAGCCGGCCTGCTGCGCCGCGCGCAGGCCGCGCGAACGAGCAATGCGGCCCTCTTCGAGCAGTCCCATCACGGTGGCCGAACGGGTGTTCGCGACCATGTCCTGCAACGCACCGTGGTACAGCGGGATGCCCTTGCGCACCGGCTTCAGGAAGATGTCCTCCCCCAGCTCGACCATGCCCGGCATCACCGCCGCGCCGCCGCAGATCACGATGCCCGACGACAGCAGCTCTTCGTAGCCGGACTCGCGGATGACCTGGTGCACCAGCGAATAGATCTCCTCGATGCGCGGCTCGATCACGCCGGCCAGCGCCTGGCGGCTCAGCATGCGCGGCGCGCGGTCGCCGAGGCCGGGCACTTCGAGCTGGTCGCTCGGGTCGGCCAGCAGCTGCTTGGCAACGCCGTATTCGACCTTGATTTCCTCGGCATCCTTGGTCGGCGTGCGCAGCGCCATCGCGATGTCGCTGGTGATCAGGTCGCCGGCGATCGGAATCACGGCGGTGTGGCGGATCGCGCCGGCCGTGAAGATCGCCACATCGGTGGTGCCGGCACCGATGTCGACCAGCGCGACACCCAGGTCTTTCTCGTCCTCGGTCAGCACAGCGTGGCTGCTGGCGCTCGGGTTCAGCACCAGTTGATCGACTTCGAGGCCACAGCGGCGCACGCATTTCACGATGTTCTCGGCCGCGCTCTGCGCGCCGGTCACGATGTGCACCTTGACTTCGAGGCGGCCGCCGCTCATGCCGATCGGCTCTTTCACTTCGTGGCCGTCGATGACGAATTCCTGCGGCTCGACCAGCAGCAGGCGTTGGTCATTCGGGATGTTGATCGCCTTCGCGGTCTCGACCACCCGCGCCACGTCGACCGGTGTCACTTCCTTGTCGCGCACGATCACCATGCCGGTCGAGTTCTGGCCCCGGATGTGGCTGCCTGTGATGCCGGTGTAGACGTGCGTGATCTTGCAATCGGCCATCATTTCGGCCTCTTTCAGCGCCTGCTGGATGCTCTGCACGGTGGCATCGATGTTCACCACCACGCCACGCTTCAGGCCGTGCGTCGGCGCGCTGCCGAGACCGGCCACGCGCAGCTCGCCGCCGGGCAGCAACTCGGCCACGACCACCATCACCTTCGCCGTGCCGATGTCGAGACCGACCACCAGATCTTTCAGTTCCTTGGCCATCCGATCCTCTCGCTCAATTCCTGGTGCCCGCGCCGGGTCCGGTACCCGGGTTCAGCGTCGTCGTGATGCCCCGCAAGCGCAGGGCGTAACCGTCGCGGTGACGCAGATCGGCGTACACCAGCGGGGCTTGAAACTGTTCTGTCACCTGGCTCAGCGTGCCGACGAAATGCTCGGCACGCTGCACCACCTCGTCGTCGCTGCCGCGGCCCAGCTCGACCTTGGCGCCGCTGTCCAGTTCGGCGCGCCAGGAGGCGCGGCCCGACAGCCGCAGCGCATCGACCCGGCGGTCGAGCCGGCCGAACACCGACTGCAAGCGCACCAGCATCGACAGCATCGCAGCCGAGCTGCCGTCCGGTCCTTCGAGCGCCGGCAAGCCGTCTTCCTCGACATCACCGACGCTGGCCTCGAACACCTCGCCCAGCGTGTTGACGAGCTGGTCTGACGCACCCCCGCCGCGCCACAAGGCGGCCGGCCGATGCTCTTCGAGCCGCACCGCCAGTCGGTTCGGCCAGATGCGCTGCACCACCGCATGCCGCACCCAGGGCACCGACTCGAAGGCACGCTGGTCGGCCTGCAGATCGGTGGTGAAGAAGTTGCCGCGCAGCTTGGGCACCGCGTTGACACGGATCGTCGCCGCGCTGTTACGGGTCAGGTCGCCCTCGATGCGGATGGCGCGCAAGGCGAACACCGGCTGCCGCGTCAACAGGTGCAGCGCGGTCGCGCCCAGCAGCAAGGCGGCCAGCACGAACAGGCTGTTCGCCGTGTACCGCATCCACCGCACGTCGGCCGGCAACGCCTGCCGCGTGGCGGACTCGCGCTTGGCTGACAGCGATCGGACGAAGGGGGTGCTGGCCATGGTGAGATCAGGCGACAGCAGCAGTGACAGGCCGTGCCGCAGACGGCGGCGCATCGAGGCGCGCCTGGCTGACGATCAGCAGGCAGAGCTGGTCGTATCCCATGCCGATGGACCGCGCCGACATCGGCACCAGCGAATGCGACGTCATGCCCGGCGAGGTGTTCATCTCGAGCAGGAACGGCTGGCGGTCCGTCGCGCGGATCATCAGGTCGGCGCGACCCCACCCGCGGCAGCCCAACGCGCGGTACGAAGCGAGTGCCAGGCGCTGGATCTCGCGCTCCTCGGCTTCGGGCAGCCCGCTCGGGCACTGGTACTGCACAGCGTCGGTGAAGTACTTATTCTGGTAGTCGTAGGCGCCTTCAGGCGCGCGGATGCGGATCACCGGCAGCGCGTGCGCCTCGGCGCCTTCACCGATCACCGGGCAGGTGACTTCCTCGCCGGTGATGAACTCCTCGCACAGCACGTCGGCGTCGTACTTCGCGGCAAGCGCCACGGCGTCCTGCATCTGGCGATCGACGTCGTCCGACGCGGTCACCTTGGTGACACCGATCGACGACCCCTCGCGCGGCGGCTTGACGATCAGCGGCAAGCCCAGCTGCGCGGGCACGCGGCACACCTGGTCGATGCCGTGCTCGCCCGGCGGCAGCCACACATGGCGCGGCGTCGGCAGGCCCTCGGCGAGCCAGATGCGCTTGGTCATGACCTTGTCCATCGCGACCGCCGACGCCATCACGCCCGAGCCGGTGTACGGGATGCCCAGCAGTTCGAGCGCGCCCTGCACCGTGCCGTCCTCGCCATGGCGGCCGTGCAGCGCGATGAAGCAGCGATCGATGCCGAGCCGTTTCAGCTCGGACAGATCGCGCTCGGCCGGGTCGAAGGCCTGCGCATCGACACCCAGCGACTGCAGCGCGGCCAGCACGCCGCCACCGGACATCAGCGAGATCGCGCGCTCGGCCGAGGTGCCGCCCATCAGCACGGCAACTTTTCCGAGAGCGGACGCGGCGATCGGGCCGAGGGGGGTCGGATCGGTGCTCATCGGGGGGCCTCCGTCGTGGCGGTGCCGATCGCACCGGAGCGGCGTTGCAGTTCGAGCACCAGCCCCGGCACCTGGCCGATCGAGCCGGCGCCCATCGAGACGACGACATCACCGGCCCGCGCGTGATCCAGGATCGCCTGCGGCATCGCAGCGATGTCGTCGATGAACACCGGATCGACCTTGCCTGCCACGCGCAGCGCACGGGCCAGTGCGCGGCCATCGGCGGCGACGATCGGGGACTCGCCGGCGGCGTACACGTCGGTCAGCAGCACCGCGTCGGCACTGCCGATGACCTTGACGAAGTCCTCGAAGCAGTCGCGGGTGCGGGTGTAGCGGTGCGGCTGGAACGCCAGCACCAGCCGGCGTTCGGGGAACGCGCCGCGCGCGGCGGCCAGCGTCGCCGCCATCTCGACCGGGTGGTGGCCGTAGTCGTCGATCAGCGTGAAGCTGCCGGCGCTGTCTGCACCGTTCACGGGCACCTCGCCGTAGCGCTGGAAGCGCCGGTCGACGCCGCGGAAATCGGCCAGGCCCTGCACCATCGCCGCGTCGGGCAGCTCCAACTCGGTGGCGACGGCGATCGCGGCCAGCGCGTTCAGCACGTTGTGGTCGCCGGGCAGGTTCAACGTGACATCGAGGTCGGGCATCGCGACACCATTGCGCCGCTGCACCGTGAAATGCATGCGCCCGGCACGCGCCTGCACGTCGACCGCGCGCACCATGGCATCGGCGCCGAAGCCGTAGGTGACGACCGGCCGCGACAGCATCGGCATGATCGAGCGCACGCCCGGGTCGTCACAGCAGACGATGGCGGCGCCGTAGAACGGCATGCGATGGACGAACTCGACAAAGGCCTGCTTCAGCCGTGCGAAATCGTGGCCGTAGGTGTCCATGTGGTCGGCGTCTATGTTGGTCACCACCGCCATCACCGGCAGCAGGTTCAGGAACGACGCATCCGATTCATCGGCCTCGACGACGATGTGGTCGCCCGAGCCGAGTCGCGAGTTCGCGCCGGCCGCGTTGAGCCGACCGCCGATCACGAAGGTGGGGTCGAGCCCAGCCTCGGCCAGCACGCTGGTGACCAGGCTGGTGGTCGTGGTCTTGCCGTGGGTGCCGGCGATCGCGATGCCCTTCTTCAGGCGCATCAGCTCGGCCAGCATCACGGCGCGCGGCACCACCGGCACGCGCTGGGCGCGCGCGGCCGTGACCTCGGGGTTGTCTGCCTTCACCGCCGTCGACGTGACCACGGCTTCGGCACCTTCGATATTCGATGCGTCGTGACCCACCGACACGCGGATGCCCAACGATGCGAGCCGGCGCGAGGTGGCGCTGTCGTTCTGGTCCGAACCCGACACTCGATAGCCGAGGTTGTGCAGGATCTCGGCGATGCCGCTCATGCCGGCGCCGCCGATCCCGACAAAGTGGATGTGCTTGACGGCGTGCTTCATGCTGCGATCAAACCTTCGAGTTCATCTGCCACGCGCGAAGCCGCCTTCGGCCGGGCCAGTGCGCGGGCCTTCGTCGCCATCGCGAGCAGCGATTCGCGTGTCAGCCCCGCCAGAACATCGGCCAGGTGGCTCGGCGTCAGTTCGCTCTGCGGCAACTGCATCGCCGCGCCCTGCGACGCCATCCACTGCGCGTTGTCGCGCTGGTGCGAGGTCGTGCTGACAACCAGTGGCACCAGCACGCTGGCGACGCCGGCCGCGCACAGCTCGCTGACGGTGATCGCGCCGGCGCGGCAGACGATCACGTCGCAATCGGCCAGCCGCTGCGCCATGTCGTCGATGAACGGCAGCACCTCGGCCTGCACGGCGGACTGCGTGTAGTCGGCCTGCACCGAGGCCGCATGCGCAGCGCCGGTCTGGTGCGTGACCTGCGGACGCAAGGCTTGCGGGATCAAAGCCAGGGCCTGTGGCAGGCAACGGTTGATCACCGAGGCACCGAGACTGCCACCGACGATCAGCAGACGCAACGGACCGCTGCGTCCAGCGTAGCGCAGCGAGGGTTCGGGCAGCGCTTCGATTTCGGCGCGCACCGGATTGCCAGTCACGACACCGCGCCGAGTGGCTTGCGCTGCGGGGCCATCGAACCCGAAAGCCACGCGGTCGGCCACCGGCAACAGCGCGCGGTTGCTCATCAGCAGCGCGGCATCGGCGTTGACCAGCATCAGCGGTTTGCCGAGCAACGAGGCCATCAGCCCGGCCGGGAAGCAGAGGTAGCCGCCCATGCCGAGCACGGCTTGCGCACGGCGCTTGCGGATGATGCCGAGACAATTCCAGAACGCGGCGAGCAGGCGGACACCGCCGGTCAGCGTGTGGAACAGGCTCTTGCCGCGCACGCCGGTGAAGGCGACGGTGTCAAGCGGGATGCCGGTGGGCGGGACCAGCTTGTTTTCCATGCCGGCGGTCGTGCCGAGCCAGCTCACGGTCCAGCCACGGTGCTGCATTTCCTTGGCCACGGCGAGGCCGGGGATGACGTGGCCGCCGGTGCCGGCTGCGATCACGATCAAGTGCTTGCTTGAGGTCATGCTTGACCTCCCGGTGTTGGTTGCCGTTCGTTGCAGCGCGCCGGGTTCCGCCCCGACAGGCGGGGTTTGCCTTGCTGGCAGCCCGCCGGGTCTCGGCCCGGCTGCCGAGTAACTTTCATTTGCGGGCCCAAATGAAAGTCACCAAAGCAAAGGGCCTGAACACCAGCCGATTTGATCGTCACGCTGCGGCCAGAAGGCTGACGGCCGAGGCTCTGGCTCGAGAACATCCACCGGACTCCGGCAACGTTCACCTCGCTAACGTCAATCCATTTGTTATCACTTCGGCTCGACCCTGACGGGTCCTCGCGACGATGACCCGCAGGGTCGAGGCGTGTCGATACCGAGTCGACTGAATGTGAGTGAGGAAACCGCTGCGGTAGCTCGAAGGGTGTTCTCGAGCCAGAGCCGTTGACGGAGGTGTGTAGCCGCAGCGTGACACTCAAATGGCTGGTGTTCGGCCCCTCTTCTTTGGTTACTTTCTTCTGGGGCAGCAGAAGAAAGTGACTCGGCAGCCGGGCCGAAACCCGGCGGGCTGCATCGCACCGGCGCGCTGCCACGAACGGCAAACAGGCAGTCATGCGCGGCCTCCGCGCATGAGTTGCCTGTTTTCAATATCGACCCGAGCCACGATCGCCAGCGCAATCATGTTCATCAAGATCGCCGACCCCCCATAGCTCATCAACGGCAAGGTCAACCCCTTGGTCGGCAAAACGCCCAGGTTGACGCCCATGTTGATAAACGCCTGCCCGCCCATCCAGATCCCGATGCCCTGCGCATACAGCCCGGCATAGACGCGATCCAAGGCGATCGCCTGCCGCCCGATGTGGAACACGCGCCGCGACAGCCAGAAGAAGGCGACGATCACGCAGGCCACGCCGACGAAGCCCAGTTCCTCGCCGATCACCGCCAGCAGGAAGTCGGTGTGCGCCTCGGGCAGGTAGTGCAGCTTCTCGACGCTGGCGCCCAGGCCCTGGCCGAAGATCTCGCCGCGACCAAAGGCAATCAGTGAGTGCGACAGCTGGTACGCCTTGCCCAGCGTGTACTTCTCGTCCCAGGGGTTGAGGTAAGCAAAGATGCGTTCGCGGCGCCAGTCGCTCAACGTGATCATCAGCACGAAGGCACCGATCAGCACCCCGGTGATCAGCAGGAACATGCGACCGTTGACGCCGCCCAGGAACAGGATGCCCATCGCGATCATCGCGATGACGAGGAAGGCGCCCATGTCCGGTTCGGCCAGCAGCAGCAGGCCGACCACCGCCACCGCAAAAGCCATCGGCAGCACGGCCTGCCAGAAGTTCTCGCGGGCGTCCATCTTGCGAACCATGTAGCCGGCGGCGTACATCGCCATCGCGAGCTTCGCCAGTTCGGATGGCTGGAAATTAAGGAAACCGAGCGGAATCCAGCGGCGGGCACCGTTCACACCCTTGCCGATGAACGGCACGAGCACCAGCAACAGCAAGATCAGTGCGCCGACGAAAATCCACGGCGCCGATTTTTCCCAGAAGCTCACCGGGACCTGCACCGCGACGAGCGCGGCCAGAAAGGCGATGAGCAACGACATGAGATGGCGGGTCAGGAAATGCGTCGGCGTGTACAGCGCGAACTTCGGGTTGTCGGGCATCGCGATCGACGCGCTGTAGACCATCACCATGCCGAGCGCCAGCAGCGCCAGCACAACACAGAGCAGAGCCTGATCGAAAGAGCGCAGTCGCGCCGGCGCGCCGGACGACACATTGATCCAGTCGCGCACGGGAATGGCCGCGCCCTCGTCGGAGCCGGGCCGCCACAGCCCGGACACACGAGCCTTCAGCGCTTCGAACCCCGATGCGCGCAAGGTCGTCATGCAGCCACCCCCGCATCGGCTGCGATCGCGTTCACTTCGGCAACGAATACCTCGGCGCGATGCGCGTAGTTCCGGAACATGTCCAGGCTGGCGCAGGCCGGACTGAGCAGCACGGCATCGCCTGACTGCGCCTGCGCGTAAGCCCAGCGCGTCGCCGCCTCCAGCGTGGCATGTCGCTGCAGCGGCAGTCCCTCGACGCCTTCAAGCGCCGCTTCGATGATCGCGGCATCGCGACCCAGCGTCGCCACAGCACGTGCGTGTCGTCGAACGGGGTCGGCCAGAGGCGCGAAGTCCTGGCCCTTGCCATCGCCGCCCAGGATCACGACCAGACGCGATGGCGCCCGGTCGGCGCCCAGGCCTTCGAGCGCCGCGACGGTCGCGCCGACGTTGGTGCCCTTGCTGTCGTCGTAGGCATCGACACCCTCGATGGTGGCGACATGCGCAACGCGGTGCGGCTCGCCTGCGTACTCGCGCAGCCCGTGCAGCATCGGCGCCAGCGGACAGTCGATCGCGGTGGCCAGCGCCAGCGCGGCCAGCGCATTGGCCGCGTTGTGCCGACCGCGCACGCGCAGCGCGTCGGCCGGCATCAGTCGCTGGATGTGCAGTTCTTCGGGTTCGACCTCGACACCGGCACGCACTCGCTTGCGCGGAAAGCTGTCGTCGGATTCGAGCGCGCGCACCAGCCAGGCGATGCCGTTCTCGGTGACCAGACCGAAGTCGCCCGGAGCCTGCGGAGCATCGAGCCCGAAGCGCACGATGTGACGTTCGACCGGCTTCGCGCTTTGCTCAGTTTTGCGCGCCTTGGAGGCTCCCTTGGCCGACGAGACGATCGGTTGCACCGATCGCGCCAGCGCCTCGACCCGCGCGTCGTCGCGGTTGACCACCATCACTGCCTCGCGACCCCAGACCCGTGCCTTGGCTGCGGCGTAGTTCGCCATCGAGCCGTGCCAGTCGAGGTGGTCCTCGGTGATGTTGAGGACCGCCCCGGCGTCGGGTTCGAAGCCCTTCGCTTCGTCGAGCTGGAAACTGCTGAGTTCGAGCACCCAGACCTGCGGCAGGCTGTCGCCGTCGATCGCGTCGGCCAGCGTCTGCAGCATCGTCGGCCCGATGTTGCCGGCCACGGCGACCGGCTTGCCGGCACGTTCGACCAGCAGCGCGGTCATCGAGGTGGTCGTGGTCTTTCCGTTGGTGCCGGTGATCGCGAGCACCTGGGGCGCGTAGCCACGCTCGACCTTCAGGTCAGCCAGTGCGCGCGCGAACAGGTCGAGCTCGCCCTGCACCAGGCAGCCGCTGTCGGTGAACTGCGCCAGCGGCGCGGCAATGCGCACATCGGTCGGTGACAGGCCCGGGCTCTTCAGCACCAGCCGCACGCCATCGAATGCAACCTCGGCCAGCTCGCCGCCCAGCAGCGTGGCTTGCGGAACCTGCACGGCCAACGCCGCCGCATTCGGCGGCACGGCGCGCGAATCCCACACGCGCACCGACGCGCCGCAGCGTGCGCACCAGCGCGCCATCGCCAGACCCGAGTCGCCGAGACCGAGCACCAGCACCGGGAGGCCTTGGAGGTGGTTCATGTCCGCGCCTCGCTCATCGCAGCTTCAGGCTGGCGAGCCCGATCAGGCACAACAGCATGGTGATGATCCAGAAACGCACGACGACCTGCGTCTCCTTCCAGCCCGATTTCTCGAAATGGTGGTGCAGCGGCGCCATCTTCAGGATGCGCTGACCGGTGCCGTAACGCTTGCGCGTGTATTTGAACCAGCTCACCTGCAGCATCACCGACAGCGCCTCGACGACGAACACGCCGCCCATGATCCCGAGCACGATTTCCTGTCGCGTGATGACCGCGATCGCGCCCAGCGCCCCGCCCAGCGACAGCGCGCCCACATCGCCCATGAACACCTGCGCCGGGTAGGTGTTGAACCACAGGAACGCCAGACCCGAACCCGCCATCGCCGCGCAGAACACCAGCAACTCGCCGGTGCCGGGGATGTGCGGGAACAACAGGTACTTGCTGTAGTACGCATTGCCGGTCACGTAGGCAAAGACGCCCAACGCCGAACCCACCATCACCACCGGCATGATCGCCAGACCGTCGAGCCCGTCGGTGAGATTCACCGCGTTGCTGGCGCCGACGATCACGAACCACGTCAGCACGATGAAGCCGTAGACGCCCAGCGGATAGCTGACGGTCTTGAAGAACGGAACGATCAAGTCGGCAGCCGGTGGCAGGTCGTTGGAGAACCCGCTCTGCACCCAGCGCATGAACAGTTCGAGGACGCGCAGGTTGGAGGTCTCGCTGACGCTGAACGCCAGGTAGAACGCGGCCAGCAGACCGATCAACGACTGCCAGAAGAACTTGTCGCGCGAGCTCATGCCCTCGGGGTTCTTGTCCACGACCTTGCGCCAGTCGTCGACCCAGCCGATCGCACCGAAGCCCAGCGTGACCAGCAGCACGATCCACACGAATCGGTTGGACCAGTCGAACCACAGCAGCGTGGAAACGGTGATGCCGATCAGGATCAGCACGCCGCCCATCGTTGGCGTGCCCGACTTGCTGAGGTGCTCCTGGATGCCGTACTCGCGGATCGGCTGACCGATCTTCAGCGCGGCGAGACGACGGATCACCCACGGGCCGAAGGCCAGGCCGATCAGCAGCGCGGTCATCGCGGCCATCACAGCTCGGAAGGTGATGTACTGGAAGACGCGGAGAAAGCCCAGCTCCGGGTACATCGTCTGCATCCACTGCGCCAGGTTAAGCAGCATGCGAGCCCCCGGCCGGCGTGAATGCCGCTGCCATCTTCAACGCGGCGACCACCCGCTCCATCTTCATGAAGCGCGAGCCCTTGACCAGAACGGATGCAGCCGCCGGGGCCTGTGGCAGAGCCAAAAGCAAGGCATCGACCGAATCGAAATGCCGTGCCGCGCCATAGGCCGCTGCGGCATGCGCGCACAGCGGCCCGACGGTCCAAAACGCATCGATGCCGACGCGGCGAGCGAACTCGCCGACCTCACGATGAAACGCCGGGCCCTGGTCACCGACCTCGCCCATGTCGCCCAGGGCCAGCCAGCGCGGACCCGGCAACCCGGCCAGCACGTCGATCGCGGCACGCACCGAGTCGGGGTTGGCGTTGTAGCTGTCGTCGATCAGCGTGACGGACCGACCGTCGCGGACCAGGCTGAAGGCTTGCGAGCGGCCCTGCACTGCGGTGAACGATTCAAGACCACGCACGACCGCTTCGAGCGGGCAGCCGGCGGCCAGCGCGCAGGCGGTGGCCGCGAGCGAATTCTTGACGTTGTGCAGACCAGCGATGCGCAGCTTCAGCGTGGCGTTGCCAAACGGCGTGCGCAGATCGACGGCCCAGTGGTCCGCAGACCAGGATGCGGTGGCGGTGACGTCGGCCGACACCGCGCGGCCAGAGTCGGCCCCGAGCGCGAACGTCAGCACACGCCGCGGGTCAGCCAGTGCGCGCCACAGCGGTGTGTGCTCCTCGTCGGCCGGAAACACCGCGACGCCATCGGCACCGAGCGCCTCGATGACGCTGCCGTTCTCGCGCGCCACCGCCTCGACGCTGGCCATGAACTCCTGGTGCTCGCGCTGCGCGTTGTTGACCAGCGCGACGGTCGGCGCAGCCATCACGGCCAGTTGCGCGATCTCGCCCGGGTGGTTCATGCCGAGTTCGACGACCCCGGCACGGTGAAACGTGGTGTCGTCCTGCCGCAAGCGCAACAGCGTCAGCGGCACCCCGATGTCGTTGTTGAAATTGCCTTCGGTCGAGAACGCACCCGCTCCATGCCAGGCACGCAGGACCGCCGCGATCATCTGCGTCACCGTGGTCTTGCCGTTGCTGCCGGTGACCGCGATCAGCGGCAGATCGAAGCGGCGACGCCATCCCGCAGCCAGTGTGCCCAGGGCAGTGCGACTGTCATCGACCAACACGCCCGGCAGTCCGGCTTCGGCGATGCCGCGCTCGGCCAGTGCCGCGACCGCGCCGGCCGCCCGGGCCTGCGGCAGGAAATCATGTGCATCGAAGCGTTCGCCACGCAGCGCGACGAACAGGTCTCCGGCGCGCAGGGTTCGGGTGTCGGAGTGGACGCGCAGGATAGGCGTGGTGCCATCGCCCATCAGCCGCGAGTCGGCCATCAGGGCATGTGCTTGCGAGAGCGTCATCATCTGCTCGACTCCCTCTCCCCAAAGGGGCGAGGGTGTCAGCAGCGCAAGCGCAGTGCGAGCCTCAACGACATCATCGAACGGATGCCTGACCCCCGCCACCTCTTGATGCGCCTCATGCCCCTTTCCCGCGATCAGGATGACGTCGTTCGGCCCGGCATGGCTCACCGCATGAGCGATCGCCGCGCGGCGGTCTTCGATGACCTGCGGCTTGGGCTGATCGGCCATGCCCGCGACGATGGCCGCGATGATCGCGGCCGGCGCCTCGTGCCGCGGGTTGTCGCTGGTGACGACGACCTGCTGCGCCAGGCGTTGCGCGATCTCCCCCATCAGCGGCCGCTTGACCGCGTCGCGGTTGCCTCCGCAGCCGAACACGCACCACAGCACACCGCCTCGTTCAGACGCCAACGGTTGCAGCGCACGCAAGGCCTTGTCGAGTGCATCGGGCGTGTGGGCGTAATCGACCAGCACCTCGGGCAGCTCGCTGCCAGCGGACGACGCCGGCAATGCGACCCGCTGCATGCGGCCGGGCACCGGCGTCAGCGCAGCACAGGCCTGCGCCGCATCACGCAGCGAAACACCCAGTGCGCGCAGGGAAGCCACCACCGCCAGCAAATTGGATACGTTGTAGTCACCGATCAGCGCGGTGCGCAGAGGCACCGCTGGCTCGCCTGACTCGACGAGATCGAACGCCAGACCGCCATCGACGTAATGCACCCCGTGAGCCGCCAGCCGGGCAGCACGGGCGGCCGTCGCATGCCCGGTCACGGCGTAAGTCCAAAGGTCGAGCGCGCTGCCGGCGAGCGAGCGCTGCAAAGTCGCGCCCTGCGGGTCGTCGAGGTTGAGCACGGCGGCTCGCAGGCCGGGCCAGCGGAACAGGTCGACCTTGGCCTGCCAGTAAGCATCCATCGAGCCGTGGAAATCGAGATGGTCCTGCGTGAAGTTGGTGAACACCGCGACATCGATGTGCGTGCCCGACAGCCGCTGTTCGGCCAGACCGATCGAAGAGGCCTCGATCGCGCAGGCGTTGAATCCGTCGTCGGCGAAGCGCTTGAGGGCTCGCTGCAAGGTGACCGGGTCGGGGGTCGTCAGGCCGGTCGCCTGCAACGCCGTCGCATCGGTGTGGCCACCCTGGCTGACGGGCACGGCACCGACACCCAGCGTGCCGATCACGCCGCAGCGTCGATCCAGCCCCGACAGGGCTTGCGCTGCCCACCACGCGGTCGACGTCTTGCCGTTGGTTCCGGTGACGGCGATCACCGACAGCCGGCGGCTGGGGGCACCGTAGAACGCGCTCGCCAGCGGACCGGTGGCCGCCTTGAGGTTGTCCATCGCGGCGATGCGAACGTCGTCGAACCCGTGCACCTCGGCGCCGTCGGCTTCGACCAGGCAGGCTGGCGCACCGGCCGCCAGCGACGGATAGACGTGGCGTCGACCGTCCTGCGCCTGACCCGGCCACGCGATGAAGGCGTCGCCGGGTTCGAGACGACGGCTGTCGGTCGCGAGACCGCGCACACCGCGTTGCGCCAGCCAGGACAGGGCCGCCGGAACCGAGCCGAGTGTCTGCAGCGCCATCAGAAGCTCTCGTCCTCGGCGCGCACATCGCGCGCGATGATCTGCGTCTTCACGTCGAGGTCGGGCGCCACGCCCAGCGTGCGCAGCGTGTTCTGCACCAGATCGCTGAAGACCGGGGCCGCAACGTCGCCGCCGTACCACTTGCCGGCGGTCGGCTGGTCGACCATCACCGCGACGATGATGCGTGGGTTGTTGATCGGTGCGATACCGACGAACCAGGAGCGGTACTTCTTGTTGTCGTAGCTCTTGCCTTCGTGGCTGTAAGCGGTGCCCGACTTGCCCCCGACCGAGTAGCCCACGGTCTGCGCCTTCGGCGCGGTGCCGCCGGGGCCGGTGACCAGGGCCAGCATCTGGCGCACGGCTTGTGCCGTCTGCGGCGAGATCACCCGCAATCCATTCACCTTGGCGTCGGCGCCCTGCGCCTCGCTTTTCATCAGGGTGACCGGAATCAGCTCGCCGTCGTGCGCAAACACCGTGTACGCATGTGCGATCTGGAACAGCGACGCCGACAGGCCGTAGCCGTAGCACATCGTCGCGTGCATGGTCTCGTCCTTGGCGATCGCCTTGGCCGACGGCAAACGCCCGCGCACGGAACCGGGGAAGCCGATCTGCGGCTTCTGCCCGAAACCCACGGCGGTGTACAGATCCCACATCTCGCGCGGCTGGAACATCAGCCCCATGCGCATCGAGCCGATGTTGCTGGACTTCTGGATCACCTCGGCCACGGTCAGGTCACCGTGCGGATGGGCGTCGCTGATGACGAACCCGCCCATCGCAATGCGGCCCGGCGCGGTGTGGATGATGGTGTCGGCCTTGACGCGGCCGGTCTCGAGCGCCCAGGCCGCGATGAAAGGCTTGACCGTCGAGCCCGGCTCGAAGGTGTCGGTCAGTGCGCGGTTGCGCAGCTGCTCGCCGGTCAGGTTGCGGCGGTCCGACGGCGCATAGCTGGGGTAATTGGCCAGCGCCAGCACCTCGCCGGACTGCGCGTCGAGCACCACCACGCTGCCGGCCTTGGCCTTGTTCTCGGCGACCGCGTCGCGCACCCGCCGGTAGGCGAAGTACTGGATCTTCGAATCGATCGTCAACTGGATGTCGCGACCGTCGACCGGCGCCACACTGTCCCCGATGTCCTCGACGACCTTGCCGAGACGGTCCTTGATGACGCGGCGGGTGCCGTTGCGGCCGGTCAGCTCCTTCTGGAAGGCGAGCTCCATGCCTTCCTGACCGCGGTTCTCGGCGTCGGTGAAGCCGACCACGTGGGCCGCCGCCTCGCCCTCGGGATACTTGCGCTTGACCTCGCGCAACTGGTGCACGCCCGGCAACCCGAGCGCCAGGGCGTCCTTGGCCATCGTGTCGTCGACCTGCCGCTTGAGCCAGACGAAGTTGGGGTTGTCATCCAGGCGCTCGTCGAGCGTCTTCGGCGACATGCCCAGCACCTTGGCCAGTTGGCGGCGCGCGCGCGTGTCGGCCTCGAAATCCTTGGGAATCGCCCACAGCGACGGGGCCGGCACGCTGGAGGCCATCAACTGTCCGTTGCGATCGAGAATGCGTCCGCGGTTCGCCGACAGGTCGAGCGTGCGCGCATAGCGGGCCTCGCCCTGCTTCAGATAGAAGGACGAGCCGATCACCTGCACGTAAAGCGCCCGGCCCAGCAAAACGCAGAAGGCCAGCCCGACCAGCGCCACCAGCACCTTCGAACGCGATGCCGGCGTGCGTGAAGCCAGCAACGGGCTGCTCGCGTAGTTGATGCTGCGCGCGTGCCCGGTGGCCGGCTTCGCAACGGCCCCCGCGCGGGCGTTCCAGCCACCGGGCCTCATCGCTGCCCCTGAGACGCCGCAAACCGCGCGTCGACGGCGGTCGACGTGCGACTGGCATCTGCCGTCACCGTCACCTGCTTCATGATCGCCGGCGTGGCCTGCACCATGCGGAGCTTGTCGCGCGCGGTCTTCTCGACGCGCGCCGGAGCCGCCTGCGACTGACGTTCGGCCTGCAAGCGCCCGTATTCGGTTTCGAACTGCCGCTGCTGGCTGCGCGCGCGATCGAGTTCACCGTACAGGTGGTGGGCGTCGTACGAGACGCGCACCAGGTAGATGCTGCTGGCCAGCAGCACGACCAGCAACAGCAGATTGAGGCGCGTCACGGGTGCACCCTTCGCGCGGCGCGCGGTCCCACCGAGCGGGAGCGTTCGCTCTGGAGGCGGCCCGGCGCGCTCATCTGCGGCTCCCCGCGACCCGCAACGGGGGCGACGGCGCATCGGTGCGCTCGGCCACGCGCATCACCGCCGAGCGCGCGCGCGGGTTGGCGCGCAGCTCGGTCTCGCCGGGCTTGATCCGACCCAGCGCCGTCAGCCGCATCGCCACCTCGGGCGCGAACGGTGCCCGGCGATCGAACACCGCCTTGCTTTCGCGCGCGATGAAGGTCTTGACGATGCGGTCTTCCAGCGAGTGGAAACTGATCACCACGAGACGACCGCCGGGAGCCAGCAATTCGAGCGCCGCGCTCAGCCCCTGTTCGAGCTCCTCAAGCTCGGCGTTGACGAAAATCCGAAGAGCTTGAAACGTGCGCGTTGCAGGGTTCTGGCCCGGCTCGCGGGTCTTGACTGCACCAGCCACGACCTCGGAAAGCTCCCGCGTGGTTCGAACTGGGCTCCCGCTTTCGCGCCGAGCAACAAGCGCCTTTGCAACCTGTACAGCAAACCGTTCTTCCCCATAGTCACGAATCACCTCCGCAATGTGGCGCTCGTCGGCGCGGGCCAGAAAGTCCGCAGCGCTTTCGCCCCGGGTCGTGTCCATCCGCATGTCGAGCGGACCGTCGAATCGAAAACTGAAGCCGCGCTCGGGGCTGTCGATCTGCGGCGACGACACGCCCAGGTCGAGAAGCAGACCATCGATGCGCGAGACCCCGGCCGCGGCCAGCGTCGGCACCATCTGGCCGAAGCTCGTGTGGTGGATCGAGAAGCGCGGGTCGGCGAAGTCCGGGTCGGCAGCGGCGGCGGCGACCGCCTCGGGGTCGCGGTCGATCGCCAGAAGGCGCGCGCGCGCACCCAGCTTCTGCAGCAACACGCGTGAGTGCCCGCCGCGCCCGAAGGTCCCATCGACGTAGACGCCGCCCGCCGCCTGCTCGATCTCATCGCCATCGGCGCCGCCGGGCGCGAGATGCAGCAGCGCATCGACGGCTTCGTTCAGCAGGACGGTGGTGTGGGCGCAGGCCGGTGCAGTCGTCATCGCACAGCCGTCAGAACGTGAATCCCTTGAGCGCGTCGGGCATTTCGCCCTTCACCACCTCCGCCTCGTGCGACGCATGCTGGACGGCGTCCCACAGTTCGAGGTGGCTGCCCATGCCGATCAGCATCACGTCGCGGTCGAGGCCGGCGGACTTGCGCAGTTCGGGGGCGATGAGCACGCGCGACGAACCGTCGAGGTCGACGTCCATCGCATTGCCGAGAAACATCCGCTTCCAGCGGACAGCCTCCATCGGCAGCGCGTTGATCCGGTCGCGGAACTCCTCCCAGGTCGGACGGGGGAACACCATCAACGGACCGTCGGGGTGCCGGGTGATCGTGAGTTCGGTGACTTCCAGGGCGCGCAGCACAGCCAGATGCCGAGCAGGCATGGTGAGCCGACCCTTGCTATCCAAGGTCAGCGCCGCAGGCCCCTGAAACACCAAATTCGCCACAAAAACCCAGAAAAGTGCACCGGCTCCCACTGTATCGCATCACATCCGCCTGGGTCAACGCAGATGTAAAAGAAAATCCAATCAAATCAATAACTTAGCGGGTATTTTGAAGACGCCCCAAGTTCAAATTCGTTAAAAAACAAGCAGTTGAGAAGCGCTTTGAAAGTGTTGGGTGAGAAGTCGACCGCTACCGCCATCGCAGCCGACGGCAGCCGGTTCGTGGTGCGCCGCTGTTCGCGAAAACCGCGCTTCTGAGCACACTGGCTCAGCGCGGCGAAACGCCGATCAGCCACAGGTGCAGCGCGCCGATGAAGGCTGCATATAAACCCAGCCCGACGACCACCGCGGTCGCGTCGTTGTAGCGGCTCGGTGGCGCGGCGGGCACACTGCGCGGCGCACGACGCTTCAGCGAAATCCGGTCCACCACAGCCCAGGCGAGGAACGAACCGAACAACACGGTGGACGCCAGCGTGCCGTTGGCCAGCAGGTGGGCCAGCGCCCACAGCTTGGTCGCGACCAGCATCGGGTGCCTGGTGGTGGCCGAGATGCGACCGGGCAGGTAGGTGGCGAGCAACAGTGGGAACACCGGCAGCATCAGCAACCACGCAACGTGCCTCAACGCAGTGGGTGGCTGATACAGAAGGACCGGTGCGCCGCGCGCCTGCCCGTAGCCGTGAACGATGAGCGCGAAGCCGATGATCGACAACAGCGCGTAGATGCCCTTCCAGGGCATTTCGCCGCGCGCGTCGACCTGCGCATCTCGCCATGCCGGAGCGACGATCGACGTGGAGTGCACGCCGAGAAAGATCAGCAGTCCCAGGATCAGCATCGACATGTCGCTCGCCTTCGCAAAGCGATCAGTCTATGCCGCGGCACCGGCACCGTAGCGTCAGCGGCCACCCGAAGAAGTCTCAGGAATCCAGCTGCGCCGAAGCCCGGCAATTGTTGTGGCCGATCAGCCGCTGGCCTCCGCAGGAGAGTCCTCCGACGCTCGGACGAATGGGCAGTTCGCTGACTCCAGATGTCAGTTTGATTCCTTGATGATCCGACCACTGGCAGACTGGATCGGGCGGGCGTTCATCGGATACAGCCGCGAGAAAATGGTCAGTTGTTCGGGGGATATCTCGACCGGGGTCTTCATCACCATCCACAGCACGCCCTCGCTGCACGGCGGCGTGGTCAGCGAACCCATGTAGGTGAAGTAACGCCGATCGGTCGGCAGCAGCGCCATCAGATCAATCTGCCCCTTGGCCATCACCTCGTCGCCCTTCTCGAGCGGCAGGTTGTTCCAGATGTTCTGTATGACAGGCTGGGCACTGCCTCGATCGAGCAGCACCGCGATCACCGCCAGCTTGCCTTCGACGCTCTTGTGAACCAGGTGCGCCACCATGTCGAACGGCTTGCCGTTGATGCGTTCCTCGGACGGGCGGTGAAAGTGGAACTGGACCAGCTCATATCTTTTTCCGGTCACCTCAATCGTGTTGCCGACCGCAACATTGACCTGCACCGTGTGCCCGTTGTCGATGACGCGGAAGTTGCTGGGCCGGTAGCTGAACTGCACCGAATCGAGCTCGACCTTGATGCCGTCAGAAATGTCGATCGGGCTTTGACGCGTGCCGGTGGAGCAGGTGGCGAACTCGGGCTGGAGCGCGCCCCACGAATCCGGCCCGCCTTCGCCTTCGTAGCTCCAGTGTCCGGAGGACCGATGGCCGGCCGACGATGCCTTGAGTTGCGCCGCTTCCAGCTTGGTCGCATGCATCGGACTGGCGCCGATCACACGACTGGAGTTGGACGCTTGGGCCCCCATCGCGCGGTGCACCCCCGTTGCCGGAACGGCCGCCGCCTGCGACACGACCTTGATCACCCCGGGCGTGGCGGAATCGGGCGCCGTCGAGGCACCGAGCTTCGCCGCAAGTCGTTCGCGGATCACATCCATGGGATCGCGCGGGGGGCGCTTCGCCGCCGCAGACCCACTGACGGACGGCGCATCTGAGGCGGCAACCGATTCGCCTGTCCTGTCGGTCTTGTCGGCAGCCGCCATCGGCTTCTTCGCATGTCCAGACTTGTGCTCAGTGGCCGCCGGGGCGTCGTCATGGCTTGCCGCTGCGTGTGCTCCAGTGAGCGAAAAGGCGGCCCACAGTGAGGCGATCAAGAGTCGATGACGCAGTTCAATGACGTGGCAAGGGCAGCGGGACGGCATGGCGGGCACTCCAAGAACAGACTCGGTGGTCTTCGCGAAGGTATCGGCCTCACAGCGCTCGACTTGAGTGGCCGCCCTGTCCTGCCGGCCGAAGTCAGGCGATCCTCGACCGAACCCAGCCCCAGGCCATCGCCCCGATGGCCAGCAGCGCGAGCGAGGTGGCGGCCAGCGCCACCGTCGAGTGCATCACCAGCGGCACCACGACGCCGGCCAGCACGCCGCTGGAGGTGCTGCCGATGCACGCCTGCAGCGATGACGCCATGCCGCGTCGATCCGGCGCCTGGTCGAGCACCATCAAGGTCACCACCGGCACCATCAGCGCCCAGCCGAACGAAAAGAGCGCGATCGGCACCATGGACCACCAGACATTCGGCTCCAAGACGATGTTGAGTCCGAGGTTCAGCAGCGACACCGCGCCCATGACCAGGAAGCCGAGGTGAACCTGGCGCTTCGGGGCCACCCGTCCGGCAAGGCGGCCCGACAGGAAAGCGCCGCCCATGATCCCGGCGATGGTCAACAGGAAGAACCAGAAAAAACGGTCCGGCGGCAGCCCGAGGTGCTCGCCGAGAAACGCCGGTGCCGACAGCGCGTAGAGGAACATCCCGTTGAACGGCACGCCGCTCGCCAAGGCCAGCGCCAGGAAGCGCGCGTTGCTGCCCAGCTCGGCGTAGCCACGCATCAGGTTCCGCAGGTTCAGCGGCTGTCGCATCGACGGGTGCAGCGATTCGGGCAGCAGCTGGTGATTGGCGATCCACAGCGCGACGCCGATGGCGGTCAAGAACCAGAACACCGCATGCCAATCGAGATGCACGAACAGCAAGCCGCCCACCAGGGGCGCTACTGCGGGCGCGATGCCGAAAAAAATCGTGACCTGCGCCATCACCCGCTGCGCGTCGGCGGGCGGGAACATGTCGCGGATCACCGCGCGCGACACCACGATGCCGGCGCCGGCGGCCATGCCTTGCAAGGCGCGAAAGAAGATCAGCGCCCCGATGTGCTGCGACAGCGCGCAGCCGGCCGACGCCAGCGTGAACACCGCAACGCCCCACAGCACGACGGGTCGCCGGCCCAGGCTGTCCGACAGCGCACCGTGAAACAGGTTCATCACCGCAAAGCCGAACAGATACGCCGACAGCGTCTGCTGCATCTGCACCGGCGTGGCGCCCAGCGACGATGCGATGCCGCTGAACGCGGGCAGGTAGGTGTCGATCGAGAACGGGCCCACCATGCCCAGGCAGGCCAGCAGCGCCGCCAGCGCCCAGCGCGGCCGGCGCCAGAGCGTGGTCGCGTCAGGGTTCATCGGTTGCTGTCGTCGGGTTCGCGGAGGGCACGTTGCCCTGGGGCAACGGCTGAAATTAGTGTGAAGCGAGCCGATAGGCCGGATTCTGTGCAGCCGAGCGGTCTTGCGATCGCCCGGCCGTGACCGTCATTCCTCTGGGCCGTGCATCGCTGCACGGCTCGGTGCCACCTACCCGCCAGCTCCGCGGAGCCACATCAACGCTGGCCTATTTGGTGTTGCTGCGCGCAGAGATTGCTCGTTTCACCCAAGTCGGGGCGTTGCCCCGACTTGGGTGGCTGCCAGCTTCGGGCTTGCGCCCGACCCGCTGCGGCACGCCGCATCGGGCACCGGCTTGCGCCGGCGGCTGACAGAACACCCGTACCAGGCACCCCGTCTTGACTCGTCTCTGTAGCTCTGATCCTCACCTCGCGGTGGACAGCCGTTAGCTGCTGCGCTGCCCTGTGCAGTCCGGACCTTCCTCCAGTGCGCCCTTTCGGGACCTTGCACCAGCGACGGTCTGGCTCGCTTCACCAGCGCATTATCTCAGGCGCGTCGTTGGCCGCGCTGAAGTCAGGGGGCTTCGCGCAGACGAGCGATGCGCTCTTCCATCGGCGGGTGCGTCGAGAACAGCGTCATCAGGCCGCTCGGGCGCGAGCTGATGCCCATCGCGGCCATCGCCTTCGGCATCTCGCCGGGGTCGAGCCCGCCGAGGCGCGCCAGCGCGTTGATCATCGGCTGCTTGCGGCCCAGCAGCTGGGCCGAGCCGGCATCGGCGCGGAACTCGCGCTGGCGCGAGAACCAGGCGACGATCATCGCTGCCAGCACGCCCAGCAGCAGGTCCATCACCACCGTGGTGATCATGTAGCCGACGCCCGGCCGCTCGCTGTTGTTGCGCAGGATCAGGCGGTCGACCACGTAGCCGATCACGCGCGACAGGAACACGACGAAGGTGTTCATCACGCCCTGGATCAGCGTCATCGTCACCATGTCGCCGTTGGCGACGTGCGCGACCTCGTGGCCGATGACGGCCTCGACCTCCTCGCGCGTCATCGACTGCACCAGACCCGTCGACACCGCGACCAGTGCCGAGTTCTTGAACGCGCCGGTGGCGAAGGCGTTGGGCGCGCCGTCGTAGATCGCGACTTCGGGCATCGCGATGCCCGCGCGCTCCGCAAAGCGCTTGACGCTGCCGACCAGCCACTGGTGGGTCGGGTCAGGCGAGTCGTTGATGACCTGTGCACCGGTGGTCCACTTGGCCATCGGCTTGCTGATCAGCAGCGAGATGATCGCGCCGCCAAAACCCATGACCAGCGAGAAACCCAGCAGCGACCCCAGGTTGAGGCCGCTGGCGCTGAGGTAGCGGTTCAGGCCCAACAGGTTCACGGCGATGCCCAGCACCACCATCACGGCGACGTTGGTCAACAGAAACAAGGCGATGCGTTTCATGGGGTCCTTTCAGAAACCGTGGTGAGGTTATGCGGTCGGCCCGCCGGTTTTCAAGTTTTGGCGCGACGGGCGGAAGACCGATGCATCGTCATAGAAGCCGGGTTGTTCGTTCGAGTTCCACCAGCCAGGCACGCCGAGCACCGGCAAGGGCAGCCAGGGCTTGGCAGCCAGGGCCTCGGCGCTCAGCTGTCCGGCCAACCAGGCCGACGGATCGGCCACATCGGGCGGCACCACCCACACATGTGAGGTGATCGACTTGCGCGGCTGCATCAGCTTCTCGAGCAGCGCGTGCCCGAACAGTTCCAGCCGGGCTTCGCTCCACAGCGCGCGGCGCTTGACGAACAACTCGGTCCAGTCGCGCCGCTGAAGCGCATCGATCAACGCAGACGGCGCCTGCAGCCAGGCGGCGTTCTCGTCGAACAGCGTCAGCGCGTCCCGAACCGCACCGCGCACGTTGTCGACGCGATCGCCTGGGCTACGGCGTTCAAGCTGCTCGACCTGCAGCGCGTTGAGCCGGGCCTTGAGTTGACGATGCCGCAGCCACATCAGGCCGTTGAAGAAGTCGTGCGCGTTGTTCCGCGTCGGCACACTGGACGTTCGCGCGATGAAGGCTTCATAGGGCTCGCCAGGCGGCAGAGCCTCTTGGTCGACGAAGCACCGGGACATCGGCTGGCGACCGAGCCGTGCTGCTGCCAGCGCCTGATTGAGTGCATCGACAACGGACACGCCGGAAGCGACCTGCTGGCCGATCGGCTCGCCGACGGCGCGATGGAGTGCCAGCCACGGCACAGTCCAGTCGATCGACACACCGGCCATGCGGCCGCCTGCGCAATCAGTCACCCGCAGGCGCGCCCCCCAGGAAACGCACCGACTCGGGCTTTTCAATAGGCAGCAACGCGAAATGCGCTTCCAGCTTCTTGAAGAAGGACGTGGTCTTGCCGCTCTTGGTCAGCAGGCCCCGCTCGCGCAACGCGACCGCCACGCCATTGAGCCGGACGGCCGTGCCGCCACGCAGGTCGGGGCAAGCGTCGAGCACCGCTTCGACGGCAACAGGCAGTGCGCGCGGCGCTGCTGCCAGCGGCGCCAGAGCCTTCGCCGCAGGCGGGGTCTTGGCTGCCGGCCGCCTTCGTGATGGAGTGGAGCGCACCGGCGGCGTCTCGACGGCAGGGGCCTCGGTCGGGACGGTGAGGGGGACAGGGATCGCCACACGCGCAGCGGGCCGGCGCGCGCGCGTCGAGATCGGTGCGGCAGGTGCGACCGTCTCAAGCGGTGCGGCGGCGCGGCTCGACGACCGCGCGGCCGACCGCACCTTCGCCAAGCCGATCACCTCGAACTGGTCGTAGACGCGCTCGTAGTCGCGCTCGATGTCGCGGCCCGACTTGCCTTGCTGGCCGTAGCCCGTGACGCGACAGCCGAGCTCGCGCAGCCGCACGATCAGCGGCGAGTAGTCCATGTCGGACGACACGATCACCACCTCGTCGACCGGCTGCCGCAGCACCAGCTCGACCGCATCGATCGCCATCGCGATGTCGGTGGCGTTGGGGCCGGCGAAAGTGCTCGGCAGGAAGCGGATGGCGTGGTCGCGACAGACTTCAGCGAACTCGGCCGCCTTCTGCACGCTGCCATAGGCCCGCCGATGCTGCAGACGCGCGGCGGACAGGCCAAGCTTGTGCAGCACCTGGCGCAAGACCTCGACGGAAACATTGTCGGCGTCGATCAGCAACGCGATGCGGGTGGTGGAGTCCATGGGGTTTCCCGGTTCAGGCAACAAGGCGCCAGGGCAGCACTTCGCCACCACGCAAGGGTTTGAGCTGGGTTTCGCCGAAGGGCAGCGATTCAGGCAGGGTCCACGCCTCGCGGCGCAGCGTGATCGTTCCGGTGTTGCGCGGCAGGCCGTAGAACGCGGGGCCATGGAAGCTGGAGAAACCTTCCAAACGCTCTAGCGCTCCGGCCGCCTCGAAGGCCTCGGCGTACAGCTCGATCGCCGACAGCGCGGTGTAGCAGCCGGCGCAGCCGGTGGCGTGTTCCTTCAGGTGCACCGCATGCGGTGCGCTGTCGGTGCCGAGAAAGAATCGATCGCTGCCCGACGTGGCTGCCGCCACCAGCGCCTGGCGGTGCACCTCGCGCTTCAACACCGGCAGGCAGTAGTAGTGCGGCCGCACGCCGCCCATGAACAGCGCGTTGCGGTTGTAGAGCAGGTGATGCGCGGTGACGGTTGCGGCCGTGTGGACGCCGGCCGAGGTGACGTACTGCGCCGCCTCGCGCGTGGTGATGTGCTCGAAGACGATCTTCAGTTCGGGGAAGTCGCGCCGCAGCGGGATCAGCTTCGTGTCGATGAACACCGCCTCGCGGTCGAAGAGGTCGATGTCGGGATCGGTGACCTCGCCGTGCACCAGCAGCGGCATGCCGAGGCGCTGCATCGCGTCCAGCGTCGCATGCGTCTTGCGCAGATCGGTGACGCCGGCATCGCTGTTGGTGGTCGCGCCCGCGGGATACAGCTTGACCGCGACGATGCCGGCGTCCTTCGCCCGCGCGATCTCGTCGGGCGGCAGCTGGTCGGTCAGGTACAACGTCATCAGCGGTTCGAACACAAGCCCTGCCGGCAGCGCGGCACGGATGCGCGCGGCATAGGCCAGCGCCTGCGCAGTGCTGGTCACGGGCGGCTTCAGGTTGGGCATCACGATCGCCCGGGCGAACTGCCGCGCGGTGTCGGGCAGCACCGCGGCCATCGCGGCGCCATCGCGCAGGTGCAGATGCCAGTCGTCGGGACGCGTGAGGGTCAGCGAATTCATCCGGCGATTTTGCATCGCGCCTTGCGCTGCTCCCGCGTTCCTGCGAAGAGCGGCGCGCGACTCGGTGCTCCGCTCAGTGCTGCAGGATCTTCGACAGGAATTCCTTGGCGCGCGGCGAGCGCTGCTCGGGCTGGCCGAAGAAGCCCTCGCGTGTGCAGTCCTCGACGATCTTGCCGGCGTCCATGAAGATCACGCGGTGGCTGACCTTCTTAGCGAAGCCCATCTCGTGCGTGACGCACATCATCGTCATGCCTTCATTGGCGAGCTGGACCATCACGTCGAGCACCTCGCCGACCATCTCGGGGTCGAGCGCCGAGGTCGGCTCGTCGAACAGCATCACGATCGGGTCCATGCTGAGCGCACGGGCGATCGCGACGCGCTGTTGCTGACCGCCCGACAGCTGGCCGGGGAACTTGTCCTTGTGCACCATCAGGCCGACGCGGTCGAGCATCTTCAGACCGCGCGTCTTGGCATCGTCCGGATTGCGCTTGAGCACCCGAATCTGCGCGAGCGTCAGGTTCTCGGTGACGGTGAGGTGCGGGAACAGCTCGAAATGCTGGAACACCATGCCGACACGCGCACGCAGCTTCGGCAGGTTGGTCTTCGGATCGGCGATGCTGATGCCGTCGACGACGATGTCGCCCTTCTGGAACGGTTCGAGCGCGTTGACGGTCTTGATCAGCGTGCTCTTGCCCGAACCGGACGGCCCGCACACCACGACGACCTCGCCCTTCTTGATCGAGGTGGTGCAGTCGGTCAGCACCTGGAAGCTGCCGTACCACTTGGAGATGTTCTTGATGTCGATCATGTGCAGCCTCTGTGATCGGCGTACTGCCGCCCCCATCCCGGCCTTCCCCCAGCGGGGGAAGGAGTGAAGTGTGGAAGACCTCTGTTCATCGGATGATGGCGATCTTCTTCTGCAGCCGACGCACCAGCATCGACAGACTGAAGCAGATGACGAAATACACGACGGCGGCGACCAGGTAGGTTTCGACCGGGCGATTGAAATTCTTGCCGGCGATCTCGAAGCCCTTCAGCAGGTCGTAGGCACCGATCGCGTAGACCAGCGAGGTGTCCTGGAACAGGATGATGGTCTGCGTCATCAGCACCGGCAGCATGTTGCGGAAGGCCTGCGGCAACACCACCAGCTGCATCGTCTGCGCGTAGCTCATGCCCACCGCGTAGCCGGCGTACACCTGACCCCGTGGCACCGACTGGATGCCGGCGCGCATGATCTCAGAGTAGTAGGCCGCCTCGAACACCGTGAAGGTGATGATGGCGCTCAGTTCGGCGCGGTGGTTGGACCCCCAGCTGCCCGCGATCCCGGAATAGAACCCGGCAGGGATCAGCAGGAAGAACCAGAGAATCACCATCACCAGCGGGATCGAGCGCAGCGTGGTGACATACGCAGAGGCCGGGAGCACCAACCATTTCTTGCCCGAGAGCCGCATCAGCGCCAGCACGGTGCCGAGTGCGATGCCGCCGACCATCGCAATGGCGGTCAGCTGCAACGAGAAGAACAGCCCCGTGAGGATGAAGCTGGAAACGACGCTCCAATCGAAGAATCCGAAGTCCAGGTTCATTCAGGCCTCCCGCCGGGCCGTCCCAAGGGGGCCTGCGCCACCTCGGGGGGCAGGAGCAGCGTGACGTAGAGGCTCATCATTTGCCGCCCCCGATCATCCCTGGCACCTGGACGCGGTTCTCGATGAAGAGCGCAACGCGACTGATGACGAAAGCTGACAAGAAATACAGGCCTGTCACCGCGAGGTAGATCTCGATGTTGCGCGAGGTTTCCTCACCGGCCTGCCGCGCAAACATCGTCAATTCGGCGATGCTGATCGCAAACGCCACCGACGAGTTCTTGACGATGTTCATCGATTCGCTGGTCAGCGGCGGGATGACGATGCGAAACGCCATCGGCAGCAGCACGTAGCGGTAGGTCTGCGGCAGGGTCAGACCCATCGCCAAGCCGGCGTAGCGTTGGCCTTTCGGCAAGGCCTGGATACCGGCCTTGACCTGCTCGGCCACCCGCGCCGACGTGAAGAACCCCAACGCAAACACCATCAACAGGAAGCTCGGGACCTGCTTCAACGGCGGGATCAGCTCCGGGATCACGTAGTACCAGAGGAAGACCTGCACCAGCAGCGGAATGTTGCGGAACAGCTCCGTCCACGCGTTGCCGATGAACATCCAGGTCTTGTTGGGCGCGGTGCGAAGAACGCCCATCAGTGCACCGACTGAAAGCGCCACGACCAGCGCCAGCAGCGATACCGACAGCGTCCAGCCCCAAGCCGACAGCAGCCAGTCGAGGTAGGTGATGTCGCCGCCGGTGCCGAAACAGCTCGGCTGGACCTCACCCTCCAGGGTGCTCTTGCAGAACACCTGCCAATCCCAATTGCTTGCCAAGGCTCGCTCCCTGTGTTCTTGTCAGCGTGGTGTGGACGGGGCAGTCGGGATCACTTCTTGACGTAGTCTTCCATCGGCTTGTCGTTGGGCGCAGCCCAGGCGGCCTTGGTCGACTCGCTGACCGCCAGACCGACACGGGTGTTGCTCGGCGGGATCGGCTGCAGAAACCACTTGTCCCAGATCTTGGCGATCTCACCGGACTTCATCAGGCCCTTGATGCTGTCGTCGACCGCCTTCTTGAAGGCCGGATCGTCCTTGCGCAGCACGATCGCGATTGGTTCGACCGACAGGACCTCGCCGACGATCTTGAAATCCGCCGGATTCTTCGACTTGGCAATGTTGCCGGCCAGGATCGCACCGTCCATCACGAAGGCGTCGGCGCGACCCAACTCCATCAGCAGGAAGCTGTCCGCGTGGTCCTTGCCGTAGACCTCCTCGAAGTTGACGCCGGTGGCCTTCTCGTTCTTGCGCAACGTCTGCACCGCAGTCGTTCCGGTCGTCGTGGCAACCTTCTTGCCATTGAGCTGGGCGATCGAGGTGATGCCCGAATTGGCCTTGACCGCGATGCGCACCTCCTCGACGAAGGTGGTGACGGCAAACGCGACGTCCTTCTGGCGCGTGGCGTTGTTGGTCGTCGAGCCGCACTCGATGTCGACGGTGCCGTTCTGCACCAGCGGAATGCGGTTCTGCGACGTCACCGGTTGGTACTTGATGTCGAGCTTGGCGAGGCCGAGCTGCTTCTGGATGTCGCCCAGCACGTGCGTGCAGATCTCGACGTGGTAGCCCACGTACTTGCCGTCGCCGAGCGTGTAGCTCAGGGCGCCAGACGATTCGCGCACGCCCATGGTCACGGTGCCGGTTTCCTTGATCTTCCCGAGGGTGTCGGCCTGAGCAACACCCCAAGCCATCAATGCAGCCAAAGCGACAACGGATTTCTTCATGACAACTCCATTCGTATTCGTTGGTGGGTTCCAAACGCGGGCACGGCCGCATGTCAACACAAGCGGCCCGGTTTGGATAGTCAGCCGACTACGCATATCCCGAGGGAGCGAAAGGACCTCCGTGGATGGAACTGACGTGCGCAACCTTCATGCCACCCAGGCCGAATCAGGTCAGGCCGGCGGGGTTTGAGGGCTGGAATCCGCCGCCCGTACCGCATCTTCCGAGTCCTGCGGGTTGTCGCTGCGGCTTTGCTGCAAGCGCCACATCTCGGCGTAACGGGTATTCAACGCCAGCAATTCGGCGTGCGAGCCACGCTCGAGAATGCGGCCGTGCTCCATCACCAGAATCTGGTGCGCGTCGACCACCGTCGACAGCCGGTGGGCGATGACCAGCGCCGTCTTGTTGCGAGCCACACCCTGCAACTCGGCCTGGATCGCGCGCTCGTTCGCCGAATCGAGGGCCGACGTGGCCTCGTCGAAGATCAGGATCGGCGGGTTCTTCAACAGGGTGCGGGCAATCGCCACCCGCTGCTTCTCGCCGCCCGACAGCTTGAGGCCGCGCTCACCGACCATCGTGTCGTAGCCCTTGGGCGTCGAGGCGATGAAGGCATGGATGTGCGCCGACTGCGCCGCCGCCTCGACCTCCGACCGCTGGGCCGACGTGCGCCCGTAGGCGATGTTGTATTCGATGGTGTCGTTGAACAGCACCGTGTCCTGCGGCACGATGCCGATGGCCTGCCGCAGGCTGTGCTGGGTGACCGTGCGGATGTCCTGCCCGGCGATCTCGATGCGGCCCGCCGATACGTCGTAAAAGCGGAACATCAGCCGCGCCAGCGTGCTCTTGCCGGATCCCGACGGGCCGACCACCGCCACCGTCTTGCCGGCCGGGATGTCGAAGCTGATGTCGTGCAGGATGGTCCGGTCGAGCTCTTTCCCATGACCGTAGCCGAAGGTCACGTTGCGAAAGCGCACCTCGGCGCCTCCTGCGGCGTGGTCGATGTCCAGCGGTCGCGCATCCGGCGCATCGGCGACCTCGCGGTTCTGACCGAGCAGCGCGAACATCTTCTCCATGTCGATCATCGACTGCTTGATCTCGCGGTAGATGACGCCGAGGAAATTGAGCGGGATGTAGAGCTGGATCATCAGCGCGTTGACCAGCACCAGATCGCCCAGCGTCATCGTGCCGGCGACGACGCCTTCGGTCGCGCGCCAGACCAGCAGCGTGACCGCGGTGGCGATGATCAGGCTCTGGCCCAGGTTCAGCACCGACAGCGAGGTCTGCGACTTGATCGACGCGCGCTCCAGCCGCTGCAGGTTCTCGTCGTAGCGCGCCTGCTCGAACTTCTCGTTGCTGAAGTATTTGACGGTCTCGTAGTTGATCAGCGCGTCGACGGCCTTGGTGCTGGCCTTCGAGTCCTGCTCGTTCATCGCGCGCCGGAACGCAGTGCGCCACTCGGTCACCGTCACGGTGAACACGATGTACAGCAGCAGCGCGCTGAAGGCGATGGCGGCAAACCAGCCGTCGAACTTCGCCGACAGCAGGCTGATGACCAGCGTGATCTCGACCAGCGTCGGCACGATGTTGTAGATCAGGTAGTTCAACAGGGACTGGATCGAGCGCGAGCCGCGGTCGATGTCGCGCGACACGCCGCCGGTCTGCCGTTCGAGATGGAAGCGCAGGCTCAGCGACAGGAGGTGGTCGAAGGTTTCCAGCCCGACTCGGCGGGCGATGCGCGCGGCAACCGGATAGAACAGGAATTCGCGCAGCTCGGTGAACAGCGTAATCGACAGCCGCAGCGCGCCGTAGCCGACCAGAAGCGCCACCGGCACCACCAGCACCGCTTGCGGGTCGCCCGGCTTCAGCGCCAGCGCGTCGACCAGGTTCTTCAGCACCAGCGGCACACCGACGTTGGCGACCTTGGCCGCGATCAGGCAGGCCAGCGCCAGCGCGACGCGGTGCCGCCACCGCCACACATACGGCAGCAACTTCTTCAGCACCGACCAGTCGGAACGCGGCGCTCCGGCAGGCGCATCGGTGGGAGCAGGCGGGGTCAGCGTGGCAGGTCGCATGGGCCGGGCAGAA
>JAURWR010000065.1 GCA_030654805.1 Burkholderiaceae bacterium
TTCTGATTTTTTGATAGACACCGGACGCGCTGGGGTATTCAGTCAAATCCACAGCCACCGGCCCAGCATCCCGCCGATACCGCTGAATGCTCATCCCATCGGCCGACACCACCTGAAACTGCACCCCATCGGCCACAGCCGCCAGCCCGGTGGCCACGTCGGCGTACACGTCGGCGTTCACAAACGCCGCATCCCGCGCTGCCTCGGCCAGCACCACAGACGCAGCCGCTTCGCCCGCCTTTGTCGTCGCCACACCCGCCTGCGTACCGGCCGTGCCAGCGTGCGTCAGCGCATCGTCCCGGGCCGTCTGAGCGGCGTTGCGAGCCGCTTCGGCCGCCGGCGTCACATCCCCGACGTCGCCCTTATCGCCTTTGTCGCCCTTGTAGCCCTGCAGCCCTTGAAGGCCCTGCAGGCCCTGGGCGCCTTTGAGGCCGATGTGCACCTGCGCCACCGACACCTGCAGGGGCGTAGCTGGCGTGGCTTCGGCGCTCTGGCCGGTGCTGCGCACGGTCCAGATCACGGACACGGGCACGCTGATTGGGGTGGCGCTCATCGGGTCACCTCCACCACCAGGCCCATGGGCTGGATGAATTTGCGGCCGCTGTCGTCTGGCGGGGTTAAGGCGAGGCGCACTTCGTAGTCACCCAGCGGCCAGGGGGTGGTGTTGTCTTGCGTGAAATTCAGCGTCCAGGGCGTGACGCTGGACACCCACACGCCGGGGATCTCTACCGCGAAGGTGCGGCCCTTGAGCATGACCGCCACGCCCCACGCTGCCAGGTCTGGCGAGGGCTCGCCCGGGATGTCGATGGGGGCGGTTTCGGTGCTGATGCTGAGCGCGAAGGCGCTGCCGGCCACGTGGGCGATGGCTTTGATGTCGGTGATGGTGGTCACAGTGTGGATCCCCGTTGCAGTTCGCTCATGGAGGCAAAAAACGCCTGGGTGATGTTGCGGCCGTAGCTGGCGATCACGGCTTCGGCCCGCGCGGGCGTGAAAAGCCAGGTGTCGATGAAGCCGGCGCAGGCCATGACGATCTCGCTGCAGAACCACCGGGCCACTGCGTGGCGCACGCGCAGCACGGCGCTGGCCACGGCGCCCATGAGGTCGTAGCGCTTGCCGTCTTGCCGGGCCAGCAGCTCGCCGGCGGCGGTGGGGTCGAACAGGCCCTCGCTCTGCGGGCACCAGTAGACGCGCCAGTGCGCGGGGTTGAGCACCACGCCGCGCTTGACGCGCACGCCGTTCTGCCCGGTGACGGGGTGTTCGCGGCGCAGGGTGGCGCTGCCGATGTCGACCGAGCCGTTGGGGTGGATGGCGAGGATCTGCTCGCAGTGAGATGTGTCGGCGAACTGGGCGCCTTTTTGTGCCCAGCGGATGATGCCCACGCCCAGCTGAGCGGCCAGGCCGTCGCCGGCGTGGTCGCCGGTGTAGAAGGCGATCAACTGGCCCTTGGCGGTGCCGCCGATGGTGTTGAACGGGGTGAAGGGGGGCGTGGTGGTGGTCATGCGGCTGCTCGCTGGTGCGCGCTCATTCGCCCAGGATCTGGGCCACCAGCGCCAGGGCCTGGGGTTCGCCCAGGGCGGGGGTGAAGATGGCGATCAGCTCCACCTGCAGGTCGAGCCGGGCCTGGGCGACGATGGCGGCGAGCGCGGCGGGGTCGCTGCCGGCGTAGGCGCGCAGGGCGTCGAGCGTGGCGGTCTCGATGCCGTCCACGGCCGCGCCCACCAGGGTGAACACGCCGCTGTTGGCAATGACCTTCTGCGCCAGCTGCTCGCGCGTCTCGCCCCGGGCGCGCAGACGGGCTTCGAGGTCGATCATTTGCAGGTGCAGCGGCTGGGCTTGCTCACCCTGGGCGAGCACGTCTTGCGCCGCGGCGAGCTGCACGGGCCAGCGGCTGGTTTGCAGGTAGTGGGTGGCTTTGGCGACGCGTTCGCGGGTGGTGTTGGCGAAAGACAGCGCTGCACCCACGGCGGCAGATCGTTCCTGCGCGGCCAGCCACTCGATCACCAAGGGGTCGGATCCCGAGAAAAGCTCGGGTCGCTCTTCGGACGGCAGGCGCTCCAGGGATTTTCGAGACTCTTCGGCCAACGCCTGGAACCGACCCGTGGAGGCATCGCGCAAATACGTCAAGTTGTTCATTTTTGTTCGCCCCTTCAGAAGGCCAGCCGTGTCACGATGAAGCCGATGATGTTTTCAGACAGCCGGGTGTTTTGCTGCACTTGGCGCAGGGCCACCGTGTCGCCAGGCACCAGCCGGGCAAACCCGGCCAGATTGACCCGCCGGCCCATGCCGGCGTAGGGCGTTGTAAAGTGGTCCACGCTCGGCGCTTCGATGAGCGATGTGGTCGCGCCATTGATCTCAACGGACAGCGGGCCGCTGAAGATCCCTGCGTCCAGCGAGACCATCCAACAGCACGCCGAAATGCCGTAGACGCCGGCTTTGGCGATGACCACGTTGTCTCCCAGCGTTGTGATGTCGCCGGCCTGGACCACCGTGCAGCCGGCCAGCGTCATCTTGGCGCCCACACCGCCGGTCGGCACCGTGACCGAATCGCCATCAAAAAAGCTGATGAACTCGACCGGCAAAGCCAGGTTTTCATGCGCCTGCTCGCGCTCGGCCTCGGTCAGCGTTTGCGGCCCCGAGAAGTTGAGAGAAATATCGGCGAGCAAGTCGGCCAGCTCGCTCTCGCTGTATCCCCAGCGTTCCCACTTGGTGACGTCGGTGCCTGGCTCCACCGCGTTGGCCACCAAGGCGCGCCAGCTCAGGCCGCCGTGCATGACAACCGCCTTGTTCGGGTAGCCGAATTCAGCGGCCAGGGCCGAATCCCAGGGCGTCACGTTGGCCAGGCGCTGGAACAGGGAGCGGTTGGCCAGCTGCTTTAGCGGGAGCACTTCGCTCGAATCGGCGCCGCCGTCGAGCACGTCGCCATCGGCGTACTGGTAGACGCCGGCGGGCCAGTCGTTGCTTACTGCGATGTTGGACATTTAGACGGTTCCTCGGGTGTAGCCATCGCCTCTTCGGTAGCCGAGGCCACGCAGCAGGGGCGCTTTGGGGTGGTTCATCTCGACCAGCCAGCAGCAGTTGCGCTTCACGCGGTCAAGCGCGTTGCGCAGGATTTGGAACTGGCGGTCGCTGATGGGGTTGGTGAGCACGATGGAGAAGGTGGCCCAGTCGGCGGCCTTGGCGCGGCGCCACACGCCGTGTCGGCCAGCGCCATCACCCCGGCGGCGCGCGCCGGGCGTTTCGATCACCTGGGCATTGGGGTGGCCCAGCAGCTCCAGCATGAGCTTGATGCCGGCCACGGTGCCGCGCAGCTGGTTGATGCGGCGGGCGTTTTTCACCATGTCGCGCTGGAAGCGCTCGGGCCACGCCGTGTCGAAGAAGTCGAGGCGGAAGGCCCAGGCCAGCAGCGGGAGCCAGGCCATGGGGCAGGTTTCGGCGTCGGCCAGGAAGGGCACCACGCGCGCCAGCCCGCTGGTGCCGGCGCGGCCGGCCACGGTGCCCCAGAGGCGTTCGCCGTCGAGCTGGTCGAGCGCGCGCTCCAGCGCCGTGGCGTTGGCGGGCAACACCACGCCGGCGCCGGGCGCGTAGTTGTTGAGGCGCTCGGGCGTGCTCATTGCGCGTTGCCCACCCATTCAACGTTCACCCAGGTGCAGCGCGCAACCCGGGTGGGGTCGCACACCACGTCTTCGGTGGGTTGCGTCACCTCGACCCGCTGCACACCGGCCACGTGGGCGGCGGCGGCGATGGCGCTGCGCGTGGCGTCCATGCCCACGGCGTAGAGCCTGGCCACCAGGGCATTGAGCGCGGCGGTGGCCTCGGTGGTCTTGGCCGCGGCGTCGGCGCCGGGGTAGGTCCAGATCCGCACATGGGCGGCGTACAGCCACACGGCCACCGGCTGCACGATGACGCGCTCGCACAGCGGGCGCACCTCCAGGTCGTTCAAGCGGGCTTCGACGGCGGCCAGTGCCTCGGGCGTGGGCTGGCCATCTTCGGCGCGGCCCATCACGGCCACGATGGTGGTGCCGGGGTAGGGCGTGCTGATGCCGGCGTCGAGCACGTCGGCGTGGGCGCTCAGGGTGTGGAACAGGTAGGCGTCGCGCGGGCCGGCGGTGCTCCAGCTGGCGGGCTTGAGCTGCAGGCGGCGGCGGTAGGCGGCATCGGCCTCCAGCACCTCGGGCACGGCGCCCACGGCGGGCGTGATGACCAGGCGCGGTTCCTGGTAATACGTCAGTCCGATGTGGTCCAGGTCGGCGCCCAGGGCAAACGCGAGCGTGAGCGCCAGGGCTTCCTCGTTGTAGCGCTGGCGCAGCAGCAGCTCGCGGTAGGCGCCGGCCTCGACCAGCTTGGTCAGCGGCTCCGATTCGAGCGACAGCACGGCCGCGCAGGCGGGGTGCAGCTCGATCAGCCGGGCCTTGCGCTGTGCGATCAGGGTTTCAACGTCCAGCGCCTCGACGATGGCCGGGCGGGGCAGGGCGTCGAGCGTGATGTCGGCAAAGGCTTCGCCGCTCATACCGGGACCTCCAGCTGCACATCACCCGCTTCGAGCTGCAGATCCACCGCGAACACGTGGCGGCCCTGCATGCCGGTACCGGCTTCGCCGCGCAGCAGCTGCACGCGCGCCAGGCGCAGGCGCGGCTCCCAGCTCAGCAGGGCGGCCGCCGCGGCGCCGTAGCAGCGGGTGCGCTGCACCGCGGTCATGGGCGCGTCGATGTAGTCGGGCACGTTGCTGCCGTACTGGCGGCGCTCGACGCGGGTGCCGATGCGCGTGTTCAGGATGTCGCCAATGGATTGCGCCAGGTGCGTGGTGCCGCTGATGGCGCGGCCCGTGGCGGCGTCCATGCCCTGGAAGTCGGCAATGGTGGTCATGGTCAGTTCACCGGCGGTGTGACCGGCGCACCGGCCACCGGGTAGATGATTTCGTGGATGTGCGTCTTGTCGATCGACACACCGTCGTGGGTGACCGTGCCGCCTTCTTTGGTGAGGTTGCCGCCGGTGCAGATCACGTCGCCTTCCAGCGTGATGGTGTCGGCCTTGATCGTCACGGGCACGGCCGAGTCGACCAGCAGCTGAGAGCCGTCCTTGCGGATCTCGGTGCCGTCTTCGAACAGGATCAGGTCGGTGGCTTCGTCGGTGTCGGGCTGCTCGATCGCCTGGGTGTTGTAGAGCGCGACGATCACGCCCTGGCGCGAGTCGCCCGATGGGCAGGCAAACACCACCTGCGTGCCCACGCGGCAGGGCCGCCAGCGGCGGTAGTTGTTGCCGATCTCTTCGGGCAGGGGCAGAAAGTCGGTGATCAGCTCACCCGACTGCACCCGGGCGCGGGGCGGCACGATGGCGTAATCGATCTCGTACAGCGTGCCCAGGCGCACGAGCAGGTTCAACGCGCGCTCGTTGTCGGCGTTGTTGAACTCGTCGCGGGGGGACTTTGCAGGCATGCCGCCATGGTCCCAGCCCTCGCGCGAGAGGGCCAGCGGCGGGCGTTGGCATTGCTTGGATTGCCAACGGGGGCGGCGCGCTTTGGCGCCGCTTCAGCGAAGGGTCAGTTCACCAGTTCGCAGTCGTCGGACATGGGAGTCTTGGCAACATCGCCCTTGCCTTCGCATTCCATGGTGACCGTCGATCCCTTCCGGACCTGGGCAAGCGCCTGGGCTGATTTCTTGTCGAAGCCGAATTGCGGCTCCATGAACTGGTTGACGCCACCGCGCAGCACGATCACCGGGTCGCCCATGAAGTCGGTGTTGATGTCTGTCACCACACCGGACACCCGGAAGCGCAGACCCTTGAATCTGGTGTCCGCGGCCACGGTGTTTTCATCGTAGGCCTGGGCCAGCTCTCGGGCTGTGACTTCCGGCAAAGGCTCGTGCTCGGGTGCGTCCGCTGGCTCACTGGCTGCTGAGCTGCTGTTGCTGCCGCTGCTGCTCGGCGCCTTGTCGTCGGAGAACATGGCCGCGACGATGCCCAGGAGGAAAAGACCGAGGAATGAGTAGGCGACAACTTTGAAAAACGTCTTCATGTGGATCCCTGTAGATGTAAGTGAAGTTACATTCTAGAGGTCATTTCAGCAGGTGTTGCTCCAGCGCGTCCCACACGATGCGCTCGGTCTTGTCGCTCACGCCGAGCAGCTGGCGCACGGGGTAGCGCACGGGCCGCCAGCCGGGGCGGGGAGCGTCCATCTCGCCGTGCTGGTGCACGCGGGCGATGCGCTCGGCGCGGCTCTTGAAGCCAACCAGGCCTTCGCTTTCGTCGGCCTGGGCGACCATGTGCTTGATGAGGCGCAGCCGGCGGAACATGGGGCCTTTGGCCTGGTCTTTGCGCGCTTGAGCGGCAGCGCGCGGGGCGAAGCGCTGGCCTTCGGGGTCCACCTGGCGGGCGATGCGCTGGCTCTGCTCGCGCCGCACGGCCTGGACGATGCCGCGCATGAGCCGGCGCCGGCCGGGCGCTTCAAGGGCGTTGTACAGGGCTTCGAGAACGGCGGTGTCGGTGGCCATGGCGGCGGCCGGTCAGCGCGGCAGGAACGAATCGGGGTCTGGCACGGCGGCGGCGCAGGCGGCGAACTCGGGGCCGTCGAACACCACGGTTTCGGTGTAGGGCAGCTGGAACTGCAGGTCGACCATTTCGTGGCTCATCACGTCCACCTCGAACTGCAGGGCTTCAAGGCTGGCGTTTTCGTGGGTGCGCAGCCACAGGGCCAGGGCGCGGGCGATGGGGTGGGCGCTGTGGCGCCAGTCCGTCACGATGACGATGGCGGTGGCCTCGTAGCGCAGGCCTGCGCCGGTGTCGACGATGCGGCCGTCGCGCAGGAAGGTGAACAGCTGGTCGGCCTCGATGGGCTTGGCGGTGGCCGCGGCGATCACGGCTTCGCGGAGCTGCTGCAGTTTGCTCATGCGCTCAGTCCCACAGCTTCACGCGCCGGTCGGTCATGGTGACCGGGGCGGCTGGCAGGTTGATGACGATGCCGGCGGGCAGCAGCACGGGCTGCTGGCACAGGCCGGGGTTGGCCTGCAGGACCATGGCGGTGGTGGTTCCGTCGCGGCGGCCGTAGGCGCGCAGGGCCAGCTCATCGACCATGTCGCCCTGCTTGCTGGTGATCTGCATCATGGTGGCGCGGCCCGGTTACAGCAGCTCGACGGTGCGGCGGCGCACACCGGTGATGTCGGCAATGGCGTGTTGCGCGTCTCGGCGGTAGGCGTCGATGCGGCCTTCCATGGCGTCGGCGCGGCGGTCGCCATCGGCGGTGCTGTCGAAGTCGCGGTACCGCTCGGTGAGCAGGGCATCGGCGGTGCTGTGCACGGCGCGGATGTAGCGCTCTTCGTAGTAGTCGATCGCCTGGTGTTCGGGGGCGACCAGGTCGCTCAGGCAGGTAACGGCGGGGTCTGCCGACTTGCGCAGGCTGAGCCAGCCGGCCAACTGGGCGTTGACGCTGCCCAGGGCTTCGGTGAGCGCCACGAGGGCCTGATCATCGCTGGCGGTGCGGTCGATGCGGCTGGCGGCGCGGTAGGCGGTGAAGCTGACGCTGGGCCACCAGGGCGAGTTCGCGAGGTTGTCGCGGGCGGGTGGGGCGGCCGGGCCGCCGCTGGCGATCATGGACATGGCGGCAGGGCTCTGGAAAAGTTGGGGCGGTGATTCTGCTGTCGTCGGCGTGAGCGGTAAGTCGTTGCGTCGGACTTCAGGGCCGCCCCGGCGTGCGGGGGCACTCGGGATCTGGGCGGGCGATCAGTCGGCGGCTTTGCCTGCGTTCTTGATCTGGCGCTCCAGTTGTTCGATGTCTTTCTTGACGCCGGCGTTCTTGTCGAGCGCCAGGGCGCGCTTCATGACGGCCAGGGCCTGTTCGTCGCGGGCAATGGCTTCGGCTTCATCGCCTTCGCCGAACTCGACGGCGCGAAGGGCCCGGCCTTTGGCTTTGAGCAACTTGGCGCGAACAGGGTCGGGCATGTCGGCGCCTTCGGTCATATGTTCGGCCTGGTTGATGTAGCCCAGGGCCTCATACGTGGTGTCGGCGCCCTTGCCAGCGAGCAGCAGGTCGGCGGTTTCTTCGACCACCACGGTGGCGAGGTTGCGGCGGTGCTGCTCGGGCATGGCCATCTTGCTGGCCAGCGCCACATCGGCCAACTCCAAGGCTTCGCCGATCAGGGCGCAGTCAAAGTGCCAGAGCATGAGGGTGACCAGCACGTTGTCTTGCTGGCTCGCGCCGGCTTCGACCAGGCCGGCCAGGTAGGGCGCGTATTCGCCCAGCAGTGTGGCCTTGTGGGCGGCGCGGGCTTTCATGCTCTGCAGGTTGCGCAGCTGCTGCTGGTGGGTGTCGAGCAGCAGGAGCATGTGCTCGTACTGCGTGCGGCCTTCTTGCTCGACGGCCAGGGCTTCGGGGTTGACCGATGCGGCGGCCTGGCGGGCGGCCTGGACGCGTTTGAAGTGGTCGGCGAGGTGTCCCATGGGTCTGTCCTTTTTCTCTGTTGCCTTCGCCCGCCCGGCGCTCATGGCCGGGCGGGGTTTCTCTCAGGGCTCTGGTGGGTGTCGGGTCAGACGAAGGTCACGTTTTTGATCAGGCAGGCGGCGCCGTGGTCTTCGACCACGTAGGCGTCGTTCGAGGACTCGTAGTTCTCGATCTGGTCCTTTTTCGGGTTGTCGATCACCGAGCGTCGGCGGCCGCCGTCCTGGTAATAGATGGCCAGGTTCTTCGGAATCGTGATCAGGATCGAGCCAGCGGGCACATATGGCACGTTGAGCGAGGCCACGCCGCCGATGCGGCTCAGAGCGATCAGGCGCGAGAGGGCTTCACGCTCGCTGGGCAACGGGTTGTTGGCAATCTGCGGCTGGATGTGGTCGGTCTTGATCTCGCGGCCGATGATCACGCGCAGGTCAGCGCTTTCACGGTGCCAGGGGTCGATCAGGCTGTTGACGGCTTCGTACACCAGTTCGTCGAGGTTTTTGTAATCGCCGGTCGCGCCCACCGTGACTTCGCCCGACGCGGCCACCACCTCGGAGATCACGCGCTCCGGGGCATCGGTTTCGATGTGCTTGAGCCAGCCGATATTGACGTCTTGCAGCAGCGGGTTGGCCACCAGGTTGGTGGTGGCGGCGGCGCTGGTGCCGTTGAAGCCGATCATGATGCGGTCGAGCGCTTGCTGTTGCACGATGGCGTCGCGCAGCATGGCCTGGAAGTTGGGGAACTTGGCCCAGGCGTCGAGCGTGGCGTACTTGATGGCCGTGTCGTAGTTGGTCTGTTTCGCGGTGTAGCCCGTTTCGGTCAGGTCTTTCACGTCGCGCGGGGTGCGTTCGCCGGCTCCGCTGGTGTCGGTGCGGCTGGCGATGGGGCCAGTCACGCCCAGGCCGATCTTGTCGCCCACCAGCTCACGCACGCCCTGGATGCTGATCATGCCAAGGAAGGCCGCAATCTCTTGGATGCGCTTCTCCAGACGCTGCTGCACGGTGGGCTCCACCGTGAATTTGGTGGTGGCGTTGGGGATGCCGTTGATCGTGGCGAGCTGGCCGACGTAGGCGTTGAAGAGGGCACGGGTTTCGTTGCGCATGGTGTGGGCTCCGGGGAAGGGTGTTTGACGTTTTTTGTGATTCGGGGCGGTGGGCGGCTGATCAGCAGTCGGTCAGTTCCACATTGGGGCCACCGGTGCGCTGGCGCTGGAATTGCTGCTGGCCCTGTCCGCCCTGGCCGCCGCCCTCGGGCTCGGCGTCGAGCTTGGCCAACTTGCCCTTGAATTCAAGGATGGTGCGGGCCTGTTCGTCCACTTTGGCGCTGAGCTTCTGCAGCGTGGCGGCGGTGGCCTTGCTGTCTTCGGCCAGGGCCGTCTGCAGCTCGACCATGGAGGCGCCGAACGCGGCGGCGTCGAAGGTGCCAGGGGTCTGGGTTTCAGGCTTGGGGTCGGGCTTGGTGACCTTGCCGGTGAACAGGCCGACCAGCTTTTCCAGGGCGCTGGTGGCGCGCTGGAAGTCTTGCGCGGGGGCGTCGTCGGCCACTTCTTCGAACTCGATCTCGGTCTCTTCGGCGGTGCTGAAGAGGTGGTTTTTGAAGTCGTCGGGGCGGCGGGCCTTGACGCTGAAGCTCAGGGCTTCGGTGCCCAGGCTGGCCGGGCTGTCCGTCACGGCCAGGCCCATAAAGTACGCCTCGCCGGTGTCGGCGAACTTGGGTTCGATCTCGATGCTGGTGAAGATCTTCTGGCCGGCCTTGTTCATGGCCACCAGGCTGGGCAGGGGTTCGATCTGGGCGAACAGGCGGGTTTTGCCGTCCACTTCTTCCGTCTTCAGCGCCGTCACATCGCCCAGGGCTTTGAAGACCGAGTCGGGCAGGACGCCGCGCAGGTGTTCGAGCCAGACGCGGGCACCGTACAGATCGCGCTTGTAGTTCTTGGCCATCTGCTTGAGGTGGTCGGCGGAGATGGTGCGGCCATCAACGGTGGCGCCGGCGGTGGCGACGCGGAACCATTTGCTGGCGAACTTCTTGGCGGCTGCGGTTTTGGACATGTTGGGTGCGCTCCGGGTGGTCGGGTAGACGATGAGGGGTAGTGTTCTTGCTGGCCTCGCGCGGAGCAATCACGGGGCGTTGGCAAATGCGGCATTGCCAACGGCGGCGCATGGCGCCCCGGTGGAGTCGTTGCGACCATCGGTCGCAACCCATGACCCCTACAGATAGCACCAGCGCACCCATCTACATGCCCCCATCGGCCGCGCCATTGGGTAGCACCCGCCAGCACGCGCGCCGCCTGTATTGGCAGGGCTACACCGTGGCCGAGATCTGCCGGGAGCTGCAGATCCCAGAGGGCACGGCCTACAGCTGGAAAAGCCGCGAGCGCTGGGACGAATGCACTGTGTCGCAGCGCATCAGCGAGGCCATCGACGCGCGGTTGGTGCAACTGCTCGCGAAGGACGGCAAGAGCAACGGGGACTACAAAGAGATCGACCAGCTGATGCGCCAGGTGGAGCGCTTGGCCAAGATCGAGCGCTACGGCGTGACGGGCAAGCCCAGCCACTTGAACGAGCGCCAGGCGGGCAACCATGTGGACAAGCGGGCCACGCAGAATTTCGTGACGGATGACCAGATCACGGCGCTGCAGCAGGCCCTGATGGCGGGCTTGTTTGGCTACCAGCACATCTGGCACGGGGCGATGGGCCACCGGATCCGCGACATTCTCAAGAGCCGCCAGATCGGGGCCACCTACTACTTCGCCCGCGAAGCGTTCGTGGACGCGCTGCTGACCGGTGACAACCAGATCTTCTTGAGCGCCAGCCGAGCACAGGCCGAGGTGTTCCGCGGCTACATCATTGATTTCGCGGCCGAGCAGGGCGTGGAGCTCAAGGGCAACCCCATCGTGTTGGCCAACTGCCAGGGCGGCGGTCCGGGCGCGACGCTCTATTTCCTGAGCACCAGCGCACGCACGGCGCAGAGCTACCACGGCCACGTGTATTTCGATGAAATCTTCTGGGTGCAGCGCTTCAAAGAGCTGCGCAAAGTGGCCTCGGGCATGGCGATGCACAAGAAGTGGCGCCAGACCTACTTCAGCACCCCCAGCAGCATCACCCACGAGGCCTATGGCTTCTGGTCGGGCAAGGACAAGCGCAAGGAAATCGACATCTCGCACCAGGCGCTGGCCGGCGGCGTGTTGTGCTCAGACGGGCAGTGGCGCCAGATCGTCACCGTGACGGACGCGCTCGCTTCGGGCTGTGATCTGTTCGACATCGACCAACTGCGGCTTGAGTACAGCGAGGAAGAGTTCGCGCAGCTGCTCATGTGCGAGTTCATGGATGACACGTCCAGCGTGTTCGGCTTCGAGGAGCTGTTGAGTTGCGGGGTTGACAGCCTGGTGGCCTGGCGCGACTTCAACCGCACCTTGAACCGGCCGCTTGGCTTGACACCGGTGCTGGTGGGCTACGACCCGAGCCGCACGCGCGACAACGCGGCGCTGGTGGTTCTGGCCGAGCCGCGGGCCAAGGGCGCACCCTACCGGATTCTGGAAAAACACGAGTGGCGCGGCATGGACTTCGTGAGCCAGGCCGCCGCGATCAAGCGCATCACCGAGCGCTACAACGTGAAGTTCATGGGCATCGACACGACGGGCATCGGCATCGGTGTGTACGACATCGTGCGCGGCTTCTACCCGGCCGCGAAACGCATCAACTACAACCCCGAGACCAAGGCCCGCCTGGTGATCCGCGCCAAAGAGCTGGTGCGCAGCCAGCGCCTGCAGTGGGACGCGGGGTGGAACGATCTGGCCCGGGCGTTCATGAGCATCCGCCGGGTGCAGACGGCCAGCGGCAACGCGATCACCTTCGAAGCCGACCGCAACGAACAGACCGGCCACGCCGACTTGGCCTGGGCCGTGATGCACGCGCTGGACAACCAGCCGCTGCGCCAGATGTCGCCAGACGGCCACGGCACACAGGCCTTCCTTGAAATCAGCTGACCGCCCCGCGGCCACACCACCCAACACCCCCGCACAGGAGCCCAACCATGGCCGAAGCCAACACCACCCCCGCAGCGCCGCAAGACAGCACGCTCTCGCCCGCCCTGGCGCCCACGGCGTTCACCTTCGGCGACCCCGAGCCGGCGCTGAATCAGAGCCTGTACGACTACATGGGCATCACGCGCATGTCGGACTACTACGAGCCGCCGATCAGCTGGCCCGGGCTGGCGAAGACGCTGCGATCGAGCGCGCACCACGGCAGCGCGATCGCGCTCAAGCGCAACATGCTCGCGCGCCTGCTCAAGACCACGCCGCTGATGTCGCGCCAGGTCTTCAGCGGGCTGGTGTTCGACTTCCTCACGTTCGGCAACGCGTTCTTCGGCCGCACGCGCTCGCGCCTTGGCAACCTGATGCGGGTGCACCAGGAAATGGCGATGTTCACCCGCGTGGGGGTGAAGCCGGGCACGTATTGGGCGCTGCCAGACGGCGGCGGCGACATGCTGCACGGCTATGGCCAGGCCGAGCAGCTGCCCGGCGGCAGCGTGTACCAGCTGGCCGAGCCCGACCCGGCACAGAACATCTACGGTTCGCCCGACTACCTGAGCGCGCTGCAAAGTGCCTGGCTCAACGAGTCGGCCACGCTGTTCCGGCGCCGCTACTACGTCAACGGCACCCACGCGGGGTACATCCTGTACATCACCGACCCGCTGCATGAGCAGATGGACATGGAGAGCCTGCGCCAGGCGATGAAGGACTCGAAAGGCCCGGGCAACTTCCGCAACCTGCTGCTGTACGCTCCGGGCGGCAAGGGCGACGGCAAGGGCCTGCAGCTGATCCACACGGCCGAGGCCGCGGCGAAGGATGAGTTTTTCCGCATCAAGAGCGTGAGCCGTGACGACGTCTTGGCGGCGCACCGCGTGCCCCCGCAGCTGATCGGGCTGGTGCCTGAGAACTCCAGCGGCTTCGGCTCGGCCAAAGAGGCCATGGGCGTGTTCTACGAGCTGGAGGTGGTGCCGATGCAGCAGAAGTTCGCCGAGGTGAACGAATGGCTGGGCGATGAGGTGATCGACTTCGACCGGCCGAGCTGGGCCGACCTGGCGGTGGCTGCGGCGCCGGTGATTCGTTGACGGTGTAGATAGCCGTCCCCCAATCAAAAAGCCCGGTTTCCCGGGCTTTTCCGTTTTTGGGTGTGAAGGCGATCAGACCGGTTCGGCGGTCGCGATCAGCGCATTGCAGGCGTCGTTGGTCGCATCGGCCAGCAGCTGGGCCGACACGGTGCACATGCCCAGCAGGCTGGCGCGCTGCGCGCTGGTGAGCGAGGGCTGGGTACCGTCCTGGTCTGCGAGGTCAGCGGCCTGGATAAGTGCCAGCGCCACGGCCATGCCGCTGGACAGCGGGCCAGCGACGTTGATGAGTTGATGCAGGTCTCCGGACAGGGTGCCCGGCTTGGCGCCGGTGTGAGCCCAGCCGGGCGCGTGAATGATCGTGCTCATGCGGCCGCTCCATCGATATCGGTGGGGTTGCGGTCGGCGCATGGCCTGTCAGAACTAGCAGGGGGAAAAAAAGGCAAAGGAATCTCCTGTGTGATTAAAACAAAGGAGTCCTCGCTGGCGGCCGGTTTGAAGGTGGCCGAGTGGAGTGGGGATTGTAAGGGAAGGTGGTGGTCCCCGGCGCTCACGGCCGCCGGGGGGAACCGGTGCGGTCTCAAGGTGAAGGATCGGCACCCTGTCCGCACTGCTGTGGTTTTCTCGCTCGGTGGCACGGCCCAGCTAATCCACCGGGCGCCGCTATGGAACGGCGCCCACGCTCACAGGGAAACGGGGCCTTTCATGCGGGCAGCGCCAGCGCGAGCTGGCGGGGGTCTGGCTCGGGTGGGGCGGCGCGGTTGCGCAGGTTCTGCACTTCGACGCTCTTGGGCACCAGCACGCCGCCTTCGTTGAACTCGTAGTTGCCCGGCACCAGGGTGCGGCCGTCAGGGCGGCGCATGGGCGGGTTGATGAAGTGGCCCGCCTCGACCGAGCCCGACCACACGGCGCAGCAGTTGGGGCACACGCAGTACAGCTCGGTGAAGGTGTTGGTGATGCGCCTCACTGACCGCACCCGACCGCGGGTGAGGCAGTGCGGGCATTGCGGTTTGAAGGTGTTGGCCATGAGACCAATTGTAAGCAGACTTTCAACATTCTGTAAACGTTCTTACAGATGGTGGTGATGCCGGCAGGCGACATACCCCAGCGGGTAAGTAATGGCCCAAAAGGGGCCTTTTTCCCGGCTGGAAGGGTAGGGGGGTCGGGAACGACCAGATATCCAATATTTCAAGCACCCATCGGGCTGCAGGCCGCGCCGTTGCTGGGTTTTCCGTATTAGAACGGTTTCCAATATGACCAGATAGAAAACCTAATATCGCCGTAAGTTGTTGATTTATATAGGGCTTGTCGGAACGAAATATTAGATTCTCAAAACCTAATATTGTTGGGTTTTATTAGAAAAATATTAGGTTTATCAATATCTCTCAAACCCAGCAACGGCGCGGCCTGCAGCCCGGTTTTGTTGGTCATGTTAGGTTTATCTGGTCTTTCCCGACCCCTGCCGACTTTTTTTGGAGCGCCAAAAACGGGCGCCTGACGAGGGGGTGTGAGGGGTGTGCGGGCGTCCTTGGCGAGCGGCTGCGCTCACTGGCGGCCTCTGCGTCACGAGGGGTATGCGGGGGGTGGGCCTGATGTGGCCCAGGGGGTCAGGCTGCGGGCTGCAGGGAGGCCGGGGCGGCGCTGGTGGGCTGGGCGGCCTGCTGGTCGATCCAATCAGACCACCACTGCATCATCTGGGCACGCTCTTCCAGGTATTCGGCCCGGTTGTAGGGCGCTCGGCTGGCGTTGCGTTCGCGGTGGTCGAGCTGGCGCTCGATCACGTCGGGCCGCCACAGGCCGGATTCGTTGAGCACGGTGCTGGCCAGCGCGCGGAAGCCGTGCACGGTCATCAGGCCGCGGTAGCCCAGGCGGTAGAGGCCGAACAGCATGGTGTTCTCGCTGATGGGCTTGCGCGGGCTGACGGCGCCGGGCAGCAGCAGGGCGCCGTGGCCGGTGTAGACGGCCAGCTCTTCGAGCAGGCCCAGCGCCTGGCGCGACAGTGGCACCAGGTGGTTGTCGCCCATCTTCATGCGGCTGGCGTCGATCTGCCAGATAGCGGCCGGGCCGCGGTCGAGCTCGGCCCAGGGCGCGCGGCGCAGTTCGTCGGTGCGCACGAAGGTGTGGGCAGCGAGCTGCAGGCCCAGGCGG
>JAURWR010000109.1 GCA_030654805.1 Burkholderiaceae bacterium
GCTGTTCCCGGTGGCGGTGGTGCTGCAGGTCACGCCCATCGTCGCGGTGGCGCCGCTGATCCTGATCTACGTCGAGAGCACCACCGCCGCGCTGCTGCTGTGCGCGTGGATCGTGGCCTTCTTCCCGATCCTGTCGAACACGGTGATGGGTCTGCGTGCCGCCGATCCGCTGCTGCGCGACCTGTTCCGGCTGTACCGGGCGACCCCGCTGCAGCGACTGCAGCTGCTGCTGATGCCGAGCGCATTGCCGTACTTTGTCGCGGGACTGAAGGTGTCGGGCGGGCTCAGCCTGATCGGCGCAGTGACGGCCGAGATGGTGGCGGGCGCCGCTGGCCGCGAGACCGGGCTCGCCTCGCGCATCCTCGAAGCGAGCTTTCGCACCGAGACACCGAAGATGTTCGCGGCCTTGCTGCTGTTGGTGTTGACCGGGCTGATGATCTACGCTGGGTCGAATGCGCTGTCGCGCCGGCTGCTGTCGCGCTGGCATGCGGCCGAGCAACATTCAGGGAACACGAGATGAGGCCCGTACTTCGCCTTGCGCGCCGAACCCTGACCGCCTTTCTGCTTGCGCTGGCTCTGCTGGCAGTGACCGCCGCACACGCGCAAGACAAGATCCGGTTCGCCACCAACTGGAAGGCGCAGGCCGCACACGGCGGTTTCTACCAGGCGATCGCCGACGGAACTTACAAGAAGTACGGGCTGGACGTGACCTTGCTGCAAGGTGGTCCTCAAGTGAACAACCGGCCTCTGCTGCCCGCAGGCCGCATCGATTTCCTGATGACCGGCAACCTGCTGCACAGCTTCGACAACGTGAAGAACGGCGTGCCGACGATCGTCGTGGCGAGCCTGTTCCAGAAGGACCCGCAGGCACTGATCGCACACCCGAATCAGGGCTACGAAAACTTCGACGCGCTGAAGTCCGCACCGCTGGCCCTGATCGCGAAGGATGCCCAGTTCAGCTGGTGGCAGTGGTTGAAGGTGACGCACGGCTTCCGTGACGAGGCACTGAAGCCCTACAACTACAACCTCGGGTCGTTTCTCGCGAATCCGAAGGCGATCCAGCAGGGTTATTCGGTGGCCGAGCCGATCTACGTCGAGAACCAGGGACGCTTCAAACCGGTCGTGCATCTGCTGGCCGATCATGGGTTCAGCACCTATTCCACCGTGATCGAGGCGCGCACGGAGACCGTCGCGAAGCAGCCCGATCTGGTGCAGCGATTCGTCGATGCATCGATCATCGGCTGGGTCAACTACCTGTACGGCGATCGCAGAGCCGCCCACGCGCTGATGCGACGCGACAACCCAGAGATGACGGATGCCGAAATGGAGGCGTCGGTGGCCCTGATGAAGCAGCAGGGCATCGTCGATTCAGGCGAGTCGGTGACGCAGGGCCTTGGAGCGATGAACCCGGCGCGCATCCGGGACTTCTATCAGCAGATGCTCAATGCGGGCCTGTACCAAGCGGGTGATGTCGACCTCGGGCGGGTCGCGACTTTCCAGTTCATCAACAAGAAGGTCGGTCTGGACGTGAAGGCCCAGCTTGGCGGGCGTTGAGGCGGCATGGCCCGCTCCCCAGTGCGGCAGCGCACGCCGCTGTCCTTGCGGTACAAGCGAGATACCTTGGTGGTCACGTGGAGCCCTGAAGTGGACCCCCGGAAAAAACAAAATCCTGTTAAGTCGTTGACTCAACAGGATATTTTTATACTGGTGGCGCTTCAGGGATTCGAACCCCGGACCTGCGGATTATGATTCCGTCGCTCTAACCGACTGAGCTAAAGCGCCTCAAGCCCTCAATTATAGCGGGCTCTGAGCCGCTCCGGCCACCGCCTGGCTTCGCCAGGCCGGACTCTTCAGCGCTCGCCAACCCTGGATCGCATGTTCAGTTTTTTCAAGAAGAAGGCGCCAGTTGCGCCTACCGCCGTTGCGACCCCTGATGTCCCAGCCTCTGCTTTAGAAGACGCCAAACAACCAGCGCTGCCGGCCCCACCGGCGGTGCCGGAGCGCCGAAGCTGGCTCGACAAGCTGCGCGCCGGTCTGCGCAAGACGGGATCGGGCATCGCGCAGGTGTTCACCGGCACCCAGATCGACGACGCGCTGTACGAAGACCTGGAGTCCGCGTTGCTGCTGGCCGACGCGGGCGTGAAGGCGACCGAGTACCTGCTGACCGACCTGAAGCGGCGCGTCAAGGACGCGCGCGCCACCGACCCGGCAGCCGTCAAGACCCTGCTGATCGAGGCGATCACCGAACTGCTTCAGCCCTTGCAGCGCCCACTCACCGTGGGCGAGCACACGCCGACGGTGATCATGGTCGTGGGCGTCAACGGCGCGGGCAAGACCACCAGCATCGGCAAGCTGACGCGTCACCTCGCCGAAGGCGGGCAGAAGGTGTTGCTGGCCGCAGCCGACACCTTCCGCGCGGCTGCGAAGGAACAACTGGCGGTCTGGGCCGGACGCAACAGCGTCGAGATCGTCAGCCAGGAAGGCGGTGATCCGTCGTCGGTGACCTTCGACGCCGTCACGGCGGGTCAGGCGCGCGGTTGCGATGTGGTGATCGCCGACACCGCCGGCCGCCTGCCGACGCAGCTGCACCTGATGGAAGAGTTGCGCAAGGTCAAGCGCGTGATCGGCAAGGCGCAGGCTGGCGCGCCGCACGAGGTGCTGCTGGTGGTCGACGGCAACACCGGGCAGAACGCGCTGGCGCAGGTCAAGGCCTTCGACGACACCTTGCAGCTGACCGGACTGATCGTCACCAAGCTCGACGGCACGGCCAAGGGCGGTGTGCTGGCGGCGATCGCGCTGTGGGCGCGCGAACGGGGACGCGGTGCGGGCGAGACCGGCGCCACCGGGCCGGTGCCGGTCTACTTCATCGGGGTTGGCGAGCAGCTCGAAGACCTGGAAACCTTCGATGCGAGAGAGTTCGCGACGGCGCTGCTGGGGTGAACGCAGTCTTGCCGGAGGGCACGAGGATTTCGTGGTGAGCGGGCCAAGGTGAAGGCGACGAACGGCGGCGAGGAACGGAGCCATACCCTCGTACGGTGAGTACCACAGGCGTCAGATCGGCTCGCGCAGCAGAAAGCCTCGCGCCCTCCGTCAGCGCATGCCGCCCATGCCCTTCATGCCACCGAGGCGCTTCATCATCTTCATCATGCCGCCGCCGCGCATCTTCTTCATCATGTCGCGCATCTGCTCGAACTGGTTGAGCATGCGATTGACCTCCTGCACCTGAACGCCTGCGCCGGCGGCGATGCGACGCTTGCGGGTCGCCTTGAGGAGGTCGGGCTTGCGGCGCTCCAGCGGTGTCATCGAGCAGATCATGCCTTCCATGCGGCGGACGTCGCGCTCGGCGCGGTCCATGTCGACCGCACCCGCCTTGGCCGTCATCTGCGTCGGCAGCTTGTCCATCAGCCCGGCCAGTCCGCCCATCTTCTTCATCTGCGAGATCTGCTGCAGGAAGTCGTTGAGGTCGAAGGCATCGCCCGACTTCACCTTGTCGGCCAGCTTCTGGGCTGCGGCGATGTCGACGCCCTGCGTGACTTGTTCGACCAGTGCGACGATGTCGCCCATGCCGAGGATGCGACCGGCGTGGCGATCGGCGTCGAACACCTCGAGCCCGTCGATCTTCTCGCTGACGCCGGCGAACTTGATCGGCGCGCCGGTGATCTGTCGCACCGACAGCGCCGCGCCGCCGCGCGAATCGCCGTCCATCTTGGTCAGCACGATGCCTGTGAGCGGCAGCGCTTCCTTGAACGCCTTCGCGGTGTTGATCGCGTCCTGGCCCTGCATCGCGTCGACGACGAACAGCGTCTCGATCGGTTTCAGCGCCGCGTGCAGCGCGCTGATCTCGGCCATCAGAGCCTCGTCGATCGCCAGCCGGCCGGCGGTGTCGACCAGCAGGACGTCGAAATAGTGCTTGCGGGCGTAGTCGAGCGCGGCGTGCGCGATGTCGATCGGGTTGTCCGTGTCGCTGGACGGGAACCATTCGGCGCCTGCCTGCTTCGTCACTGTCTTCAGCTGCTCGATGGCGGCTGGCCGGTAAACGTCCGCAGACACCGTCAGCACCTTCTTCTTGCGCTTCTCGATCAGGTGCTTGGCCAGCTTGGCGGTGGTCGTCGTCTTGCCCGCGCCCTGCAGCCCGGCCATCAGGATCACCGCCGGAGGCTGCGTCGTCAGGTTGATATCGGCCGCGTTTCTGCCGTCGACGCCGATGTCGTTGCTGCCCATCGTCGCCGCGAGTTCGCGGTTGACGATGCCGACCAGCGCCTGGCCTGGCGACAGCGAACCCACCACTTCGGCGCCGAGTGCCTTGTCCTTGACCCGCGCGATGAAGTCGCGCACGACCGGCAGCGCGACGTCGGCTTCGAGCAGCGCCATGCGCACTTCCCGCAGCATGTCCTGCACATTCGATTCGGTGATGCGGGCCTGGCCGCGCATCGTCTTGACGGCGCGACTCAGTCGCTCGGTGAGGGTGGAAGCCATGGGGAGGTCGGCGGCGCCGTGACCGGCGTGTCGCGAAAGTACACTTTGCCGATGAGTCTATCTTCTGAGGCGATGCGGTGAGTGGGGGCGCGTTCCCGCCCCTGTTGACAGCCGTCAGCCTGCTGGCCCTGCTGGCCTACGCAATTGCTGCGGTGGTGGCCGAACGGGCGCCCGGTGGATTGCGCTGGTATCTGCTGGCCGGTTGGGTGCTGCATGCTGCGGCGATCGGCATCGACACCTCGGGCATCGGCACCGAGGTGCAGGGCGCGCGCTTTGGCTTCGCGCCGGCGCTGTCGGTCACGCTGTGGCTCGTGATCACGGTGTACGTCGCCGAGAGTCGGTTCCTGCCGATCAGCGGAGTTCGGCGCACGCTCGCAGTGCTGGGCGCCATCGCGGTGGTGTTGGCTCTGCTTTTTCCGGGCGAACTGCGACCGCAGGCCGGATCGCGCTGGGCGCCGATTCACTGGGTGCTGGGGATCGCCTCGTATGGACTGTTCGGCGCGGCGGTGCTGCACGCCGCGATGCTCAACCGTGCCGACCGGCAGATGCGCCTGAACCTGCTGCCGGCCCGGCAGACCACGGCTGCCGGGCCCGGTGTCGCCTTACCACCGATGGGTCTGCCGCTGATGCGTCTGGAGCGCCTCACCTTCCGCTTTGTTTCGGCCGGGTTCGTGGTGCTGTCGATGGCGATCTTTCTCGGTTGGCTGTTTGCCCATCCCTGGCGCTGGGATCACAAGGTCGTGTTCTCGATCCTCGGCTGGCTGGTGTATGCCGGCCTGCTGACCGGGCGCCGCCGCTTCGGCTGGCGCGGACGGCAGGCCACCCGCTGGGTCTATACCGGCGCCGTCCTGTTGCTGCTGGCCTATGTGGGTTCGCGCTTCGTGATGGAGGTTCTGTTGAACCGGCCGCTGGGCGTGTGATCGAAACCGGTCCGGGGATCTGTTGGGGGACGCACTCCGTCATGAAATTCTTTCTGCTGTTGGGGCTGTTCCTTTTGGTGGTGTGGCTGGTTCGCGGCGGGCGACGCAGCCTGCCTCCCCGGGCCGATCCACCGCCTACTTCGACCGATGAGGCGCCTGCCCATCCCTCCGGACACGAGGAGATGGTCGCTTGCGTCCACTGCGGAGTCCATCTGCCGCAGAGCGAAGCTGTCGGCGCATCGGCTGGCTGGTTCTGCGGGCAGGCGCACCGCATCGCCCACGAGAACAGCGCGCCGCCGCGTTGATGGATACCCCGGCCGCCCCAACCGACCGCCGCAGGGTAGACCGCCGCAAGCGCCCGCGCGGGACGCGCTCGGGAGAATCGTGGTTCGGGGCATTCAGTGGCGAGGCAGACTCGCAGACTCACGATGACAGCCGCCTTGATGAAGCGGGCGCTGCCGGCGAACCCGATTCGCGCTTCATGCCGCGAGACGGTCACTTGTCCGAACCCGCCGGTCAGTCGGCCTTCGACCGGATCTACCGCGCTTTCCTGAGCGCCCGCGCCGCGCTCGGCGTGGTGCTCATCGCCACCATGGCGGCGGGTGGATTGTTCGGCGCGCAGCCAGGCCGCAGCGTGATGTGGGTCAGCCTGGCCTATGCCGCCCTGTCGGTCGGGATGTGGCTGACACCCGCTTCGGGGGCCGATGATGAACATGCGAGAGTGCCGCGCCTGAGTCGAGTCCAGTGGTTGACTGGCATCGGGGCCGACATCGTGTGCTTCACGGCGCTTCATGTGCTGTCGAAAGCCAACAGTCTCAACTTTGCTGCGCTGCTGGTGCTGCCGGTGCTGATGGCCGGCGTGCTGACGCGACGCGTGCAGGCTCTGGCGACGGCCGCTGCGGTGGCGCTGCTTTTGCTTGGCAATGCCTGGGTGGGGATCTCGGCCGGTGGGGACGCGGCGTCACTGATGACTCAGGCCGGGCTGGCTGGCAGCGGCCTCTTCGTCATCACCGTGCTGGCTGGCGAGCTGGCAAGCCGTCTGGCGCGCGAGGAACTGACCGCCAAGGACAGCATGGAGCTGGCGCGTCAGCAGGCCCAGCTCAACCGTCTGGTGATCGAGGAAATGCAAGACGGGGTGCTGGTGGTCGATCGCACTGGGCGAGTGCGCGCGGCCAACCCGGCCGCCCGGCGTTTGCTGGTGTGGCGCGGGCTCGGTCGGCCCGCGCCGTTCCAGTTGCGCGGCGTCGCTGCCTGGGACCAGCTCGTCAAGACGGTGGAGCGCGGCTTTCATGAGGCAGTCTGGCCCGAGGCCGGTCGCGACGTGGTGCTGCAGTTCGAGCAGGGCACGATCCGCACCTTGCGCGTTCGCATCCGTTTCACGCGGCGCGCCGACGAGCCGGCAGCCGAGGAGTTCTGCGTGCTGCTGATCGAGGACGTTCGTAGCATGCAGGCCCGGATGCGGCAGGAAAAACTCGCGGCGATGGGGCGCGTATCGGCTGGCATCGCGCACGAGATCCGCAATCCGCTGGCCGCGATCGCGCAGGCCAACGCGCTGCTGTCTGAAGACGCGGTGACCCCAGGCCAGCAGCAGCTGACGCGCATGGTCGCCGAGAACGTCAAGCGACTCAAACGCATCGTCGACGATGTCATGGAGGTCGCGCCTGGCACGCTCGCCGAGGCGGCTGTGATCGATGCCAGCGCCGAGGTGGCCGCCGCCTGCAGCGACTGGGCGCAGGCGGCCTCGCTCGGGCTGGGCGAAAGCAGCGTGCTCAAGGTTGAGCTGCCCGCCGATTCGCTGGGTGTGGTCTTCGACGTCGAGCATCTGCGGCGCGTGCTGATCAACCTGCTCGACAACGCACGCCGCCACGCCACCGATCAGCCGGGTTCGGTGCACGTGCGGCTCATCGCGCTCGACGAGGCCACCGCGCAACTCAGCGTCAGCAGCGACGGGCCAACCCTACCCAGCGAAGTCGAGCGGTATCTGTTCGAGCCGTTCTTCTCGACGCGCAGCCGAGGCACCGGATTGGGCCTGTATATTTGCCGTCAGCTCTGCGAGCGGTACGGAGCCAGCATCGATTACCGGATGCGTCCGGCCACCGAGCCGAACCGGAATGATTTCTTCGTCAACATGCGTCGTCGGGACGGAGTCACCGCAGTGGCGCGGCTGCAGCTTCCGGTGTGATGCACGGAAGCATTGAACGAGTCCCCGCCATGTCTTCCCCCGCTTTTTTCAGTTTGTTGGTCGTCGATGACGAACCCGATCTGCGCACGCTGTACGAGTTGACGCTGCTGCGCGAGGGCTACGACATCGAGACTGCGGGCAGCGTCGAGGAGGCGAGGCTCCACCTTCAGGACCGCGTTTTCAGCGCCGTCATCACCGACATGCGCTTGCCCGACGGCTCCGGGCTCGACTTGCTGAGCTATCTGGAAAGCAATGCACGGCGCGAAAAGGCCATCGTCATCACCGCCTACGGTTCGGCCGAGAACGCGGTCGAGGCATTGAAAGCCGGCGCCTACGACTACCTGACCAAGCCGGTCGATCTGAAGCAGTTTCGGGCAGTGGTTGCTTCGGCCTTGGGCCGGGGACCCGCCACAGCACCCAGCACGCGGCCATCCAGCCTGCCGACGGAGCGCGCGATGCAGTCGGGTGCGGCGCCATTGACCGAGTCGGCGCCAGCGACCGAGGCTGCGGTCATTGCGACGCGCGATGCGCCGGCGGCAGATCGACGGCCACCGCAGTTGTCAGGCGTTGCAGCGTCACCCAGTGTCGCGCTCAACCGAATGGCCGGGCAGTCGCTCGCGATGAAGCAGGTGCGCGCGCTGGTCGACAAGGTTGCGCGCAGCATGGCGCCGGTGCTCGTCAACGGCGAGTCCGGCACCGGCAAGGAACTGGTCGCCCGCGCGATCCACGAGGTCAGCCCGCGCAGCGCGCAGCCCTTCATCCCGGTGAACTGCAGCGCCATCCCCGAGCATCTGCTCGAAGCCGAGTTCTTCGGATACCGCCGAGGTGCATTCACCGGTGCCAACGAGGATCGCGAGGGCTTCTTCCAGGCAGCCGACGGAGGCACATTGTTCCTCGACGAGATCGGAGACCTTCCGCTGTCGATGCAGTCCAAGCTGTTGCGCGCGGTCCAGGAGCGTTCGGTGCGGCCGGTCGGTGCGGTCACCGAACTGCCGGTGAATGTCCGTCTGCTCAGCGCCACGCACAAGGACCTCGGCACCGAGGTGCAGGCCGGTCGCTTTCGGCAGGATCTGTATTACCGGCTCAACGTGATCCAGATTCGCGTGCCGCCGCTGCGCGAGCGTCTGGAAGACCTCGCGAGCATCGGCGAGCGGGTGCTCGAACGCATCTCGCGCGATGCCGGTGTGTGGCCGGCCCCGCGGCTGACCCACGCCGCACTGCTGCATCTCGCGGGCCATCCTTTCCCAGGCAACGTGCGTGAACTCGAGAATCTGCTGCATCGCGCGGTGGCGCTTTCGGGCGGCGAAGCGATCGATGTCGTTGACCTGGGGTTGCCGAACGATCCGCACGGCGACCTGCTGCCCAGCGACTCGGAGCACGGTGTCGGTCCGTCCGACGCCGTGAGTTCGATGCTGAGTGCCGCAGCCCGGGTCGACGCTGCGCAGAGCGAGCTGAAGGCGCCTGCATCACCCGCGAACCTGCCCAGCGATCTGGCAGCCTATCTCGATGACATTGAGCGCGACATGTTGTTGCGCGCCCTCGAACAACATCGCTTCAATCGCACGGCGGCAGGGGCCAGCCTCGGACTGTCTCTGCGGCAGATGCGATACCGCATGGCCCGGCTGAATGTGATGGGTGGCGGCGACCCGCACCTCGATGTCGAGCGTGGCAACGGCTGAAGCTCACGGCGACTGGGATCGAGGCTGGTGGGCTCGGGCGCGGCATTGCCCGTCGCCCCATTTCGGGCCGCGACCGATTGGCACCGTGCCGACCCTGGCCGTGGTGCATTCGATCAGTCTTCCGCCCGGTGTCTACGGTGGTGCGCAGGTGGAGCAGTTCTTCCTGAATCAGCTCGACGTGTCCGCTCATCCGTATTTCGACCAGCTGCGTGGTCTGCGGGTGTCTGCGCATTTTTTCATCCGTCGCGACGGTGCGTGTGTTCAATTCGTTTCGTGCCTGGAGCGGGCGTGGCACGCCGGTGCCTCGGTCTGGCGCGGTCGATCGAACTGCAACGATTTTTCGGTCGGCATCGAACTCGAAGGACTGGAAGGCGAGGGCTTCGAGGCGGCGCAGTACGCCACGCTGTGTGAGTTGCTGACGTCGCTCGCCGGGCCCGGCGGCTGTATCGATGTAGCGGGTCACGAACAGGTGTCAGCCGGCCGGAAAATCGATCCGGGTGCTGGATTCGATTGGGCTCGATTCGTCCTTGCGCTGGGCTGGCCCGCACGGTGTTTTCCCGAGGATGTGATCGCCGCCCTCTGAGACATCCGGCGCCGCCCGGATCACATAACTGGGCAGGTGTTCATCTCAGCCAATCCGGGCGCGAGTATCGGCGCGCACTGCCGCGAAAGTTTACGTTGCGAGCCAATGAATTGGCGGCTTTGCGCAGCGCAGCACAGCACTCAGGCGGGCGGGCGCGATATCGGCCAAACGCGGCCCCGCCCAAGGCTGCTCGCCAGGTGTCCGAGGTTCGAGCACGACTGCGATCACTTTCTGGTCGACACACTAGCGGTAGTGCTTGAAGGCGCTTTAGACCCCAGATATAGTGTGCCGATGCACCAAGCCTCTTCAGCGTCCCCATCGCAATCCGTGGCATCGACAACACTGAATGGCAGCACCCGACTGCCCAGGTTCGAGGTTGCGGAATGACGCAGTTGAACTGAGCTTTGTCGGGCCTGCCGGCGGCCCTGAGCGCCGGCTTCGACATCACCCGAGCAGTGCGGTCTCCGACCCCTCTCCAAATCAAAGGCCATTCATGCAAACACTTCAAACCACCCCGGGCTCCTATCCCTACGTTGCCGATCGGTCGGATACCGCAGCCGCTGCGCCTGCATCGGCCTTTGATGCCTTCCACATCATCCGGCGCAACGGCGCGGTGGTGCCGTTCGAGCCGAACAAGATCGCGGTGGCATTGATGAAGGCCTTCCTCGCGGTACACGGTACGCAAGGTGCGGCGTCGGCGAGCGTGCGCGAGACGGTCGACGGTCTGACCGAGTCGGTGGTGCGCGCGTTGCTGCGTTCGCGGCCGGGGGGTGGCACCTTCCACATCGAGGACATTCAGGACCAGGTTGAACTCGGGTTGATGCGTGGCGGCCACCACGAAGTCGCGCGTGCCTACGTGCTGTATCGCGAGCGCCGTGCTCAGGAGCGAGCCAAGCAGTCGCAGCCGGTGGCTGTGATCGAGTCGACGCTGACCGTGCTGGACCGGGGGCAACGCGTGCCGCTGGAATCCGTTCACCTGCAGACCATCGTGCAGTCGGCCTGCGAGGGGCTGGGGGCCGATGTGCGTGCCGAGCCGATCCTGCTCGAGACCCGCCGCAATCTGTATGACGGCGTGCCGATCGATGAAGTGCACAAGGCGTCCATCCTTGCTGCACGCACGCTGATCGAGAAGGATCCCGGCTACACGCGCGCCACCGCCCGCCTGCTGCTGCACACCATCCGCCGCGAGGTCCTCGGCGACGAGGTGCTTCAGGCCGACATGCACACACGCTACGCCGACTACTTTCCCGGCTTCATCAAGAAGGGCGTGCAGGCCGAGCTGCTCGACGACAAGCTGCTGCAGTTCGATCTGGCCCGCCTGGGTGCGGCGCTGAATGCCGGTCGCGACATGCAATTCGATTACCTCGGCTTGCAGACGCTGTACGACCGCTACTTCCTGCACATCGACGAGGCCCGCATCGAGTTGCCGCAGGCGTTCTTCATGCGTGTCGCGATGGGTCTGGCGCTCAATGAAATCGACCGCGAAGCCCGCGCCATCGAGTTCTACGAGGTGCTGTCGACGTTTGATTTCATGAGCTCGACACCGACCCTGTTCAACGCTGGAACGCGCCGCTCGCAGCTGTCGAGCTGCTACCTGACGACGGTGGCCGACGACCTCGACGGCATCTATGAGGCGCTGAAGGAGAACGCGCTGCTGTCCAAGTTCGCCGGTGGCCTCGGCAACGACTGGACCAATGTGCGTGCGCTCGGCAGCCACATCAAGGGTACCAACGGCAAGAGTCAGGGGGTCGTTCCCTTCCTCAAGGTCGTCAACGACACCGCAGTCGCCGTCAATCAGGGCGGAAAGCGCAAGGGTGCGGTGTGTGCCTACCTGGAGAGCTGGCACCTCGACCTCGAGGAGTTCCTCGAGCTGCGCAAGAACACCGGGGACGACCGTCGTCGCACCCACGACATGAACACCGCGAACTGGATCCCCGACCTGTTCATGAAGCGTGTGATGGAGGGCAGCGACTGGACGCTTTTCTCGCCGAGCACCTGCCCCGATCTGCACGACAAG
>JAURWR010000128.1 GCA_030654805.1 Burkholderiaceae bacterium
TGACGGCCGGCACCAAGGCGCCGCCCACCGTCATCGCGGAGTACGGGTTGGATGCGACGCTGCCTGCGCCCGGTGCCGAATCGCGAGGCCACACGCCGGCGGCCGCATCGCCCCAGTAGCCGGCCCGGCGCAGATCGCGGGCGATGAGGTCGGTGGCGGTGCGCAGGTCCTGCATCAGCCGGCTTTGCGCGATCAGTGTCCGGCTCTCGCGAAGATGGACGACGAGCATGCTCAGCGCCGCGCCCACGATGAACAACCCGAGGGAGATGCCGATCAGCAATTCGACCAGCGACACACCGGCCTGTCGGAGCGCGCGTGGATGGGCTGGCGCGCGCATGTCACAGGCTCCAGCACCGGCGGTTGGCCGACGATGCGTTGTCGGTCTCGTCTGTCGCGCCGGAGGTGTAGACGACGTTCAAGCCGTCGACAGCCAACCGCAGGTGCCGGCACGGCGTGTCGCGCTGCTGACCACCGACGGCCGACGCGTGCACCGAAAAGCCGGTGGCGGTGTGCTCCAGCATCTCGATCTCGTAGTGGCGGGCTGGCGAGGCGCTGTCCAGACCGAGCTGCAGCAAGCTGCCGTACGTCGGGTGGTCGGCCCGGAAGCGCTCCTGCAGCACCTGCACCTTCATCAGCGCGACCAGTGCGTCGGACCGGCGTGTGGTCGCGAGCGTGCCGCTGAACGCGGGGTAGGCGACCGACGACAGGATGCCCACCACCGCGATACAGATCATCAATTCGATCAACGTGAAGCCGGTTGCGCGGCGCGGCTGGCGCCGCCGGGGGGAGTTCGAAGGCGAGCAATGCATGGACATGGGTGGCTCCTGGGTGAGTCGAGATCAGCAGACGCGGTAGCCCGGTAGCGCCGGGACGGGGCCGTCGGGCGAGCAGGTGCGCACGCGCCCCAGCACATTGACGACGTGATGGATCGAACCGACTGCGGGCGACACCACGCGCAGCGTCCCGGTGGGCGTGCTGGTGCCGTGCAGCGGGTCGAAGAGGATCGACGACACGTTGGCCTGCACGCTCGCACCCGCCGATGCGGGGACGATGACGGTCTTGATCTGGGCGGCGTCCGCGACGCAGGTGGCCTCGATCGACGCGGTGGTGCAGCTGCACTGGTTGCGCACACCGCTGTGCACGACGTAGCAGGTGCCCCAGACGGCGCTGTAGAAACTGAGACGCAGCGCTTCGTTGCGCAACACCGATTCGCTGCGCACGAACTGCACGTCGGTGGCCAGTTGTGACGCGAGACCGGCCAGCCGTTGCCGCTCGATCATCCCGTGGAAGCTCGGCGCCGCGCCGCAGGCCAGCGCGGCGAGGATCGCCAGCGTCACCGCCGCCTCGACCAGCGTGAAGCCGGGTTGCCGGTGCAGCCGTTGCGAGACCGTGTTCCGTGGTGTGTGTTGCAGCGAGTCCATGGGGTCCACTGTAGGAACCACGCTGTCGCGGCGCGATCCCCGGGAGGTGGGTCGAACCGTTCGGAGAAGGGGGCCCACGGAAGGGGGTCTGCCGCGGGCCCCCCTGCGGACTGCTCTTGAAGTGACTGACAGACCGACGCGGTCGGCGCAATCGCTCGATACCGGCTTTCCGTCTGTTCGCTGGCGCACAGACCGCCGCGCTGAACCCTGGGAGAATGGTGTGCCTCAGCGGGCACACCGGCCGGCATCCCAACAGCGCAGCAAGCAGCATGGATATCACACGCGTCCTGATCGTCGATGACAACGACATGTTCATCGAGATGGCGACATTCATCCTGAACGCCGCAGCCTACGTGGTCGAGTCCGCATCTGACGTGAGACAGGCGCTGTTGAAGCTGCCGGTGTTCTTGCCTCATCTGATCCTGATGGATGTGCAGATGCCCGTGATGGATGGCATCGAACTGACAAGGCAGTTGAAAGCGGATCCGGCAACCAGGCACATCGTGATCGTGGCGTTCACCGCGTTTGCACTCCAGGGAGATGCGAAGAAGCTGCAGGACCTCGGGTTCGATGGCTACATCGGCAAGCCGCTGGACGTGATGACGCTGGCCGCCGAAGTCCGCTTCTGGCTAGAGGGTGCGGGCAGCGTGCGAGCCAACCGCTTTGTCTGGCCCTGAGCGCGATGGCCCGAGTCGCCATGAGATCTCGGCGACGCGCGGTGGGCATGCCGAAGGGGCTCTCATGACGAACGGCATGCAGCTGCCATTCCCTTACAGCATCAAGCGACACGGCATATCGCTGTCGAACTGTGATGACGAACCCGTCCAGACCCCCGGGTGCATCCAGGCACACGGCATGCTGCTGGCGGTGCGCATCGACGATCTGATCGTCACGCAGGTGAGCGACAACTGCGAACGCTGGACCGCCTTGCGCGTCGATCAGGTGCTGGGCAGCGCCTTGTCGCGGGTCGTCGGGTCCGCCTCGGCCGAGCGCATCGGGGAACTGGTACGCACCGAGGCGCTGGATCAAAACCCCTGCTATGCGCTGACTTCCAGCCTGCCCGGCCCGCCCGCCGATGCCGCGGTGATGGACATGACCATCCACACCGCCGATGGCGTGCTCCTCGTCGAACTGGAGCCCAGCGGGCGGACGCTTCCCGCCGTCGGGCAGGACGGCGACTACTTCTCGACGGTCAGGAAGACGATCGGTCGCCTCAAGAGCACCCGCTCGCTGGCGGAGTTCTGCGAGGTCGTCGCCCGCGAGGCGCGCAGCATCACCGGCCTGGATCGGGCCATGGTCTACCACTTCCATGCCGACGACAGCGGCGAGGTGATGGCCGACGCCCGGCGCGACGACCTGCCGTCATGGCAAGGGTTGCGCTACCCGGCTTCAGACATCCCGAGGCCGGCCCGCGAGATCTTCAAGAAGATCGGCGTTCGACCGTTGCCCGACGCCCAGGGCGAACTGTGCGAGATGGTGCCGCTGCTCAACCCGGACACCCAGCGCCCATTGCAGATGACCCATTGCGCGCTGCGCGGCGCGTCGGTGATGTACACCGAGTACCTGCAGAACATGGGCGTGGCGGCCACGCTGACGATGCCGATCCTTCGCGATGGCGAGCTCTGGGGGCTGATCGCCTGCCATCACTACACGGCCAAGGCGCTTGCGTATCCGCTTCGATCTGCGGCCGAGTTCCTGGCGCAGATCGCGTCGCTGGAAATCGCGCAGGCCGAGTTGCGCGAGCACCTGCAGTACCGGATCGATCTCGATGCGGTGCATCTGTCTGTGCTGGCGCGGGCCGCCGGCGACGGCCAGCTGTCGATCATGAACACCGGTTCACCGAACTTGCTCGACGGCATCCACGCCGATGGGATCGCCATCTTCCAGGAGGCGCGCTGGCACACGGCCGGCGTCGTCCCGGACGCGTCGCATCTGAATCCGCTGGCCGCGTGGCTGCGCCGGCGCATCGACGAGGCCCCGGACGCATCGCAGACTTTTGCCACCGACGCGCTGGGTGCGCTCCATCCGCCGGCTGCCGAACTTGCGGAGGTGGCCAGCGGGGTGCTGGCCACCGCGGTCTCGCGGCATCCCGACAGCCCGCTGATCCTGTGGTTTCGCGGCGAACAGCTGCAGACCTACAACTGGGCCGGCAACCCCGGCGAAAAGCCCACGGCCGTCGGGCCGCTCGGCCCGCGCCTCACGCCGCGGCGCAGCTTCGATCTCTGGCAGGAACTGGTGCGCGGTCGCTCGACGCCCTGGCGCCGGGTGGAGGTCGAAGCAGCCCAACGCTTGCGGCGCATGGTGATGGATCTGGTCGTCGTGCGCGCGGATCAGTTGGCGGTGGCCAACGCTGAGCTGGCCAGCAGCAACGCCGAGCTGGATGCCTTTGCCTATGTGGCCGGACACGATCTGAAGGAGCCGTTGAGAGGCATCAACAAGTACGCGCATCGCCTGCTGGAAGACACGAAGGCGGGACGGATCCAGGATCCCGAACGGGTCGAGTGGCTGCTTCGAATGACCGTCCGCATGGACACGCTGCTCAATGCGCTGCTCCATTTTTCGAGGGTGGGCCGGCTGTCGCTGGACTGCGCCGACATCGACCTCGGCCCCGTCCTTGTCGAGGCGATGGACATGCTGGGTGCCCGCCTCGCCGAGAGCCGGGTCGAGGTGCGGGTGCCGCGGCCACTTCCGATGGCGCATTGCGATCGCATCCGCGTGCGCGAGGTCTTCGCCAACCTCATCTCGAACGCGACGAAGTACAACGACAAGCCGCATCCCTGGGTCGAGATCGGCTGCATCGGCGCGCAGGACGAAGCGCTCGCGTTGCAACGACCGGCGTCGACGCCCGCAGGCGCCAGGGGCGACACCCTGTTCTATGTGCGCGACAACGGCATCGGCATCGAGACGCGGCACAAGGACCGCATCTTCGCGATCTTCAAGCGCCTGCATTCGGCTGATGCCTTCGGCGGCGGCAGCGGCGCGGGCCTGACGATTGCCCGCAAGATGGTGCAGCAGCACGGCGGGCTGATCTGGTTCGATTCGCAGGTCGGCGAAGGCACGACCTTCTACTTCACGCTGCCCGACGCGGGATCCTCCAGAGAGGCTGCTCATGTCGCATGACCGAATGGAAGGCGACAGTCGCCCCGTGCTGGTGGTCGAGGACTCCGACGACGACTTCGACACCGTGGTCGAAGCGGCCACACGCGCCCGGGTCTGCAATCGGCTGATTCGTGCCGCAGACGCCGAAATGGCTCGAAGCCTGCTCGCACGCGAGGCAGCCGGCTCGTTCTCGTTCATGTTGCTGGACTACAACCTGCCGGGCCTGGACGGGCTGGCCTTTCTTGAAATCGTGCGCCGCGACCCGGTGCTCGCTGTGCTGCCGGCTGTCATCTACACCACCAGCGTCAATCCGCTGGATCGCGACGCCTTCTTGCGGGCTGGTGCGAACGCGTTCCATCTCAAGAGCGTCCAGCACGCCGACAGTCTGCGGACGCTGGAGTCGATCTTCGATCATTGGCTGACACGTGCTGCACCTGCTCCGGGCGGGCCTCGTGCATGAACCACCAGACCCAGGAGCCGATGCGGGTGCTGATCGTCGATGACAACCCGCTCGACCGGGCCGACGCCAAGGCGGCGTTGATCCGAGGATCAGGGCGTGTGTACCAGTTCAGTGAAGCCGCTTCGGCGGAAGAGGCGCTGCATCTGTGTTCCCAATGGCCACTTCCGCACTGCATCGTTCTCGACCTCGGCTTGCCTGATTCCGACGATTTCGACGTGCTGATCCGGCTGCCACGCGATGAAGACAATCTGCTGCGCATTCCTGTGGTGGTGCTGACGGCCTCCGTGGAAATCGGCCTCAGCCAGGCCGCCCTGCGCGCTGGCGCGCAGGACTATGTCGGCAAGGCCTGGCTGCTGCCCGAGACCTTGACCCAGGCGGTCGAAAATGCGATCGAACGACTTCGCATGACGCGCTCGCTCGAAGCGCAACGCCGCCTGGCCGACACCGCGCGACAACAGGCGCTGCAACTCGAGGCCGAGAACCGCCAGATCCAGGAAGCCACCCGACTCAAGAGCCAGTTCCTGGCCAACATGTCGCATGAACTGCGCACGCCGCTGGCCGCAGTCATCGGTTTCTCCGACCTGCTGCTGACGGGGCAGGTGCCGCCCGATTCGCCGAAGCACCGCCTGTTTCTGGGCCACATCGGCACCAGCGGGCGCCACCTCCTGCGCCTTGTCAACGACGTGCTGGATCTGTCCAAGGTCGAATCCGGCAAGTTCGAGTTCTTCCCGGAGCCGTTCGATCTGGCTGACCTTGTCAAGGGAATCAATGACGTTCTGGCCACGGAGTTCCAGCTCAAGCAACTTCGGGTGGCGACCGACATCGAGTCGACCTTGGGCGCCCTCGTGCTCGACCCTTTGCGGCTCAGACAGGTGCTCTACAACTACCTGTCCAACGCGATCAAGTTCACGCCCGCGGGCGGCCTGATCACCGTGCGGGCGCATGCCCTGGGTGCGCGCCACTTCCGGCTGGAAGTCGAGGACACCGGCGTCGGCATCGCGGTGCCGGACATGGCACGCCTGTTCACCGCGTATCAGCAACTCGACGCTGGGTCCACCAAGCGACATCAGGGGACCGGGCTCGGGCTGGCGCTCACGCGCCGCCTGGTCATGGCACAGGGCGGCAGTGTGGGAGTCCGCAGCACGCCTGGCAGGGGCAGCGTGTTCCACCTGGTTCTCAACCAGATCCACGGAGCCGACGCCGCGCGCGAGTCGGGAGACGAGGAACGTCTTGCCGCGTCGATGGACGCTCGTCTGCTGGTGATGCACGACGGGCATGGCAACCTGACCCATCGTGCCGGCCATGGCGGGTTGCCGGCGGCAGGCCGCTCGTCCTTTCCGAACCTCGACGGCGAGGCGAACAAGCAGTGCGCTGACCAAAAGGGAACGTGAACACGAAACCGGCGAGGGGACCATGCCTGTCCAGGAGCGCCGCTTGAACATCGGCCTTGCAGAACTGCTGAAGACCGAAACACGCGCGTTGCACAGCGTCGCGGAGCGCAGCGTGTTCCTGGCCGAACTGCTGAGCGGGCGAATGGATCGGCCGGCGTACTGCGCATTCCTGCGAAACCTGCATGCGATCTACACCGTACTGGAGCAGTCGCTCGAGCGGCATGCGCAGCATCCGATGATCGCCCCGATCTTTCTCCCTGCGCTGTGGCGCACCTGCGCACTCGAGCACGACCTGCGCGCCCTGCACGGAGCAGCCTGGGCTGACGAGCTGGCGCTGCAGCCCTCGGCGGCGACCTATGTCGGCAGGCTGCGCGATCTCGATGCGGAGCAGCCCGTGCTGCTGGTGGCGCATGCGTACGTGCGATACCTCGGTGACCTGAGCGGTGGCCAGATGATGCGCAGAGTCGTCGCGACCAGCACGGCGCAGGACGGGGCGGTCGCGTTCTACGATTTCGGCGACGGGCTCGCCACCCAGGCGCTGACGCTGGCATTTCGACACGGGCTCGGCGCGATGCCGATGGATCAGTCACGTGCCAGCGCATTGGCGGCAGAGGCCAGGCTGGCCTTCGACCTGCATCAGCGTCTCTTCGGCGAACTGGCGGCGGCTTGCGGACTCACCGCGCGAGTCCGGGCGCGACCGATGGGAGGCGAGGGCTGATGACTGCGCGGACCCCGGATCGACGATGCGAGGGCCCGGTCGAGGAAGCCGGCCGAGTGCTGCTGAGCCCGGTGGGCCCGGTTCAACAACGGGCGACGCTCAGATGTCGCGGATCAGCTGCCGGAATTCGTCGACGTCCTCGAAGCTGCGGTACACCGAGGCGAAGCGCACGTAGGCGACCTTGTCGATTCGCTTGAGTTCGCGCATGACCAGTTCGCCCAGGCGTGTCGAAGGCACTTCTTTCGCGCCGCTGTTGAGCAGCTTCTCCTGGATCCGCTCGATGGCCGCGTCGATCTGCTCGACGCTGACGGGTCGCTTGCGCAGCGCCAGCGACATCGACGCACGCACCTTGGCCATGTCGAATTCGGCCCGCGTGCCGTCTTTCTTGACGACGGCCGGCAGCGCGATTTCGGCGCGTTCGTAGGTGGTGAATCGCTTGTCGCAGCTGTGGCAGCGCCGACGACGGCGCACCACATCGCCTTCGTCGGATTCACGCGTCTCGACCACCTGCGTGTCGACGTGGCTGCAATAGGGACAGCGCATGGAAGGTGGCCCGCAGATGTCGTCGGATCAGTGGCGGATCGAGGGCGCGCAGCGGGCCGACATCGGTCGGTTCGTTGTCGTCGGCGGGCTCAGCGGTACACCGGGAAATCGCGCGTCAGTGCCGCGACCTTGCTGCGCACCGTCGCCAGATTCGCTTCATCGTGCGGCTGGTCCAGCACGTCGGCGATCAGGTGCGCGGTGAGGCGGGTCTGCTCTTCCTTGAACCCGCGCGTGGTCAGCGCCGGCGTGCCCAGGCGGATGCCGCTGGTGACCATCGGCTTCTGCGGATCGTTCGGGATGCCGTTCTTGTTGCAGGTCATGTGCGCCAAGCCGAGCACCGCTTCGGCTTCCTTGCCGGTGAGATTCTTCGGACGCAGGTCGACCAGCATCACGTGGCTCTCGGTGCGTCCGCTGACGATGCGCAAGCCACGCGAGATCAGTGTCTCGGCGAGCACCCGGGCGTTGGTCACGACCTGCTGCTGGTAGACCTTGAACTCCGGTGTCAGTGCTTCCTTGAAGGCGACCGCCTTGCCGGCAATGACGTGCATCAGCGGGCCGCCCTGCAGGCCGGGGAACACCGCGCTGTTGATCTTCTTCGCGATGTCCTCGTGGTTGGTCAGCACGATGCCCCCGCGCGGGCCGCGCAGGCTCTTGTGGGTGGTCGAGGTCACCACGTCGGCATGCGGCAGCGGGTTCGGGTAGACGCCGGCCGCGATCAGACCGGCGTAATGCGCCATGTCGACCATGAAGTGCGCGCCGATGGCCTTGGCCACCTTGGCGAAGCGCTCGAAGTCGATGCGCAGCGCGTAGGCCGACGCGCCGGCGATGATCAGCTTCGGCCTGTGCTCGTGCGCCAGCCGCTCCATCGCGTCGTAGTCGATCTCTTCGTTGGCGTCCAGACCGTAGCTGACGACCTTGAACCACTTGCCGCTCAGGTTCAGCGGCATGCCGTGGGTCAGGTGACCGCCTTCGGCCAGGCTCATGCCCATGATGGTGTCGCCCGGCTGCAGCAGCGCGAAGAACACGGCCTGGTTGGCCTGTGAACCGGAATTGGGCTGCACGTTGGCGTAGCCCGCGCCGAACAGCGCCTTGAGCCGGTCGATGGCGAGCTGCTCGGCCATGTCGACGAATTCGCAACCGCCGTAATAGCGCTTGCCGGGATAGCCCTCGGCGTACTTGTTGGTCAGCTGGCTGCCTTGCGCCTGCATCACGGCCGGCGAGGTGTAGTTTTCCGAGGCGATCAGCTCGATGTGGTCTTCCTGGCGCTGGTTCTCGCTCTGGATGACCGACCACAGTTCGGGGTCGATGTGGGCGAGGGTGGATTGGGCGCGGTCAAACATGGCAACGATCCTCTACAACGGGAACACGGGGGTCAAGACGCGACGCAAAGTCGAATGACCTGCGGCATGAGGTGGGCCGGCGAACCGCTCGTCCGGTCTGGCCGACAGCCGGATTTTCCGCGTTTCAGCGCAGCGCTGCCAGCTTCTCGTCGGTGGGCGGCTCGGGAGATTCGCTGGCCGGGGCGGGGCCCTCGACCGATTCTGCCTGTGCGCGGGATGCCGCCGGGATCACGTTGGGGACGTTGACCGCGATGAGCTTGCCGCCCGCCACCGCCTGCAAATGGTTTTGTTCGGAAAGCACCTTCAGCGCGTATCCGCCATCGTCGCTCAGGTTCGCGGCGCCCACATAGAAACGCAAGCCGGCCTCGACGCTGCCGGCGCGCGCAATGCATTCCTTGAGCACTTGAACGCCGACACGCAGGTTGGTGACTGGATCGAATGCAGCCAGGTTGCCGCCGAACTGCTCGTACTTGTCGTCGTGCACCCGGGTCATCACCTGCATCAGGCCTTGCGCCCCCACCGTGCTCTGGGCAAAAGGGTTGAAGCTCGACTCGATCGCCATGATCGCGAGGATCAGCGTCGGGTCCAGCCCGACCCGCGCACCGACACGCCAGGCCTCGGTGACCAGGCGGCTGATCGGCTCGGGCGCCACCTTGTAGCGCCGGGCCAGCCATTGGGCAACGGCGGCCTGCTGGCGGGGGAGATCCCGGGGATCGCTGGCTGTGGCCCGTGCGATGGCTTCCGGTTCACGCAGATCGTTGGCCATCAGTTCGAGCGGATCGGTGCGGGCTTCCTGGCGAGCCTGCAGCCAGCCCAGCGCCTGCATTTCCACCGTGTGCCGCAATTCGGAACGGCCCGCCACGAACACGATGAGTGCCACTGCAATCAGGCCGACCAATGCGAGCGTGTTGTGGCTCACCTCCAGCAGGCCGTGCCCGACGTCCTGCAGGAAAACTCCCGCCGAACGCACCGTGGCGCGGCACAACTGCTGCGCATTCCTAGAAAACTGTCGGAGTACGGACATGACTCTCCTCCCTCTCGGCCCCGATTCAGGCTTGCGCCTGCGGGGCTGGTTCGAGCATTCGGCCGAACATAATCGGCTGCATGGTCTGTCTGGATGCGTCCTCATGACGCGGACAAACCGTCTGCGAGAGCGCTCGAAATGAATCTGATGACGTTGCCTTGATTTAGGGTAAGTACCCATCAAGCACAACCGGACCGGATTCTAGGAAGCGGAAACATAACCGGTCAACCATTAAGGATCGGTTCATAACTACAAACGAATATGAAATACCGCGATCTCCGGGAGTTTTGTGCAGGTCTGGAGGCCGCCGGAGAGCTTCGGCGCGTCGCCACGCCAGTGTCGGCGCGGCTGGAGATGACCGCACTCAGCGACCGGGTGCTGCGCGCCGGCGGGCCGGCGCTGTGGTTCGAGCAACCTCTCTATTCCGGGGGGAGTTACAAAATTCCGGCCTTGACAAACCTGTTCGGGACGACGAAGCGGGTGGCGATGGGGATGGGCGCGGCCGACATCGGCGATCTGCGCGAGGTGGGCCGGGTGCTCGCCAGCCTGAAGGAGCCCGAACCGCCAAAAGGTCTGAAGGACACCGGTCGGCTGCTGCACCTGGTCAAGTCGCTGTGGGACATGAAGCCGGCCACGGTGCGCCAGGCGGCCTGTCAGCAGGTGGTGATCGAGGCTGCGGACATCGATCTGCTGGGCCTGCTGCCGGTGCAGACCTGCTGGCCGGGCGACGCCGGGCCGCTGATCACCTGGGGCCTGGTCGTCACGCGCGGGCCGCAGGGCGGGCCGAACCCGCGCCGTCGGCAGAACCTGGGCATCTACCGCCAGCAGGTGATCGCAAGTCGCCAGGTCATCATGCGCTGGCTGGCCCACCGGGGCGGGGCGCTCGATTTCCGCGATTTCGCGCGGGCCAACCCCGGCCAACCGTTCCCCATCGTGGTGGCGCTCGGCGCCGATCCGGCCACCATCCTCGGCGCGGTGACGCCGGTGCCCGACACGCTGAGCGAATACCAGTTCGCCGGCCTGCTGCGCGGCAGTCGCACCGAGGTCACCGACTCGGGTGTCGGCGATGCCGGGGTGATGCTGCAGGTGCCGGCCAACGCCGAGATCGTGCTCGAAGGGCACATTCCGGTCGCCGCTCCCGGCTACACCGGCCACAGCGAACACGGCGTGCCGCTGAAGGAAGTCGGTGGCTACCTGCATGCGCTGGAAGGCCCGTTCGGAGACCACACCGGCTATTACAACGAGCAGGACTGGTTCCCGGTGTTCGAGATCAGCCGCCTGACGCATCGGCGCGATCCGGTCTACCACTCCACCTACACCGGCAAACCGCCCGACGAGCCGGCGATCCTGGGCGTGGCGCTGAACGAGGTGTTCGTGCCCATCCTGCAAAAGCAGTTTCCGGAGATCGTCGATTTCTACCTGCCGCCCGAGGGTTGCAGCTATCGCATGGCGATCATCAGCATCAAGAAGTCCTACCCCGGGCATGCCAAGCGGCTGATGTTCGGGGTGTGGAGTTTCCTGCGTCAGTTCATGTACACCAAGTTCATCGTGGAGACTGACGACGACGTGGACATCCGCCACTGGCCCGACGTGATCTGGGCCATCACCACCCGCATGGACCCGGTTCGCGACGTCACGCTGGTCGAGAACACGCCCATCGACTACCTCGACTTCGCCTCGCCGGTCAGCGGGCTGGGCGGCAAGATGGGGCTCGATGCCACCAACAAGTGGCCCGGCGAGACGCCGCGCGAGTGGGGCCGCACGATCTCGATGGATGCGGCGGTGGAAGACAAGGTGGCCGCCGTGTTCGATCAGATCATGCAGGCCTCGCGGGCCCGGTGATGCCCTGACATGGGATTCTGAAACAGTGCTTGTGCTTCACAGGCGCGAGGCGTAAGGTGAGTCTGCCTGCATGCAGGCAATCCCAGCGGCGCAGTCCCTGCGCCCCAGGGGCCCCGGACTTTCACCCTCCGGAGCTCCGAACCGGTGGCTCCAGCCACCTGCCCCTCCCACCGTGATGGTCGGGAGGGGTTCTTGTTTCTGGGGCAGGGTGGTCAGCAAGTCGACCTCATGGTCAGTGCGTACCTGGGAGCCAGGCTCGACGCTTGTCTGCACGAAAGGCGCCACCTGTTCGGCCGAGTCGTTGTCGATGCGGCGCCGCCGGATTCGCCCAAAGCCCTGGGGCTGCAACAGTTCCACCGCGATGACCACCAACACAGGGTGCGTGCGGCCCTTGCGTTGATCCTCTGACATGGTCGCGTCGCGGCCGTCAGGCCTTGCGGGACGCCCGGGCGCCGGGCCGTCGCCGGCCTTCGGTGGGTGTCGCCGGGTGGGGCGTGAGGTCGCCGCCGCTGGCATGCTCCAGCCACAGCAGCGTGTCGATGTGCGACATGAAGGCGTCGAGGTACTCCGGCGACAGGTCGTGCATCGCCTGCAGCGTGCGGTTCACGAGGTGCGAGGAGTTCAGCGGACCGGCCATGGCGGGCACCTGATCCAATGCCTGGCGCAGACGCTGTTCGGCACGCAGCCGCGACCATGTGCCCTTGAACGCCGTCACGGACTTCAGCGACATCGGCGGTGCCGCGTGGGGCAGCGATGCCGTGCTCGGCGAGTCGGCCCGCCGCGTCGCGCCGGGTTGGGATGGCGCAGGCGAAACCGGCAGGCGGCCGAGCCGGTCGATCAGTTCGGACAACCCGGCCAGCGCGGCCTGCCGTGCGGCAGGCTCGTTCGGTGCCGTCCCGGCCCGGGTTGCGGAGTGCTGGATCGCGGCGGCGTGCTCGGCCAGCAGCGCCTCGACGCGCTGCATCATCAGCCGGCGCACCTCGCCCTGCTGCACCGCGGCGCGACGCGCCAGGGCCTCGATGACGCCGAACCGCACCGGATCGACCTCTGCCGCGCCCCGTGCGCGCCAGGCCTCGACCGCGGCCACCGGATCGAGATCCGACGCGGCGATTGCGCTGCCGCTCATGTCGGCTTCGGCCGTGGCGTCGGCGCCATCTCCACACGCCGGTTGAGCGCGCGGCCGGCGGCATCGGCATTGGAGGCCACGGGTTGCTCGGCGCCGAAGGCGGCGGCGAACACCGCCGACGACGGCACGCCGTCCTCGATCAGTGCGCGCGTCACGGTGAGCGCGCGCTGGGCCGACAGCTCCCAGTTGTCGATGAACTTCGCGCGGACGCTGTCTCGCACCTGGCGGTCGTCGGTGAAGCCGCTGACCATCAGCATCTCGTCGCGCGCCGCCAGGTAGGTGGCCAGCGGCCCGGCCAGGCTTTTCAGCAGCTGGCGGCCTTCGGGTTGCAGCTCGTCGGAATTGAACGCGAACAGCACGCTGCCGCTGATGCCGATGCGTCCGTTGGCCAGCGTCACGCGGCCGGCCGCCAGCGGGATCGCCAGCGCACGTTCCAGGTCGGCGAGGCGTTGCGACTCGGCCTGGCGTTGCTGCACTTCGGACTTGAGCCGCTCTGACAGGTCGAACTGTATCGCCAGCGCGCACACCAGGATCAGCACGAAGGCGCCCAGCAACCCGGCCATCAGGTCGCCGAAGACGGCCCACACGGGCGTGGCGGGCTCCACGCCGTCATCGAGTTCGTCGTACGCGGTCATGCGGCGGTCACCGCGGCTGCCCGGGCCAGTTGCTGCAGGTCGTCGACGATCTGTTTCTGCGACCCCAGGGTCAGGTCGATGATCTCGCGCGCCTGCGCCACGTAGTAGGCCAGTTGCTCGTCGCTGCGCGCCATCGAATGGCCGAGTGCGGCCTCGATGCGCTGCAATTGCGTCATCAATTGCTCGCTGGCGCGGCTGAACAGCTGCACCGCCAGGCCGAAGCCCTCGCCGAGGCTCGCCACCTCGGCCGCGCTGCCCGTGACCTGGGCGGCGACGGCCTGCAGCGTGCGCGACTCGGCTTCCACGGAATAGGCAAAGCGCGCACCCACGCGGTCCAGCACGTCGGTGGTGGCCTGCACCAGGGCGTCGATGGCGGCGCGCTGTTCGGTGCTGGCGTGGTTCACCGAGTCGAGCAGGTTGCCCAGCGTGCTCATCAGGCGGTTGCGCTCGTCTAGCACGGCGTTGTCGCGCACCAGACTGTCGCTGAGCGCATGGCGCAGCTCGCCGATGACCTCGGCCGCGGCGCGCGGCGCGTCCGACGCCGTCTGCACCAGCCGCGCGATCTCACCGATGGTGGCGCGTGCGTGCGCCTCGGTCTGCGCGGTGATGGCCTGCGCGGTGTGCTCCAGCGTGCTGCAGATCTGCTGCTGGCGCTCGGCCATCGCACGGCTGTCCTGTTCGCCCTGGCGGTGCAACGCGGTGGTCATCGTCGCCAGGCCATCGTGGAAAGCGGCCATCCTTTCGCTCTCGCGCGTGGCCGAGGCGGCGTCGAATGCGGCGTGCGTCTCGGCCACGCTGCGCAGCAGGGCGGCAGCGTGCTGTTCGAAGCCTGCCACCGTGGTCTGCATCGCCTGGTGACTGTGCTGCGTGAGTGCCTCGTTGCCTTGCCGCTGCTGGGCCAGCGCCTGCCCCCAGGCGTCGGCCCACAGGCCGGCGCTGTGGTCCATCCGCGCGGCCACACCGTCCAGCAGCGTGGCTGAACGCTGCTCGAAGGTCTGCGCAAAGCCCTCCAGGCTGCTGTGGAGGCCCTGCGTCACCGACTCGTTGTGGCGCTGCTGATCGCCCAGAGCCGCCTGCCAGCGCTCGGCGAGCGTGCTGGTGCTGGTGTCCAGGCGCGCGGTCACGCCGTCCAGCTGCTGAAGCACGGCGGCGGTGAGGGCATCGCGCAGCGTGGCGGTCTCGCGCGTCAGGCCAGCCATCGTCGCCTGCACCGCGGGCTCGATGGTGGCGCCGGCCAGACGGGCGCTTTCGGTGAGGCTGGTTCTCAGCGAACGGTCCACCGATTCCGCCAGACCCGTGTAGGCGCGCTGCGCCTCACCGTGGAACTGCGATTGGCTGGCCAGCAGGCGGTCTTGCAGCGCCTGGCCCTGAATCGCCATCTGCGAGACCAGGCCTTGCAGCTGGGTCACGAGCGCAGGCATGCTGTTGCTCATGACCTCGGTTTGCGCCGTCAGCAGGCGCAGCGATTCCTCGCGCTGATGCGCCTGCGAGAAACCACGCAGCGTGGTGGCGATGCGCGCGTCGAGCTGCTGGGCCACGCGCTGGCGATCGCGCCGCGCCAGGGCCGACATCAGCCCCAGCATCGCCGATGCCGCCACGCCGGCCACCGAGCAGCCGAAGGCCAGGCCCAGGCCCTTGACCGGCGCGGCCAGCGAGGCGCGGATGGCTTCGACATTGGTGGCGTTCTCCAGCGCGAGTCCCGTGCCCTTGAGGGTGGCCACCATGCCCAGAAAGGTACCCAGCATGCCCAGCAGCACCAGCAGGCCGGCCAGGTACGGTGTGAGCGCCGGTCCGGGCAGCGCCACGCGCTCGCCTTCCACGCGCAGCCGCACGGCGTTCTGCAGGCTGGGATGCAACCGGGCAAGCCAGGGACCCAATGCAGGCGGTGCGTCGTTGGTTGCGCTCAGCGTTCGCGCCAGGCCCGTGGTGGCTTGCCGGAAGCGGCGCAGTTCCAGCGCGCCCATCAGGAAGAAGGCGCCGATGAGCAGCACCAGCGCCAGCGCCAGCGGGTTGCCGGGGAGGTAGCCTGCAGCCACCCAGGTGAGGCCGAGCAGGCCTGCCGCGAAAGCGGCGTGATGGAGATATCGGGTCATGTCGGTGGGTGTTTTCGAAGCGTGTCCAGCAGGCCCTGGGCCGGCAGCAGCCGGTGCGCCAGCTCGGCCCGCAGCACGCGGTTCATGTCCTGGAGAAAAGTCTTCGGCCAGTGCGCGTCGTCGCCTGCCGTGCGCTGCAATTGGTCGAAGTGCGTCTGCAGACGCAACGGCACCAGCCCCAGAAGGTTGCGCTCGTGCGTGGTGAGGGCCTTGTCCATCACGGCATCGATGGCGGCCAGCCGTGCACCCTGGGGTGAACGCCGCGACAGCGCATCGCGCAGCCGCTGGCGCAGCGCACCGACGGCCTCCTGCATCGCCTGCTGCTGAGAGATGCAGTGGCGGCGGTGAGGGCCGAAGTCGGTCGGGTTCGATGCCGGTTCGCGCGGCCCGGCTGCGATGGACGCCTCCAGGGTCGTGCGCACGCATCGGAAGTCAGCGTCCTCGGCGTCTGCGCCACGTGCGCGGCCCGGTGCCGATGCGGCCGGGCTGGCGCTCAGCGCCGCGGAGAGCGATGCGGCGTCGGTCCATTTGAGCCAGTGGCACAGGCGTTCGGCGAAGGCCGGGCGTGTATCGACCAGCGGTGTGCCCGCAAAGCGGGCCAGGAGACGGGTGAGCTCCGAACCGGCAACGCCCAGGCTGGGTGACCTGTGCAGCATGAAGGCCAGTCGAAGGGTCGTGGTGAAGGGCGCGCAGTTTACTACCCGTGGTACCGCCGTCCCCGAGTGGGCAGCCGGGACCCGCCATGCGGGCAGCGGCTCCGTCGTGAAGCACAGGCCCCGGGGTCGACAATGGAGTGACGGCACTTCAACATCCTGCGGCACGAGATTTCCGCGCAAATTCCCTGTAGATTTCTCCGCCAGCAAGTGCCGCACGGACAGGGGTATGGGTTCGCTGTCGGCTGTGTCAGCGACGAGGCGCTTGAAGGCCCACCGAACTACGCCAGGAAAGAAGAGCAATGAGCGCGACGAGTCGAAAACTGGAGTTTTCTCTTGAGTGGATCGAGGAAGACGAGAACACGCAGACAGCCCGGCTGATGCCGACCAGTTCGCGTGCCAAGGCGTGGCTTGACCAACACGGCATGCCTGCTGTCTTGGCGAGGGCCGATGCCAGCGGCAGGGAAGGTCAACCGCTGCACGAGATTCTTCAGGACCTTCTGGAAGAAGATGCGGACATCGTCGGCACCGAGCGGGCGCCGACCGCTGATTTCGAGCCGAGCACGTGCGGTGAATTCAGCGTGTCGTTCGAGGACGACCCTGCGGGAAGCAACCGGAAGGTTGCCACGGTGACGGGCCTCACGGAACGGGCACGCGGTTGGATCAAGTTCCAGGGAGAGAGCTTGCGGTTGCGCGTCTCCAAGGAACGGCGTCCCGGCGAGAGACTCGATGTCGTCCACCAGCGACTTCTGGAGCAGGATCTGGGGAACGCTGTCCACGTTTGACGGGAAGGGGCAGATGAACGTCGGCGTCATACCGAAGCCCTGCTTCAAGGCGCGGGCTGGAAATCGATCCACGATGACGGCTGGTCAGCGCAGACCTCCATTCAGCGGTCTGATCAAGGCTGCGATCACCGGACAGCGGGTGGACCAGGCGCGCCACTGAGGAGCCGGAAGCTGCGCAGCGCAGCGGGTGTCTGCTTGATGCGCATCAAGAGTCGGCCTGCCACGCAGCGCTAGCCTCTGCCCGTCTGCCGCCTGCATCGGTGCGGCATGGAGGGAATGTTGAGTACTCTGGAATGGTCACCCGAGCTGTCGCTGGATCTGCCGGTCATGGACCGCACCCACCGCGAATTTGTGGACTTGCTCGCAGCGGTGGAGCAGGCGCCCGATGCTCAGCTGTTCGCTGCGTGGGACGAACTGATCGAGCACACCGACACTCATTTCGCACGCGAAGACCGCTGGATGCGAGACACGGGTTTTTCGATTCCCAATTGCCACAGCGCGCAACACGCGATGGTGATGCAGGTGATCCGCGAAGGTGCGTTGCTGGCACGGGTCGACATCATCCGGTCGATGGCGCGCGAGCTGGCGACGTGGTTCCCTGAACATGCGAGGAACATGGATGCGGCGCTGGCGCAGCATCTGACGGCGGTCGGCTACGACGTCTCAAGCGGCATCATGGCCCAGCCCGAATGCTTGCCGCAGGCCGAGATTCAGGGGTGCGGCTCGGCAGCCTGCACCCCATTGGCCGAACCACAGTAGAGCGAAGCCAGTCGAAGCTGCGGCAAATACACTGCGGGCATGCGCACCGTACTCTTGCTGATTGCCCTGGCCGCCACGCTTCCGTCCCTGGCACAGACTCCTGCTCCGCAGCCCGCACGCATCGACTACGCGTCCGTTGCCGAGGCGCTCAAGGACCTGGAGGCTCGTGACGGGAACGGAACCGTGGTCGCCCATGCGGACGGTTGGATCATCGTCAACGAGCCGCTTGCGTCGGCGCAGTGGTCTTTCGCCCCGAGCGGTCACTATGCGTATCCGGCCGTTGTTCGACGCATCATCAAGCGGTCGACCGACGGAACGGTCTCGGTCGAAACGGCCAGTGTCTGCGAGGCACCGCAGGCCGAATGCAGCAAGCTGCTGTCGGAGTTCGCCGCCATGAACGATCGCATCACACAGGCGGTCAAGGCGCGTGCTCGTCAAGGGTCGACGCCGCCGCCGCGCTGAGAGAGCGGCCTGCGCCGGGGACTTCAGCAGCGAGCATCAACTGGAGCAGAATGGCTCGCCTCATTCTGACAACCTGGAGACACCGATGTTCACTCTGGATACCTGCTGCACCCTGGTGCCCTACTTCGAAGTGCAAGACGGTCAGCTGGCAGCGTTCAAGGCCCTGGGCCCGCAGTTCGTTGCCAAGACCCGCACCGAGTCCGGATGCCGGCATTACACGTTCTCGTTCAGCGGAAGCACCGCCCACTGCCGTGAGGGCTACGACAACGCGGACGCCGTCCTGGCGCATCTGCAGAATGTCGGCGAACTCCTGGGCGAGGCACTGAAGATCGCCAAGATCCTTCGCCTCGAAGTGCATGCACCGGCCGCCGAGATCGAAAAGCTGCGGGCCCCGCTGGCCGGACTCAACCCGCAGTTCTTCACCCTCGAAGAAGGCATCCGCCGGGCCAGCGAGGGCTGACCGGCTGCCGCAGCGCAGGCCCGCCGGCGTCCTGCTGGCACGTCGTCCAGCCGCCGTTCACGTCGGCGGGCGCGGCTGGCTTCACAAGCAGCGGTGCCAGCCGGCGCCGGCCACGTGTTCGAAGCCCCAGCCGGTCAGGACGCGTGCAATGCGGTGATCCGTGGCATCGGTGCGCACCCAGAGCCTGCCGGTTCGTGTCGTTTCGTCTTCGATGTGCAGCGCATGGACGCGCGCCAGCACCTCGAGATCGGCCCGGCTGTAGGGCACGCTGGCGGCCTCCGCAGTCAACCAGTGCACGTCTTCGCCGGACGACGTGGTCTGCCGGCCGGGTTCGTCGATGCGACCCAGGGGCTCGGCGCGGCCGAGGCCGAAGCCGACGGTCGAGTCGGAAAGATCCACGCACGACGCGCCATCCGCTGGCGGCACGCTGCCCGGTCGGACGTTGAACCGATCGCTGATCGCCGCTTCGAACATCTGCTCCCACTGACGCCACCCGTGCAGGCCGTCCTGATGCGGCAGGGACAGGCTGGGATGACTTTGCCGCAGCGAGTTGTCGGCGTCGGGTGCGAGGGCCACCGGCCGGGACAGGTCGAATGGATCCGACTCGCGCAGGTCGTAGCCGTGCACCGGTATCGACGGGTCGCTGAACTCCACGATGACAGCGCGGCCCATCCTCATCACCAGGGCCGTGGCGGCTTCGGTGCCGTCGCTCAGGCAGGTGCCGCAGCCAATGACCCGCTCCGGCCCGAGGCGCGCGCGAGACTGCTTGGCCTGCATCGCGTTGCCGCCGAACGCGAACTCGATCGTTCGAATCGACTTGACATAGCGTTTCCAGAAGGCCGCTCGCCGTGAGCTCTGGCCGTCGCGCGGTTCGGCAAAGAAGCGATCGATCAGCGCGGCCTTGAGCCATTCCGACACCATGCTGCGCACGCCTTCCTTCATGCCGCTCCAGCGAAGCTCGTTCGCGGGCAGCCAGGGGCTCCCCCACCCGTCGGCGGCAGCGTCGCGCAGTGCTTCGTGCAGCGGAGCCTGCGGCATCTGGTGGTACCGCTCCAGCAGGCAGGCGAGGCCTTCATCCCGCAACGCGGGAGCGCTGGAAAGCAGGTCGATCAGGCGGGGCAGCAACGTGCGGAACTCTTCGTGGCCGAGCTTCGCGGCTGCCGTCACCTGCTCATGCACGAGCCGGCGCAGGAACCAAGACGACCCGCTGATGCCGAGCCGTTCGCAGATCGAGTCGACTTCCTCATGGTCGCCGCGCAACAGGTCGGCGACATGACGTTCGCACGGCGCTTCGCCGAAGAGGTGCCGATGGCAGATCACCGCCTTCACCCAGTCCGGGTTGGCCACCGGGTCCACCGTCTTCGGTGCGCGCTGGCTCAGGTAGTCGCGTAGCCGCTGCCAGTTCTGGCGTCTGGCAAGGCTGGCGCTCGGTGCGTCGATGTCGCAGTTGAAGTAGCTCCACACCAGACCCTGATAGCAACGGCGATACCAGCGGGCATCGTGCAGCCACTGGTCGACGCCCTGGAGCACGGCGTCCAGGCGTGAGCGGTCGTCGAGGAGGCAGGCGCCTTCGGGTCCGACCGGCAGGCTCAGCCCGAATGCCACCAGGCGTGCGTCCTTCAGCGTTTCGAGGCGCGGTGTCTCCCAGAAGCGCAGCACGGTCTCGTGTTGAAGATCGGCTGCGACCGGGCGTGCGCTGCCGGACTTGATCCGGCCTTGCAACGCCTCGATCACGGCGTCGAGGTTGCCCGCCTGGGGCATCGCCCGAGCACCCAGGCGCACCGAAGGCGCCAGCAGCGAGGCGAGGTGATCGACCGCTGTCACGGCAGTGCACATTCGCCGAAGGTGCCTGGTTCGCCAGCCGGCGAGGGGCGGTCCTCGCCCATCCCCAGGAACTCCAGCCTCATCTCCACGCGTCGGCTTTCCTCGTCGCTGGCCTTCGAGGCATTGAAGGAGTAGCCGCCGACGAGAAACAGGTCGCGCACGCTCTCCTTCTGCAGGTCGGACAGCAGGCTGCTGCTGTGCGTCGCGAACATCGCGCAGAGCACGCGCTGGCTGCGCTGCAGGCTGAGGTTGAGATTGCTCAGGTACGAGCCCGTCCGGTCGGCATAGCCTTCGACGACCACCCGCTTCATCACCTTGCGACCGAGGTTCGAGTTCGCCAGATCGATGATCTCGGGAACGAACTGGCGCAGCACGATCTCCTGTTCGACGGTCAGGTTCGATCTGTTGAATGCGAACCGTGCGCGATCACCGAAATCGATCACGTGACGTGCCCGATCGATCCGGATGCCATCGTGGCGGGCGGCCGCCTGGCTCAGCCGGTCGAAGATTTCCTCGACGTCCTTGCGGTGCTGCGCTTCCTGCTGCTCGCGCTCGGTCACGTGGGTGGTGATGGCAAGCAACGCGACGCCCATCACGACGAGGAAAAGCACCATCAGCGCGGTCATCAGGTCGGCGAACGAGATCCAGAACGGCTTCTCGGCCTCGTCCTTTGCACCTCGCCTGACCCGGGCTCGCGCAGTGAGCACGGTCAGTGCCTCTGCGGTGTGACGTTGCCCAGGGTCGCTTCGAGTTCGACGACCGTCGAGGACAGCAGGCCGACCGCTGTCGACAACTTGGTGTGGAACTCGGTGTTGGCCAGCTCAAGGGTCTTCTTGACGGCGATCGCAAACGCCTGGTGCGCATCGCCGAGCACCTTGCTCACGCTGTTCAGGTACAGATCCGCATGCTCCTGTGCCTGCCCCAGTCGCTCGGTCGAGAGCTGGATGCGGTCCAGCACGTCGGCGGTCAGCGAGGCCTCCGTGCGGGCGTGTTCGACCGTGGTGCGCAGCTCGGTCACCAGGTGGCTCACGGCGTCTCGATGGGCGCGGTAATCGTCCAATCCGCTGCGCATGTCGGCGGCGCTGGCCAGCATCAACCGGGATGCCTCGGCCGTCTGCGCCGACACCACGGCGGCCTGCTCCATGACGCCACTGACGCGGTCGCCGGCCGTCGCGAAGCTCTGCGAGGCGGTGCTCAGCTGGCTGGCGCCGGAGCTCATCCGGTCGAACGCGGCCGTCGTCATGTGCGTCATGGCATCGACACTGACAGCCATCTGAGAGGAGGCGCCTTTCATCTCGGCCAGGGCTCTTGCCAGCAGCTCGGCCATGCTGTCCATGGCCGCCGCCGAGCGATCGGTCATCGCCGATTCACGCCGCTGCTGCCCCTCGACCGACAGGCGCTGACTGTCAGCGAGCGTCGCCAGCATCGCTCGCGTCGTCTCCGTCAGATTGGCGGCCATCGCGTCGCTTGAGTGACGGTTCGTTTCCGAGATCGTCTCGACCAGTGCTCGCACCGCCCGCACGGCGTCCTGCATCGTCTGGCCGGTCTGCTGGTTCAGGTCGTTGATGTTCGACACCTGCCCACCCAGCACATCGTTGAGGCGTTCTCCGAAGCGGCCCATCACGTCCTTCAGCAATTGCGAGGTCAACGCGCTCTGATCGCGGGTGCCGGTCTGCACCGCACTGGCGATCTTCTGCAGAGGTGCCGCGAGGCTGCGTTCGATGCTGGCCGAGATGGCGTTCGCCAGCCCGCTGATCTGGCGGTCGGTCTGTTCGCGCATCACGCCGGCGATCTCCGCCACCAGGGCGTCCTTGAGCGCCTTGCTCTGGCTTGCCGCGCCTTCGGAAGCCTGGACGAGGCGCGACAGGTAGTCCTCGCCCGCGCCGGCATCGAAGCGGGCGTCGATGGCGTGGGCGATGTCTTCGGTGGCGGCGTAGAGCGCCGACAGCAGCAGCTTTTCGAGGAAGGTCACGACGATGGCGGCCGCGATCGCGCTTGCCGAAATCAGGAAGGCCTGACCCACCGCGTGCATCAGCGATTCGAGGCTGCTGCGCACGGTCGCCGCGTTCTCGCTGACCTGGAACTGCCGCAGGCCTTCGATCAGACCGGTGAACGTGCCGATGATGCCGATGCCGGTGTAGATGCCGGGCAGGTGCTTGAAGAACTCGGTGCGCAGCCGGGCGTCGACGACGCACGGGCCGTTGAAAAATGTTTCCGCCGGCAGCGTCGATCGCACGGCCACCGGCATCGGTTGCCCATCGCGCTCCTCGCGCTGGACGTGCAACGAGGCCTCGAACTCCTTCCACAGTTGGGCCAGTCGCCGGTCGCGAGCAAAGATCTTTCGCAACTCGCCCGGCGGGGCGCGGAGCTCGATCCGGCCCATCTCGCGCTGCACGCGGCGAAGTCGGAACCAGTGGATCAGGCCCGGCAGCAGAAAGAGGGCGAGGAACGAGAGCAGCAGCGCGGCCAACGCGCCGCCAGCAACGAGCAGGTGCAACGGGAGCGAGTACAGGGCAGTCATCAGTTCGCGGGCGTGGAACCCTGGTCGGAATCGTTCAGGCGCGCATGCCATGACATGCGTTTGTCCAGTCGTCCACGTTATGCCGACGCCGCGTGGCCGAACGCCGGAAGTCGAGGGGAACTACCGGTCAGTCGGAGCGACCGGCTGCGCCGGCGTCGATCTGCCTTTCGGGCCGGCCGATGGGCTGGTGCACAACCTCACCGGCGTTGGAACTGAAATGCTGGCTGCGAGGCTCATGCTGCAGCGCACAATCTTCGTTTCAGGCGAATCGGAGTGGTGAGATGCGACGTGTCGTTTTCAATCAGAAGGGTGGGGTGGGCAAGTCCACCATCACGTGCAATCTGGCCGCGATCGCCGCGCACCAGGGGCAGCGAACGCTGGTGGTCGACCTCGATCGGCAGGCCAATTCCAGCCGCTACCTGATCGGCGATGCCGCCGACGAACCGACTCCGGGCTCCGCCGAGTTCTTCGATGCGACGTTGAAGTTCAGCGTCAGAGCGCCGAGCACGGCCGAATTCATCATCGAAACTCCCTGGGAGAACCTCCACCTCATGCCCGCCAGCGCGGCGCTCGACGAGTTGCACGGCAAGCTGGAGAGTCGCCACAAGATCTACAAGCTGCGCGACGCGTTGGCTGAACTGGCCGAGGACTACGACTCGATCTGGATCGACACGCCGCCGGCGCTGAACTTCTACACGCGGTCGGCGTTGATCGCGGCCGAGGGATGCCTGATTCCGTTCGACTGCGATGATTTCTCGCGCCGCGCGCTTTACGGTTTGCTCGAGAGCATCAAGGAGATCCAGGCGGACCACAACCCGGACCTGCTGATCGAGGGCATCGTGGTCAATCAGTTCCAGCCCCGGGCCAGCCTGCCGCAGCGCACCGTGCAGGAACTGATCGATGAAGGATTGCCGGTGCTCGAGCCCTACCTGAACGCCAGCGTGAAGATCAAGGAGTCACACGAGATGGCCTGCCCGATGATCCATCTCGACCCGAGCCACAAGGTGACGCAGCAGTTCGTGGCGCTCTACGAGTCCATGAGGTGACTTCGCGGGGGGCGCTTCGTTTCGCGCCACGTTGGCTACCGTGACGAGCCGACTTCGGCGCTGCGCCACATCGCCAGCCCGATGATGGCCAGCAGCGCGAACAGGCTCATCCATCCGAGCGTGGCGGCAGCGGTCCAGTCGATGCGCTGCACGCCCGCATCGGCCAGCAGCAGCCCCATCAGGGGCAGCCCACCCCAGGCGATCTGGGTGCTGCCCTGCGTGCGCCAGTCTGCCGGCGTGGTCGCGCGACGCAGGCACCACGCTGCCACGGCCGGAGTCAGGAAGACGACGCTGTAGAGCTGGGCGTGGAAGGTGTTCAGCGGCCAGGGCCAATACCGAGCGCACACCTCCGGGGCCGCCAGGTGTGCCACGCCCAGAAACACCCCGACTGCGGCTTGCATCCCCAGCACACGCTGCCAGCGCGGCGACGGTGGGTCACCCACGGCCGACTGGCCGCGCGGCCACAGCAGGTGGGCACCGGCGTTCAGGCACACGCCAACGTACAGCACGAACCAAATCCACGCGGGGGGTCGCGCAAAGTCGAAACGCGACAGGTGTGCGAAGGACAGCACCGTGACCACCGCCGTGAAGACGAAGATCATCCAGGTGACGGTGCGCGCCGGCGCCCATCGCCCCGCCGCCGCCTGCCAGGCCGCTGCCACCAGCGCGGCGCTGTAAATCGCACCCAGGAAGCGCTGGTTGAAGGGCTTCAACGCCCAGGGCCAGGCGCCGGTGACCGCCGCCACGTCGAGCAGCAGTCCGAGGCCGGCAACAGCCAGCACCACCACTTCGAGCGCAGTGACAGCGCGCAGCAGCCGCGTGATTCTTGGGTTGGCGGGACTACGCATCCTGCTCACTGTACAGACCGGGCAGATGTCGCTGTGCCTTGGTTCGCCGGGCATCGCCGTCCAGCGAAGTCAACGAGCGGGCCAGTGCGTCGCCGTTCCATGCGGAGCCTCCGAGGCAGGCCCGATCCAGTTCGTGCAGCCGTGGCGTGAGCTCGGCGCGACCCAGTCGGCGGGCCAGTGCGTTCAGGCCGGTCGGAACAGCTTCGGGCCAGGTGGCGCGTGCCCAGGCAAGCAGCGCATCGCGGGCGGGGCGTGCATCGTGGTTGCGGCAGGCCCGTTGAAACTTCCGCTGCGCTGCTGACGAGGACAGGTCGGACGATCCGTTTCCGCAGATTGCCGAGCGGGCGCTACCCGTCAGAAGGCGTCGCCTGCGATTCCACAACCAGCTGCCGAGCGTGCCCAGCCAGAGCAGGCCCAGCGCCAGGCTGACCCAAGCCCACGTGACGGAGGAATCGCTGACCGCTGTCGGTGCCTCGGCGTCAGACGTCGAGCGCGGCGGTGCTGCGGCCGGTGAGGCGCCGGAGGCTGCCGACGGTGTCGCAGCCGCCGCGCCTGCGCCGAGGGTCGGTGTGGCGTTGGCCGCAGGTCCAACCTCCAGCGTCCGGGCCGGCAGCACCGCCTCTCGACGCTGATTCGTCACCCCATCCCACCAGGCCACCTTCAGTGCCGGCAGCTCGAAGCGTCCCGCATGATCGGCCAGCACGACGATGTTCTGCGCGCGGTGTCCGACGATGTGGCCGTCCTGCACATCGTCGTCGAGCTTCGGCTCGTCGGGATGCGATGTCAGGCCCGATGGAAGCGTCATCAGTGTGCCGAGATCCGGCAATTGGCTGGCAGCCAGCCCGACGGCGGAGATTCGCAGGTGGCGTGTCAGCGGCGCACCGACCGCAATCGAACCGCCCGGCGGCTGCCAGGCCTCTTCGATCGTGAGCTGTTGCGCGGGCAGCCAGTCTCCGCTGCCCATGCCGGGCGGCCGCGCCTTCGCGACCAGGCGAACCGGGTCGCCGCGCAGCCGCAATGCCCGCGTGCCGCTGGCGCCCCCCTCGATCTGCAACTGGCCGAACACGCGCTCCATGAACGGGTCCAGCGATCGCGTTCCATCGGCGACCTGCGCATTGAGCACGGGCCCTTCGAGCCGGATCTCACCACTGCGCTGGGGCACCAGCACGAAGCTGCGCGTGATCACCTGGTAGGTGCGGCCGTTGCGGGTCTCCTCGGTCGTCACGTCCTGGCCGACCCGCCGAACCAGCAGGTCGGTGTTGCCGGGGAAATCGACGCTGGCCTGGTACAGCTTCTTGTCGCTGTAGAGGCGCAGCTGCAGGCTCACTGCCGATTGCACGTGGGGGTGCAGCGAATCGAGCGTCGTGGTGAAGAACACGTCCGCGACCGAGCCGGCTGCTGCACCTTTGCTGCTGCCGTTGCCCGCCGCGACGATCAACTCGATGACCGCCGATTGCTCGCCGCCCCACGCCAGGCGAGGCACTTCGATGCGGCCGTTCCGACGTGGCGACAGCGTCAGCCTGACCTGCCGTTGCGACGATGTTGAGCCATTGACGATCTGCAAACTGTTGCTCGTGCCGCGTCGCAGGATTTCGAAGTCTTTCTCCAGCGGCTTCAGGTCCGGCTGGCCACCGCCACCGCGATCGCTTTGCAGCGTCAGCTCGACCGTGTCGCCGGGAGCGAGTTGCGTGCGGTCGGCCGAGGCGGTGACCGCAGCCCAGGCGGCGCCACACAGCAAGCTGACGGACAGGCCCGCTGCGAGCAGGCCGAAAGCGCGCAGCCGACCTGATGTCATGGCGGGGTTCCCTGTCGGATGAGGTACTGGATCAGGAACTTGCGGCGCAGCAATCCGGCCGGATCGTCGGGCAGTCGGCGCAGCCACTGGTCCTCGGCCAGCTGCTGCTCGGAGCGCGGTTGCGGCTGGGCGTCGCGGGGGTCGCGCGCGCCGGACGGACGCTTGACCGCGCCGGTCACATCTTTCTGCGCCTGAGCCGCGTCATCGGCCTTCGCCGGATCGGGGCTCTTTGCATCGGCTGTGCTCTTCGCACTGGCAGCGCCAGACGGATCGGGCACCTCAGCAGCGCCACCGCCCGTGGCACCGGCCTGTCCTGAGGCCCCTGCGGAACGGTCGATGGGCGTTGATGGAGACGCTGTCTTCTTGCCCGCGTCTGAGCGGCCTCCCGCCTGCGCGTCGCCGGGTGGACTCGACGCTGGCTGAGCGGGCGCCTGCGCTCCCTGCCCACCGCCGAGTGGCGATGGCTTGGAACCCTGTCCGCCCCGGGGTGGTGGTTGCTGGAGCGCCTTCGCCACCAGATCTCGGTTGTGCTGCGCGTCGCGGTCGGCCGGGTTCTTGGCCAGCGCCGCGTCGTAGGCCTGCACGGCCTGCTGCAGATTGCCGGCACGGGCGAGGGCGTTGCCCCGGTTGTAGTGCGCCTCGGCGTCGTCGAGCGCCGCGTAGGTGGCGGCGGCAGCGCGGTAGTCGCCTGCCTTGAGCTGCGCATAGGCCTTGCGGCGCGGGTCGGTGTACGAACGCGCCGCTGCGGCGGCATCGCCGGCCCGCAGTTCGGCCTCGCCGCGCTGGTCCGGCGTGCGCCACAGCGACGTCCCGCCGCTTTCGGCCTGCGCGGTGGTGAAGCAGGCCAGCAGCAGGGCGGGCAGCCAGAGGTGTGTCATGCGTGCGTTCACCACCAGCCTCGCCGAGCCAGGCCGGCGACCAGCAGCAGGACCGCCGGCAGCAGCCACCCGCCGGCATCGCGCCAGCGCGCAGCCTGCACGTCGTCCACCTGGGTCGCGGTGCCGGTGGCGTGGGATTGCAGGCTGGAAATCAGTGCCGGCAATTGATCCAGCGCGAAAGCTCGCCCCCCGCCCGCGCCCGCCAGCCGTTGCAGCAGGTCGCTGTCGAGCCGTGCGATCTCGATGCGGCCCTGAGCATCTTGCTGGAAGCCGCCTTTCGGCAACGGGACCAGCGCGCCGGTCGGGGTGCCGATGCCGACCACGTCGACCGTTGTCTTGCGCGCGCGCAGCGACTCGGCAGCCGCCAGGGCGGGCGCCGGGTCTTCGAAGCCGTCGCTGATCACGACCACGTGGCCACCGTTCGTCGCGGTGCGTTCCAGCAGTTGCTGCGCCATCGCCAGCGCCGGGGCCAGCCTGTCACCGGCGCTCGGCAGCAGATCCGGCGCCAGCGGCCCGCTCAGCCCGCGCACGGTGGCCACGTCGTCGGTGAGTGGCGTCACCAGGTAGGGTTCGGCGCCGAACACGACCAGACCGATGCGCGTGCCCTGGGCCGAGCGCAGCAGGTCGTCGATGGCATAGCGCGCTCGCGTGGCGCGGTTGGGCGACACATCCTGCGCCACCATCGACGGCGACAGATCGAGCACCACCACCCAGCCGTCGGGCGCCGAATAGGCCGTGGCCGGTTCGCGCTGCCAGGTCGGGCCGGCCAGCGCAAGCGCAGCCAGTGTCCAGGCCAGCCCCAGCCAGGGCCACGGAGACGCGCTCGGGGTCTGCCGCTCGTGCAGGCGCAGCGCGCCCAGCAGAGGTGCGTCGATCAGCGACGACCAGGCTCCGGTGGTCGCGCTGCGCCGCGCCAGCCAGGCCGCCAGGGCCAGCAGCAGCGGCACCGCCAGCAACCACGCCGGGCGCAGGAAGTGGAAGCGGCCGAGGGCCGCCTGCAGGTCGGCGATCAGGTCCATCGGGTTTCCCTCCACGCCGCCGCCGGCAGGCTCAGCAGCAGGGCCAGTGCGAGCGGCCAGGCGAACCATTCGTCGCTCGGTTGCACCCACCGATCGTCCGCGGCGGCCGGTTCCAGCCGGTCCATCCGGGCGTAGGCATCCTGCAGCGCGGCCGCGTCCGTCGCCCGAAAGTACGCACCACCGGTTTGCGCCGCGACGGCCTTCAGCGTGGCTTCGTCGAGGTCGCTGTCCTCGTCACCACCGCCGCCGACGCCGATCGTGTAGATGCGCAGTTTCGACGCAGCCGCCAGCCTGGCGGCCGGCACGGGGGGCATCTCGCCGGCGTTGCTGCTGCCGTCCGTGAGGAGCACCAGCACCATCTCGCCGTTCGCGCCGGCCGCGGACTGCGCGGCGTCGCGCTCGCGTTCGATGCGCAGCCGCTTCAACGCCAGGCCGATCGCATCACCCAGCGCGGTGGCGGGCCCGGCCATGCCGATCGTCGCCTCCTGCAGAAACTGGTTGACGGTGGCGAGGTCGGTGCTCAGCGGCGCCTGCAGGTAGGGGCGGGTGCCGAACAGGATCAGGCCGACCTGGTCGCCGTGCCGACGCCGTATGAATTCACCGGCCAGTTCCTTGACGACCTCCAGGCGGCTGGCGCGACCCGCCATGTCGCGGGCGGCCATCGAACCCGACACGTCGATGGCCAGCAGCAGTCGGCGCCCCGTGCTGGCCACCGGTTGCGGCTCGCCGAGCCACTGCGGGCGCACGGCGGCAGCCATCAGCAGCAGCCAGATCACCGCGAACAGCCCCACCCGCCAGCGTGCGGGCCGAGGCGCGGCCGGCGCCATGCGCTCGGCCACCTGCGCGGCAAACGGCATGAACAGCGCCGCCGCATGCGGACGCGCCGGCGGCACCCAGCGGGCGACGAGCCACGGCAGTGGCGCGCAGAGCAGCATCCACGGCCATTCGAAGTGGATCATCGGCCGGCCTTCAGGAAGGCACGCGCACCGCCGAGCCAGCGCTGGCGATCGGTGGCCGCATCGCCCTGCGCCAGCGCTTTGCCGCCATACGCACAGTGCAGCAGCCGCCGGCCGGTGTCGCCTGCCCAGTCGGTACCGCCATGGTTGACAACGAAGGCAATCCACGCGTCGCCGTTCAACGCTGCCACGGTCTCGCGCCCGTAGCGCACGACCGCGTAACGGCGCAGCAGTTGCTGCACGTCGCGTGCGATCGTGGCGTCGACGGTGGTCTCACGGGTGGAGGCGGACTGCAACTGCGCAAGCTCGCGCAATGCGGTGCGCTGCCAGCGTCGGAATGAGGGCCGCCGCCACCACCAGATGCCTGCAGCGAGTGCCATCAGCAGGGCCGCGATCACCCCCCACCAGCCGGGCGCCAGCGGCCACCAGCCGAGTGGCGGTGGCGCGTGGTCCGGGGCCAGTTGCGACAGCCAGGACTCGTTCATCGCGATTCGGCGATGAACGCCGGCATCTGTTGTGCCAGATCGTCGGAGGTGTCCAGGCGCAGCAGCGGCAGGCGACGGCTGCGGCTGATGCTGCTCACGCGCTGCTCGCGCTGCGCCCAGGTCGCTGACCAGGCATCGCGGCTGGTTGCACCGTCGAGCGACCAGAGCCGACCCGGCAGGCCGACGCGATACGAACCGCTCGGCAGACCGTCACGCTCCAGCGGATCGGTGAGCCAGACCAGGCGGCATTCGGCGCGCATCGACAGCGCGACCAGCGCCGTTTCGGCGGCAGCGTCGAGATCGCTGAAATCGCTCAGCACGACCACCGCGCTGCCGGGACGAAGCAGGGGGCGCAGCGTGGTCAGCGCCTTGCCCAGGCGGCCTGGCTCAGACAGACCTGGCGCGCGCGGCTGGTTCTGCACCAGCGCCTGCAGCAGCGTCAGCGCGCCGAGGTCGCGCGAGCGCGGCGGCAGCACCTCGGGCGACGACGACCCGCGCGTGATCACCGCGCCGAGCCGATCGCCCGAGTCCACCGCGACCCAGGCGAACCAGGCTGCGGCCCTCAGCAACAGGGCCGACTTGAGCTGCCGGCGACTGCCGAAATAGAGACCCGGGTGCAGGTCGGCCAGCAGCCAGACCTGGCGCTCGCGCTCTTCGCGGAACAGCTTGGTATGCGGTCGACCGCGCCGTGCGGTGACGCGCCAGTCGATGGTGCGCGCGTCGTCGCCTGCAACATAGACGCGCACCTCGTCGAACTCGAGTCCGCGGCCGCGGTGGGCGCTGCGGTGCGCGCCCTGGAGCTGCGATGCCGCCGGCTGGCGGATGCGCATTTCCAGGTCGCGGGCGGCACCTCGCAGCACGACCAGCTCGTCGAGGTCAGGCAGCAGATCCATGAGCCTGCCGGGCCGCCCCAAGGGCGAATACCGGAGTGCGCAGCACGAAGGTACCCCAGTGAGCCTGCCGGGCCGCTTCAAAGTCGAATACCGAAGTTCGCAGCACGGACACGGCCTGAAAAAATGCCATCCATCCCGTCGCGTTGCGCCGCGTGGCGGCCATCAAGGTGCCGGCACCTTCCGCAGCAACTCGTCGACGCAATCCTGCGCCGTGACCCGCGCGGCCTGGGCGGTGTAGTCGAGCAGCAGGCGGTGGCGCAGCGCGTCGGGCGCGATCGCCTGCACGTCCTCCGGGCTGACGTAGTCGCGCCCGTCGAGCCAGGCCAGCGCGCGCGCGCCACGCTCGATCGCGATCGCCGCGCGCGGGCTGGCGCCCCAGCGCAGCCAGCCGGCCAGCAGTTCGCTGTACGGGGCCGGCCGGCGGGTCGCGTCGACCAGCGCGGCGATGTAGTCGGCCACCGAGTCGGCGAGGGTCACCTCCAGCACCTCGCGCCGCGCGGCAAACACCATCGCCTGCGACAGCCTGCGGGCCGGTGGCGGCAGTTCGACCGCCGTCATCGCTTCACACCGAGCCAGTTCCATGATCAGGCGGGTGGTCGCGCGGTCGGGGTAGTCGACCCGCGTGTGCAGCATGAAGCGGTCGAGCTGCGCCTCGGGCAGCGGGTAGGTGCCTTCCTGCTCGATCGGGTTCTGCGTCGCCATCACCAGGAACAGCGGCGGCAGGTGGTACGTCGTCGCGCCGACGCTGATCTGGCGCTCGGCCATCGCTTCGAGCAGGGCCGACTGCACCTTCGCCGGCGCTCGATTGATCTCGTCGGCCAGGATCAGGTTGTGGAACAGGGGCCCGCGCTGGAAGCGGAAGCTGCCTTCCTCCGGCCGGTAGATGTCCGAGCCGGTGAGATCGGCAGGCAGCATGTCGGGCGTGAACTGCACCCGCTGGAAGTCGCATTCCACCGCGTGTGCCAGCGCCTTGACTGCGCGGGTCTTGGCCAAACCGGGCGGGCCCTCGACCAGCAGGTGGCCATCGGCCAGCAGCGCCACGAGCAGCCGTTCGACCAGCAGCGGCTGGCCGAGCACCTGCCCTTCGAGGTAGATCCGCAGTTTGTCGAAGGCATCGTGCGCAGGGTTGACGTTCGACTGCGGGGGTGTGAGCAAGGAGTCCATCGATGGGATTTTCTGTGTGCGGCGCGCATCGCACCTGGTGAGCAAGCACCCGCGCGCTTGGGGGTTGTGAAGGAATGTACGTTGCACACAGTGCCCTGGATGCAGCTGCCCTCGGGCCCCGGACCTTGATGTCGATCAACGCCCTCGGTGCGTGGCCCGCCATCATGGCCCGTCGCGTCGCCAGTGACCGAGGGTGCCCACCCCGGACGGGTCGTCGCAACGACAGGTGGTCGAATGATCGAGCAGACAGCGGCAGCAGTGGCTGGCGTGCATATCCCGTTGCGCATTGCCAAGACGGCGGCAGCGCTTCGCCTTCGGCCCAACCTGGTCGACTACGACGCTGCGTGCGCCGCGTTCAGTTGGGAGACTGCGCGTGAAAGCCTCGCCGGTCTTCCTGGCGGCGGGCTGAACATCGCCTACGAGGCCGTCGACCACCATCTGGGAACGGCACATGCCGATCGCACCGCGATCCGCTGGATCGGCAAGACCGGTGCACGGCGCGAACTCAGCTACCGCGATCTTGCCCAGGCGACCAACCGCTTTGCCAATGCCCTGCGCGGGCTCGGCGTGCAGCCGGGTGAGCGGGTGTTCGTGCTGATGGGCCGTTTGCCAGAGTTGTATGTCACGGTGCTCGGCGCGCTGAAGGCCGGCTGCGTCGTCACGCCGCTGTTCTCTGCCTTCGGGCCAGAGCCGATCGCCACGCGCTGCGAAGTGGGCGACGCGCGCGTGCTGGTGACCACCCCCGAGCTCTACCAGCGCAAGATCGCCGGCCTGCGGGAGCGGCTGCCGGGGTTGAAGCACGTGATCGTCGTCGGCGACGGTGCTGCCGAGGGCCCCGGGGTGCGGCGCTGGGACGATCTGGTCGACACCGCCTCGGCCCACTTCACCACCGCTCCCACCGACACCGAGACGATGGCGCTGCTGCACTTCACCAGCGGCACGACCGGGCGGCCGAAGGGCGCGATCCACGTGCACGGCGCGGTGCTTGCGCATGCGGTGACCGGCCACTACGCACTCGACCTGCATGACGACGACATCTTCTGGTGCACCGCCGATCCCGGCTGGGTCACCGGCACCAGCTACGGCATCATCGCGCCGCTGGTCGCCGGTGTGACCAACGTCGTCGTGGAAGCCGAGTTCGACGCGCCGACCTGGTACGCGGTGCTGGAGCAGGAGCGCATCAGCGTCTGGTACACCGCACCGACCGCGATCCGCATGATGATGAAGCTGGGTGTCGACGCGGTGAAGGGCCTCGATCTGTCGGCCTTGCGCTTCATGGCCAGCGTCGGCGAACCGCTGAATCCGGAGGCGGTCGTCTGGGGTGTCGAGGCCTTCGGACTGCCGTTTCACGACAACTGGTGGCAGACCGAGACCGGCGGCATCATGGTCTCGAACTACGCGGCGATGGACATCAAGCCCGGCTCGATGGGCAAGCCGTTGCCGGGCATCACCGCCGCCATCGTGCGCCGTGACGCGGCGGGCCATGTCGAGCCGATCACCGAGGCGGACGTCGACGGCGAACTGGCGCTGAGGACCCCCTGGCCGTCCATGATGCGCGGCTACCTGCACGAGGACGAGCGCTACCGCAAGTGCTTCGCCGACGGCTGGTACCTGACCGGCGATCTGGCGCGGGTCGATGCCGACGGCTATTACTGGTTCATCGGCCGTGCCGACGACGTGATCAAGTCGGCCGGCCACCTGATCGGCCCTTTCGAGGTCGAGAGCGCCCTGCTCGAACACCCGGCAGTCGCCGAGGCGGCCGTCATCGGCATTCCCGACCCGATGGTGGGCGAAATGGTCAAGGCCTTCGTCGCGCTCAAGGCCGGCTTCGAGCCGACCGAGTCGCTGATGCGCGAACTGCTCGGCCACGCCCGCAAGCGCCTGGGTGCGGCGGTCGCTCCGAAGGCGATCGCCTTCCGGGCCAACCTGCCGAAGACGCGCAGCGGAAAGATCATGCGGCGCTTGCTGAAGGCACGTGAACTCGGTTTGCCCGAAGGTGACCTGTCGACGCTGGAGAGCGACGAGCGATGAAGCTCCACCTGTCTCGCGTTCACCTGCATGCGCTGTACCGGCAGATGCTGCGCATCCGTCGATTCGAGTCCAAGTGCGTCGAGCTTTACCAGGCGCAGCGGATCCGTGGTTTCCTGCACCTGTACGACGGTGAAGAGGCGGTGGCCGCTGGCGTGATAGCCGCTCTGGAGCCGCGGGACGCGGTGGTCGCCACCTACCGCGAGCACGGCCACGCACTGGCACATGGTGTGCCGATGAACGCCATCCTCGCCGAGATGCTGGGCAAGGTCGAGGGCTGTTGCCGTGGCCGTGGCGGGTCGATGCACCTGTTCGACCGCGAGCACCGATTCTTCGGTGGCAACGCGATCGTCGGCGGCGGGCTGCCGCTGGCGGCGGGCATCGCGATGGCCGACCGCCGGCTGCGCCCGGGTGCGGTCACCGCCTGCTTCTTCGGCGAGGGTGCGGTCGGCGAGGGCGCATTCCACGAGACGATGAACCTCGCCGAACTCTGGCGCCTGCCGCTGATCTTCGTCTGCGAGAACAACCTCTATGCGATGGGCGTTCCGCTGGAAGACAGCGAGAGCGAGACCGACATCTGGCGCAAGGCGCAGGCCTATCGCATGACGTCCGAACAGGTGGACGGCATGGACCCGGTGCAGGTCGAGGCTGCGGCGCGGCGCGCCGTCGAGCACAGTCGCGCCGGGCTTGGGCCGTACTTCCTTGAATGCCGCACCTACCGTTTCCGCGCGCATTCGATGTTCGACACCCAGGCCTACCGCACGCGCGAAGAGATCGCGGGCTGGAAGCACCGCGACCCGATCGAGCACTTGCGCGCCTGGATGACCGACAACCACCATCTCACCGCTGACGAGGCCTCGGCGATCGATGCGAGCGTCGCGGCCGAGATCGCCGCGGCGGTGGCCTTCGCCGAGGAGGGCACGCTGGAGCTGGTCGAGGACCTCGAGCGCTTCGTTCTGATGGACCGCGTGGTGCAGGACATCACGTCGCAGGGGGCACCGTGAGGATCACCTACCGCGAAGCCTGCCGGCAGGCGATCCGCGATGCGCTGCTGGCGGATCCGCGCTGTTTCGTGATGGGCGAGGACGTCGGAAAGTACGGCGGCTGCTACGCGGTCACGAAGGGGCTGCTGGAGGAGTTCGGCCCGCAGCGCATCATCGACACGCCGCTGGCCGAGAACGGCTTCACCGGCCTCGGCGTTGGCGCCGCACTGGCGGGTCTGCGGCCGATCGTCGAGATCATGACCTGCAACTTCAGCCTGCTGGCGCTCGATCAGATCATGAACAACGCGGCGACGCTGCCGCACATGAGCGGTGGCCAGTTCGCGGTGCCGCTGGTGATCCGCATGGCCACCGGTGGCGGGAGGCAACTGGCGGCACAGCATTCGCACAGCCTCGAGGGCTGGTTTGCGCACATCCCGGGACTGAAGGTGCTGGTGCCCGGCACGGTGGAGGACGCCCGCTGGATGCTGGCCGCTGCCCTGGCCGACCCGAACCCGGTGCTGATCTTCGAGCACATCGTGCTCTACAACGCCGAGGACGAGCTCGACCCAGCGGTGACCGAGGTCGACATCGCGCATGCCCGCGTGCGTCGCGCGGGCCGCGACGTGACGCTGGTCACCTACGGCAACAGCCTGCCCAAGTGTCTGGCTGCGGCCGAGACGCTGGCGGCCCAGGGCATCGAAGCGGAGGTCGTCGACCTGCGCGTGCTGCGCCCGCTCGACATGGCCACCGTCACCGCATCGGTGACGTGCACGCGGCGCGTCGTGATCGTCGATGAGGGATGGAAGAGCGGATCGATCTCGGCCGAGATCGCCGCACGGCTGGCCGAGGATGCGCTGTACGAACTCGACGCGCCGGTGCGTCGCGTGTGCAGCCGCGAGGTGCCGGTGCCTTATGCGGCTCACATGGAGGAAGCCACCTTGCCGCGAGTCGACGACATCGCCGCCGCGGCGCATGCGCTGGTGAAGCCGAGCTGAGGGACGTGCCCATGGCCGACTTCACGATGCCCGCGCTCGGCGCCGACATGGAGACCGGCCAGGTCGTCCAGTGGCTGGTGAAGCCGGGCGATCGCGTCCGCTCGGGCGATGTCATCGCGGTGGTCGAGACGCAGAAGGGAGCGATCGACGTCGAATGCTTTCTCGACGGCGTCATCGACGGCCTGGTGGCGCTCGGCAAGGAACTGCCGGTCGGTGCGGTACTGGCCCAGGTGCTCGCCGAGGGCGAGGTGCCTGTCGCGCCAACGCAGCTGCTCACCGCAGGGCCGCAGACCCTGCCGCTGCCCGCCACCGCGCCGGCACATGCGGCAGTTGCACCCGTCGTGGCCGTCATCGCCTCGCCGCGGACCCCGGTCAGCCCGGCAGCGCGGCGGCGCGCGCAGGAACTGGCCCTCGACCCGCAGTTGCTGCACGGCACCGGCGTCGGTGGGGCGGTGACCCTGGCTGATGTCGAACTCGCTGCGTCATCGCCCAGGCCTGTGTCGGTCCCTGCCGGATCAGACACGTCGCCCCGACGCGGGTTCGACCCGGCGCAGATGCGACACGCCATCGCCACCGCGATGGCGCGCTCGAAGCGCGAGATTCCTCACTACTACCTGACCAGCACCATCGATTTCGCACCAGCGGCGGCCTGGCTCGACGCCTACAACCGGGACCGCGATCCGGCCGAGCGGCTGCTGCCCGCCACGCTGTTGCTCAAGGCCACGGCGCTCGCGCTGGCCGGGGTACCGCAACTCAACGGCCGGTGGGAGAACGAGGCCTTCCATCCCGGCACTGGCATTCACATCGGCTGGGCGATTGCGCTGCGCGGTGGCGGGCTGGTGGCGCCGGCGATCCACGATGTCGACCGGGTGTCGCTGCCGGTGCTGATGGTGGCGCTGCGCGATCTGGTGCAGCGCGCCCGCGGTGGCAGGCTGCGCAGCTCGGAGCTGACGGATCCGACCGTCACCGTGACCAGCCTGGGCGAGCGCGGTGCCGAGAGCGTGCTTGGGGTGATCTACCCGCCGCAGGTGGCGATCGTCGGTTTCGGTCGCGTTGCCAGGCGCCCGTGGGTGATCGACGGCCAGGTTGTCGCGAGGCCACTGGTGGCGGCGACACTGGCGGCGGACCATCGCGTCAGCGACGGCCACCTGGGCGGCCAGCTGCTGGCCGCGATCGACCGCGCGCTGCAGGCGCCTGGCACGCTGTGAACCCGGAGCGACGATGAACGAGCAGCAGATCCGCACCCTGGCCGCCGATGTGCTGGCCGGCATCGCCCCCGAGGCCAACCTGGCGATCGTCGGTGACGACGAAGACCTGCGCGACGCACTGGACCTTGACTCGATGGACTTCCTGAACTTCGTGATCGGGCTGTCCGAGCGAACCGGCCTGAAGATTCCCGAGGCCGACACGGCCAGACTGCAGACGATGAAAGGTCTGCTGGCGTATCTGGCGCGCTGACCCCGGGGCCGAAGGCCGCGCCACCGCGGGACTCGTCGAGCCTTCCCTGATCCAGGTCGGCGGCGATCTCAAATGGCAGCCCTTCCGATCGCGCACCGAGCGGCGGTGTTAGGTTACGCAGCGTGAAACCAAACCAGCATCCACGTCCGGAATCTTCGCGCGGACTCGCACCGAGGCTGTGCTGTCCCCTTGCTGCGTCGGATGCCGCTCGATGAGCACCAACGCCAGTTCCCCGCATCCGGGTCTGACCCACAGCGAAGCGGCGCGCCGTCTCGAAGCCGACGGGCCCAACGAGTTGCCTCGGGCGCCACAGCGGACCACCTGGCGCATCGCTTTCGAGGTGGCCCGCGAGCCGATGTTCCAGTTGCTGGCGGCGGCGGTGGCGATCTACCTGGTGCTGGGCGACGTGTCCGAGGCAGGCGTGCTGTTCGCCATGCTCGGTGTGATCGTGGCCACCGAGCTGGTGCAGGAGCGCCGGACCGAGCGGGTGCTGGAAGCGCTGCACGACATGACCAGCCCGCGGGCCCTGGTCTGGCGCGACGGCCGGCGCGAGCGCCTTGCCGGTGTCGACGTCGTCTGCGGTGACCTGCTCGAACTCGTCGAGGGCGACCGGGTGCCCGCCGACGCGAGGCTGATCGAGTCGAACGACCTGCTGGTCGATGAATCGCTGCTGAGCGGAGAATCGCTGCCGGTCGCCAAGCATGTCGGGAACGGTCAGGCCGAGGGATCGTCCGCTGCCGGCCCTGCGATCGTGTATGCCGGCACGATGGTGGTGGCGGGACAGGGCCTTGCCGAGGTCGTTGCGACGGGTGCGCGCAGCGAGATCGGCCGCATCGGCAAGGTGCTCGGCTCGATCGCACCCGAGCCCACGCCGCTGCACCGCCAGACGCGTCAGCTGGTGCGCTGGTTCTCGGTGCTCGGTCTCGCGGTCAGCCTGGTGGTCGCGGTCCTCTACGTGTGGACGCACCACGACTGGCTGGGCGGCGCACTGGCCGGCATCACGATGGCCATGTCGATGCTGCCGCAGGAGTTCCTGCTGATCCTGACCGTCTTCATGGCGATGGGCGCGTGGCGGTTGTCGCAGCACCGGGTGCTGACGCGTCGGTCGGCCACCATCGAAGCGCTCGGCTCGGCCACGGTGCTGTGCACGGACAAGACCGGAACCCTCACGCGCAACCAGATGGCCGTGGGCGCGCTGGTCCGCTTCGAGGCGAACCGGCCGGTGCGCTGGATGGCCGGTGACGACCCGCTGCCACCGACGTTTCACGACCTGCTGCACCACGGCATCCTGGCCAGCGAACAGCGACCGTTCGATCCGATGGAGCAGGCCTTCCATGCGCTGGGCGCCCGCTGCCTGAGCCCTGATGTCGGCTGGGATCTGGTCCATGAATACGGCCTGTCGCCCGACTTGCCGGTGATGTCGCATGTGTGGCGCATCGACGAAGGCCTGCCTTGCCGAGTGGCCGCCAAGGGGGCTCCCGAGAGCGTGGCCGTGCTGTGCCATCTGCCGCCCGATCAACGCGAGGCGGTGTTGGCTGAAGCGGGGCGCCTCGCCGGTCTGGGGATGCGCGTGCTGGGTGTGGCTGCGGCCGACTGGGGAACCGAGGCCTGGCCAGTCGAGCAGCGCGGATTCGATTTCCGCTTTCTCGGCGTGGTGGGTCTGGCCGACCCTCTGCGCGACAACGTGCCGCAGGCCGTGCGCGAATGCCGACAGGCCGGCATCCGCGTGGTGATGATCACCGGCGATCACCCTGGAACCGCGCTCGCGATTGCGCGGCAGGCCGGCCTCGACGGCGAGTCCGGCCTGCTGCTTGGCGATCAGGTGGCCGCGCTGAGCGACCTCGACCTGCGCCGTGCGGTGGCCACCACCACCGTCTTTGCGCGGGTGGCTCCACAGCAGAAGCTGAGGATCGTCGAGGCCCTGAAGGCCAACGGCGAAGTGGTTGCGATGACCGGCGACGGGGTCAACGACGCGCCGTCGCTGAAGGCGGCGCACATCGGCATCGCGATGGGCGGGCGCGGCACCGATGTGGCGCGTGAATCGGCATCGCTGGTGCTGCTCGACGACGACTTCGGCACGCTGGTTCAGGCCATCCGCCTGGGTCGACGCATCTTCGACAACCTGCGCAAGGCCATGCGCTTCGTCTTTGCGGTGCATGTGCCGATCGCGGGGCTCACGCTGCTGCCGCTGATGTTCGGCTGGCCGCTGCTGTTCACGCCGATGCACATCGCGTTCCTCGAAATTGCGATCGATCCGGTGTGCTCGATCGTCTTCGAGGCCGAGGAAGAAGAGCCCGATGTGATGACCCGGCCGCCGCGCGATCCGCTGGCGGCGCTGTTCTCTCCGGTGCTCATTGCGGCGAGTTTGCTGCAGGGTGCGCTGGTCCTGGTTGCGGTCGGATTCTTCTATTGGCTCCTGCTGCACGCGGGTGCGCCCGAAGGCCAGTCGCGTGCGGCCGCGTTCGTGGCGCTGGTCATCTCGAACATCTCGCTGATTCTGGTGAACCGCTCTTCGCGCTCGGGTTGGCGCGTGCTGCTGACCGCCCGCAACCGCGCCCTGTGGCTCACGGTGCTGGCCACGCTGGCGATGCTGTCCGCCGCGGTGGGCATCGGCGCGCTGCGAACGTTGTTCAAATTCGCCCTGCCCCTGCCGGCGACGCTCGCCGCAGCCGCGGTCGTGGGGCTCGGTGTCCTGCCCCTGCTGCTGGTGCAACGGGCGGCGGGTCGGCGCCTGGCGGGCCTGCTTGGATGGCAGGCAGACTGACAACGCGAGCCGTTCTGGATGGAATCCCGAGTGGCCCCCAACCCCGTACAGTTCGCGTCAGCCCCGCCTCGTGGAGTATCGCGTTACAGCAAGAGAAGGGGCATCCTGATCCGGATGTCGCTTTTGCCGGTCGCTCGGTCCCGTGTCACGGGTTGAAGTCGCGGCGCAAGGCTGAGGTTCATATTCAAGTTTGACCGTCCAATGAAGCGCGTTCTCAAGTTCATCGCGATCACCGCCCTCTTGATTTGTTCCGTACTCGGAGTTGGCGTTTTGGCGCTTTTTTATTGTCTAGGTGAGTCGTTGTGCGGTAACAGAATCGTTTCGGAGGTGATCGCTCCAAACAAGCGGCTCAAAGCTACTGTCTTTCGGCGAGACTGTGGAGCCACCGATGGTTTCTCGACGCAGGTTTCAGTCATCAGTGCCTTTGACCAGCTACCCAACAAGTCCGGAAATGCCTTCAGTGCGGATACCAACCATGGCGCCGCTCCGCAAGCGGAAGCTGACGGCCCAATCGTCCAGGTTGAGTGGCAGTCCGACAACGCGCTTGTCATACGCCACCATCCTGCGGCGAGGGTGTTTACCCAGCGAAAGGAAGTCGACGAAGTACAGCTTTCCTATGACCGCTACAAGCAGTAAGTATTCGTGCCATCGGTCTCGTGAAGTCGGCTGGTTGAGCGAACGCCAACAGGCCTAACGATCAACCTCATGCTGAACCCGGTCACGACATCGGAATCGATTGGCGTCTACGACTCGGGGGTCGGCGGACTGGCGGTGCTTCGTGCGCTGAAAGCGAAGCTGCCGGGCGAGTCCTTCACCTACGTTGCCGACTGTGGCAACGCACCGTACGGCGATCGTTCGCCGCAGTTCGTTGAAAGCCGTGCCCGGGACATTGCCGGCTTCCTGACGGCGTGCCGTGCCAAGGCCTTGGTGATCGCCTGCAACACGGCCAGCGTCGTGGCTGCGCATGGCCTGCGCGACCATTTCGATCTGCCGATCGTCGCCATGGAGCCGGCGATCAAGCCCGCCGCGCTGCTCACCCGGTCGAAGGTGGTGCTGGTCCTGGCCACCAGCAACACGATTCGAAGCCCATCGGTCGCCCGTCTTTGCAATACCTACGCAGCGGACACACGCGTCATCCTGCAAGCCTGTCCGGGACTGGCCGATCAGGTCGAGCGCGCTCAGTTCGATCATCAGGTGACGCGGCAGCTGCTGGAGGCGTACATCCTCCCCGGCCTCGCTGAAGGCGCGGACACGATCGTCCTGGGCTGCACGCACTATGCGTTCCTCGGCAACGAAATTTCGAGGATCGCGGGTCCGTCGGTCACGGTCGTGGAACCCTCCGACGCCATCGCCAGCCAACTGTCCCGCGTGATTGCGGTGTCGCCCCTGCCGCAGGGCCGCGCCGCCGCCACCCTGTTCTACACGTCTGGCCCCACGCAACAACTGGCCGCGTTCCTCGAGTCCATCGGAGAACCTTCCGCACAGGTGCATGCCCTTCCCACCGTCGGGGCCCAACGCCAGTCGGGGACTTCGCAGGCACTCAACTGATTTCCACCCGCACAGGAGAAGCCACCATGTCCTCCCGCACTGTCCGACTTCACCGCGTGCTTCGCACCCCGCCCGAGAAGGTCTATCGCGCATTCCTCGAACCTGCGGCCATCAGCAAGTGGATTCCGCCCTACGGATTCACCTGCCAGGTGCACCAGATGGACGCCCGGGTCGGAGGCACGTTCCGGATGACCTTCCAGAACTTCTCTTCGGGCCATGGGCACTCCTTCGGCGGGGAGTACCTCGAACTCGTTCCGAACGAGCTGATCCGGTACACGGACCGGTTCGAGGATCCGAACCTGCCGGGCGTGATTCAGGTGTCGGTGACCCTGAGGCCGGTTCTGTGCGGCACCGAGGTCAGCATCGTGCAGGACGGGATCCCGGATGTCATCCCGCTTGAGATGTGCTATCTGGGCTGGCAGGAATCACTTGCCCAGCTGGCCACACTGGTGGAACCGGACATCCCGGGATAGGCGTCAATGTGCAGGCGGTACCGGACGATCAGTTTCGCGCCGTCGTGGATCGAATGAGGTCGACCATCCCCTTGCGTGGCCTTTCATTTCTCGCGCTCTGGTTCGCGCATGCAGGGGCCAGCATCGCCGCGTTTCTCTGGTACTTCACGGTGTCGTCCAGTCGATTCGATGGCCACCGCTTTTCGTCGGCAGCGCTGCGTCTGTCATCACTCGCCTGCGATGTCCTGTGGTTCCCGCTGGCGAAGCCGCTGACTTCGGTCGTTCAATGGCCGGGATCGCTCGGCTGGCTGCCGGTGGGCCTCAACAGCGCCCTGTGGGTGATCGCTCTGGCGCTGGCCCTTCGTTGGCGGCTCAGCAACCGTCGGCCCCACAAATCGGCGCCTTGAACCGGCCCCGGCCCGCCGATCAGCCGGCGCGCAGCGCATCCGCGAGCAGCGGCACCACGCTGATCGCGTTGCTGGCATGGGGCACGCAGTCGGTGCTCCAGACATGGCGCACGCCGGTGGCCTTCAGTTCGTCCAGCGCATCGCCGACGAACAGCGCGTGGGTCACGGCCACGTCCACCGACAGCGCGCCGGCGGCCAGCGCGAGCTTCGCGGCCGCCATCAGCGTGCGTCCGGTGCTGGCCATGTCGTCGATCAGCACGACGGCCCGGTCTCGGCAGTTCAGCGCCGGTGGCAGCGTGACCACGACGTCGCGATCGCCATGGCGCTGCTTGACGCACCAGCCGTGATCGGCCGATGGAGAACACGCCCGCGCGGCCTCGCTGACCCACTGCGCCGACTCCTCGTCGGGCCCCAGCAGCAGCGGCTGGCTCACGTGTCGAGCCACCCAGGCGCCGATGAGTGCGGCAGCCGACCGAGACACGGCGCGGCATCCGGGCATCACGTCGCTCAGTGCCGAGATGCGGTGCAGGTGCGGGTCCACCGTCACCACGACGTCGAAGCGGCTGGCCAGCAGGCTGCCGATGTGGCGCTGGCTGACCGCCTCGCCGGGCAAGAACGCGATGTCCTGACGCATGTAGGCCAGGTACGGGCAGGCCAGCAGCAGGCGCTGCGCGCCCAGCTCGCGGGCGGCCGGTGCGGTGATCAGCAGTTCGACCAGTTTCTCGTTGGGCTGATGCAGGCTGCGCAGCAGCACCACGCACGGGGGCAAGGTGGCGGGCAGGCGCAGCTTCAGTTCGCCGTCGGGGAAGCGGTGGCGCTCGATCAGCGCCAGCGGCACGTCCAGGGTGCGCGCCAAAGCGTCGGCCATCTCGCGCTCGTCATCGAAGGCCAGCACGCAGCCGGGTGTCGTGGCGCTGAGCATCAGCAGGCTCCGCCCGCAGGACCCAGCCCGTAGCCGCTGTCGCGCGCGGCCATCTGGCGTGCAAAGCCGAGGTCGGCCGGGTAGCAGGCGTGGATGCGGTACAGCGGCTGGCCCGTCGTGACCGGGTCGCCGACCTTGCGCAGCAGATCGACTCCGGCGCCGCTGACCTGCGGCGCGCCGGCCAGCCGGGCGATGCGAGCCATGTGCAGGTTGTCGATGGCGCTGACCGCACCCGGTCGCTCGGCACAGACCTCGTGCGTCAGCTCACCGAGCGCAGGCAGCGTGGCGCGCCGGCCCTGCGCGTCGATGATGGCTTCCATCTGCGCCAGCGCGCGGCCGGATTCGAGGATGTCGCGCGCGATGCGCCAGCCATCGCCGCCGCGCACGTCGGGGTCGAACTCGATCACGCGGCCGGCCAGCCGCAGCGATTTCTCGCGCAGGTCGGCCGGCGCGGCGGGGTCGTTGCGCAGCACGCGCATCACGTCGCGCGCTTCGAGCACCGGGCCGATGCCGTTGCCGATCGGCTGGCTGCCGTCGGTGATCATCACGTCGAGGCTGAGGTTGAGGCTGGACGCGACGTACTCGAACAGCTTGCGCAGCCGCTGCGCCGCCGGCATCGACCGCACCTTGGCGGTGGGGCCGACCGGGATGTCGAGCACCAGGTGCGTCGAGCCTGCGGCGATCTTCTTCGACAGGATGGACGCGACCATCTGCCCCGGTGAATCGATGCCCAGTGGCCGCTCCACCGAAATCAGGATGTCGTCGGCCGGGGACAGGTCGGCGCTGCCGCCCCAGGCCAGGCAGCCGTTGGTTTCGCGCACGATCTTCTGCAGGCGATCGAAGGGCAGTTCGACCTGCGCCAGCATCTCCATCGTGTCGGCGGTGCCGGCCGGCGACGTGATGGCGCGTGACGAGGTCTTGGGGCACAGCATGCCGTGCGCGGTGACGATGGGCACCACCAGCATCGACGTGCGGTTGCCGGGGATGCCGCCGATGCAGTGCTTGTCTACCACCGGCCCGCCGCGCACCGCCTGCTGCCAGTCGAGCCGGCGGCCGGTGGCGATCATCGCCTCGGTGAGGTACAGCACCTCGTCGCGTTCAAGGTCGTAGCCGTTGGTCGCGACGACGAAGGCGGCCAGCTCGATCTTCGAATAGCGGGCGCGGGCGACGTCCTCGATCAGCGCGTGCATGTCCTCGCGCGACAGCCGCTCGCCGGAGATCTTGCGGTGCAGCGCGGGCAGCGAGACCGGGGGCTCGGCGGGGGATACCTGGGCGGCGTGTCCGGCCTGCACGTTCAGACGGCCGAAGGCGTCTTCGGACAACCCGAGCTCATCGAGCTCGACGATGCAGGTGTCATCGACGACGTTCAGCACCGCATTGATGACCGCGCCATTGGCACGCACCGTCACCTTGGACAGCGCCTGGAACCCGGCTGCCCGCACCACGGCACAGTCGCGATGCAGGTAGACCACGTTTTCGCGCCAGGTGTCGATCGCCACGCGGCGAGTGCGGAGGTCCTGTGATTCCATCGTGGCTACTTGACCTTGCCCAGTCCGACCCGGTATTCCTCGAGCTTGGCTTCGTAGTCGGCGGCATCGCCGTAGTTCAGGAACCGTTTGTAGCGCTCGTGCGTGCCCAGCACCTTGCGGGCGTGCTTGATGGGGCAGAAATACTCCTCGGTGCGCGCCAGGATCTCGCGCATGTAAGCCATCAGCCCGTTGCCGTATTCGCAGTA
>JAURWR010000129.1 GCA_030654805.1 Burkholderiaceae bacterium
CCAACGATTCCTTTGCACGCCTGGCGGCCACCATTGAAAGCCGTAAGCCCGCCAACGGCGGCGACCCGGATAAAAGCTATGTCTCACGCCTGCTGCACAAGGGGCCGGATGCGTTCCTGAAGAAGATTGGCGAGGAAGCCACCGAAGTCGTGATGGCGGCCAAGGACGGCGATCCGCAGAAGGTGATCTACGAAGTGGCCGACCTCTGGTTCCACTCGATGCTGGCGCTGAGTGCATTCGGGCTGACGCCTGCCGATGTGTTGATGGAACTGCAACGCCGCGAAGGGCTCTCAGGACTGGAAGAGTTTGCAGCCCGCAAGCTGCGCGACCGGGAGTCCAGCGGCACATGACCGACGCAATCGACATGCGAGAACCCGACGAATCGTTGAAGACGGTCGGGCACATCAGCTACCTGCTGCACACCATCGTGGCCGTGGGCGCGGTGCTGCCGGGTGTGCAGGCCAGCGTGGCGCTGTTGATCGTCGCGTTCGTGATCGATCTGGTGAAGAAGGACGATGCGGCCGGGACCTGGCAGCAATCACACTTCCGCTGGCGCATCCGCAGCGTGCTCTGGGCCGGCGGGCTGTACCTGCTGACGTCACCGCTGTGGCTGCTGTTCCTGCTGCCGGGCTGGATCGCCTGGGGCTTGGTGTCGATCTGGTTCTTGTACCGGGTGGTACGCGGCTGGATCAGATTGAACCGTAACGAGCCGATGCCGCTCGGATGACTTGAGATTCGACGGACCGACTGGTGAGCGAACCGATGACACACGACCCGAACTGCATCTTCTGCAAAATCATTGCAGGGCAGATCCCGAGCCGCAAGGCCTACGAAGACGAAGACGTGCTGGTTTTCCACGACATCCACCCGTGGGCGCCGGTGCATCTGTTGATCATTCCCAAGCTGCACATCGCGACGCATGCCGATGTGGCCCCCGAGCACGAGCGGCTGCTCGGAAAAATGCTGCTGCTGGCGCCGAGGCTGGCGAAGGAGCACGGCGCCGACAACGGCTTTCGCACCATCATCAACACCGGACGGGACGGGGGGCAAGAGGTCTATCACCTGCACATGCATGTGATCGGCGGCCCCCGGCCCTGGAAGCAGGGCTGACCTAGAATCCGCCGTCCTTTCAAGGAGAGATAAAAAATGGGTTCATTCAGCATCTGGCATTGGCTGATCGTGTTGGTGATCGTGGTGCTGGTGTTCGGCACGAAGAAATTGAAGAACATCGGCGCCGACCTCGGCGGTGCGGTCAAGGGCTTCAAGGACGGAGTCAAGGACGGTGGAGCACCGCCCGCTGATACTGCCGCCCAGCAAGTGACTTCGCAGAAGACGTCGGATGCGAACACCGTCGACGTGGAAGCCAAAACCAAGTCGTGATTGATTTCGGGTTCGACAAGATCGCGCTGATTGCCGGGGTGGCCTTGCTGGTCATCGGCCCGGAGCGATTGCCGAAGGTGGCCCGCACGGTCGGGCACCTGCTCGGCAAGATGCAACGCTACGTGGCCGACGTCAAATCCGAAGTCAACCGCTCGATCGAACTCGAAGAACTCAAGAAGATGAAGGGGCAGTTCGAAGACGCTGCCCGCGGCGTCGAGCAGTCCGTGTCGAACGAGATTCACCAGACCAGTTCCGATCTGCGGGACAGCGCGGAGGGCCTGGAGTCCGCCCAGGCCGACTCGGTGCCGCACGACTACAACCGGTACGACACCTTGCTCACGCCCTTGCCCGACTACCGCAACCCGAAGAAGCACTGGCGGCTCAAGCGCAGCGCGATGCCGCAGTGGTACAAGCAACGCAACGGCATTCGCGGCAAGGCGCAGTCGGGCGCCGCGCGGGTGGCGCGGTTCCGTCCCCCTCGTTCGCAGGCCTGAGCCATGGCCTTCAAGCCTTCCGGCTCCGATGAACTCGGCGGCACCGAGCAGCCTTTCGTCACGCACCTGATCGAGTTGCGCGACCGCCTGGTCCGCGCGTCGATCGCGGTGGGCTTGGCGTTCGCCGTGTTGTGTCTGTGGCCCGGCCCGGGCGGGCTGTACGACCTGCTGGCCGCACCGATGGTGGCCAGCCTGCCCAAGGGCGCGACGCTGATCGCCACCAACGTGATTTCGCCGTTCGTCGTGCCGCTGAAGATCACGCTGATGGCGGCTTTTCTGCTGGCGTTGCCGGTGGTGCTGTACCAGATGTGGGCCTTCGTGGCGCCGGGCCTGTACACGCACGAGAAAAAGCTGGTGCTGCCCCTGGTGGTGTCCAGCACGCTGCTCTTTCTGATAGGGGTGGCGTTCTGCTATTACTTCGTGTTCGGTCAGGTCTTCAAGTTCATCCAGGGGTTCGCGCCGAAAAGCATCACGGCGGCGCCTGACATCGAGGCCTACCTGAGCTTCGTGCTGACGATGTTCATTGCCTTCGGGGCGGCCTTCGAGGTGCCGGTCGTGGTCGTGGTGCTGGCTCGCATGAACCTGGTCACGATCGAAAAGCTGAAGGCGTTTCGCAGCTACTTCGTGGTGCTGGCGTTCATCATCGCGGCGATCATCACACCGCCCGATGTGGTGTCGCAGTTGGCGCTCGCGATCCCGATGTGCCTGCTGTATGAAGTCGGAATCTGGGCCGCGAAGATCTTCATCAAGCACACCCAGGCACCGGCCGAGGAAATCACACCGACCACCTGAGGCTTACCGTCCGCGTGCGGCGCTTGCCAGGTTCTTTGGGCGCTGCACCACAGTGATCTTCAGATTCAGCGTCTGTTCTCCGCGCTGGACATCGATCGAAACGGCTGTCTGAGGTTTCAGTGCCGCCACGGCATTCAGCAGCTGTGCGGTGCTGATCACGCGACTGTCTCCGACTTTCACCACCACGTCGCCAGGGAGCATTCCACCGTCGCCAGCGGGTCCGTTTTGAAGCACACCGGTGATCAGCACGCCCTGTTTCACCGATAGATTGAGTGTTTCGGCGATCTCCGGTGTCAGGTTGCGCGGCTCGACGCCGATCCAGCCCCGGGTGACCTGGCCGTCCTGGATCAGTCCTTCCATCACCTGACGGGCGATGTTGGCCGGGATCGCGAACCCGATGCCCATGTTGCCGCCGGATCGAGAGTAGATGGCGGTGTTGATGCCCAGCAGGTTGCCGTTCGCATCGACCAGCGCGCCGCCCGAATTGCCGGGGTTGATCGCCGCATCGGTCTGGATGAAGTTCTCGAACGTGTTGATGCCGAGGTGATCTCGCCCCAGTGCGCTCACGATGCCCGAGGTCACGGTCTGTCCGACGCCGAACGGGTTGCCGATGGCCAGAACGACATCGCCCACCTGCAGTCCGTCGGTGTTGCCGAAGACCATCACCGGCAAGCGGTCCAGCGCGATCTTTAGCACCGCCACGTCGCTGTCCGGGTCGGTGCCAACGACCGTGGCCGGCGCGCTGCGGCCGTCTGGCAGTTGCACGTCGATGTCGCTCGCACCCTCGATGACGTGGTTGTTCGTCAGCAGAAAACCTTCTGGCGAGACGATGACGCCTGAGCCGAGACCCACCTGGGTTTCCGGCTGGCTTTCCCGATCGCCGAAGAAGAACTGGAACCACGGATCACCGGAGTGAGGGTTGCGCGTGGAAGTCTTGCTTGCGGTGATGCTGACCACTGCGGGCGAGGCGCGCTTGGCAGCTTCGGCATAGCTGTTGGCTCGGCTGCTGGCGACCGGCGCCCCGTTGATCGAGATCATGTCCGGCAGGCCCCAGATCGTATGACCCCGCAGCCATTCCGGCTTCAGCGTGGCGATCACGAACAGCACCGCAATGGCAACCGTGACTGCCTGGGAGAAAATGAGCCAGGTTTTTCGCATGAGGATGAGTCCGTGGCCCGTCGTTCCGAAATAGATTCGTATCTGTCTGCGTTGCTGCAGACGGCGAGCTTCAAGGATTATGGGCCGAACGGTTTGCAGGTCGAGGGTCGCGGCGAGGTGCTGCGCATCGTCTCGGGCGTCACCGCCAGCCGCGCATTGATCGATGCCGCCATCGATGCCGAAGCGGATGCGGTGCTGGTGCACCACGGCCTGTTCTGGCGCGGCCATGACGGACGCGTCACCGGCTGGTTGAAGCAGCGACTGCAGCGCCTGCTGGCCCACGACATCAACCTGTATGCGTACCACCTCCCGCTCGACGCGCATGCCGAATTCGGAAACAACGCGCAATTCGGTGCCCGGCTCGGTGTGACGGCGGATGCGCGTTTCGGAGAGCAGTCTCTCGGCTTCATCGGCACGCCGGCCGAGCCGACCAGCGTCGCTGAGCTGGCCGCGCGTGCACAGCGCCTGTCGGGCCGCGCGGCGACCTGCATCGAAGGCGATGGCCGCCCGCTGACTCGGCTGGCCTGGTGCACCGGTGGCGCGCAGTCGTATTTCGAGTCGGCCATCGCGGCGGGGGCCGATGTGTTCATCACCGGTGAACTGTCGGAGCCGCAGGCGCACCTTGCTCGCGAAACCGGCGTGGCCTTCATTGCGTGCGGTCACCATGCCAGCGAACGTTACGGCGCGCCTGCGCTCGGGGAGCACCTGGCGACGCAGTTCGGCATCGAGCACCGCTATATCGAGATCGACAACCCGGCCTGATGGCTTTCGCACGCGGTGTCGTCCCGGCGCGGCGACCACGGAGATTCTTCCCATGACAGAGCGCGCTCAGTCCCGGTTGCCACCGATCGTGATCACGATGGGCGATGCGTGTGGGATCGGTCCGGAGATCATCGCGAAACTGTTTCGTGCCTCGGCGGCGCAGCGCTGCTTTGTCCTCGGTGACGTGGCCGTGATGCGACGCGCGGCACAGCTCACCGGCGGGTTCTTGGCGGTGGCCACGATCGACGCTGCCGAGGCGACCTTCGATGTGCCGCCGAACTGCATTCCGGTGCTGCCGGCCGACGCCTTGCCGGCCGACCTGCTTGACGCGCCGCTCGGGAGCATCGATGCGCGCGCCGGCTCTGCGGCTGCGCGGTGCATCGAGCAGGCGGTGGCGCTGGCGCGGCGCGGCGCGGTGTCGGCCCTCGTCACCGCCCCCATCCACAAGGAGGCGCTGGCGGCAGCCGGTGTCGGGTTTCCCGGTCACACCGAGATGCTGCAGGCACTCGCCGCCCTGCCAGGCATGGCGCCAGCGCCGGTTCGAATGATGCTGGCCAACGACGAGCTGCGCACGGTGCTGGTGACGATTCATCAGTCGCTGCGCCGCGCCATCGACGCAGTCACGTTCGAGTCGGTTCTCGTCACGGTGCGCATTGCACAACAGGCGGCCGAGCGATGGGGCTTGCCGGCACCCCGTATCGCGGTGGCCGGACTGAATCCTCACGCTGGAGAGGGTGGCTTGTTCGGTGATGAGGAGATCAGGATCATTGCGCCGGCCGTGGCGGCGGCACGCGCCGAAGGCATCGACGCTCGCGGCCCGTACGCGCCAGACACGGTGTTCATGCGGGCGCGCAATGCCCCTGGGCACCCGGGTGAGTTCGACATCGTGGTGGCGATGACGCACGACCACGGACTGATCCCCGTCAAGTACCTGGGTGTCGAGCAGGGCGTCAATGTGACGCTGGGCTTGCCGTTCGTGCGAACCAGCCCCGATCACGGCACCGCGTTCGACATTGCGGGCAGTGGTACCGCGAACCCCGCCTCGCTGGCGGCCGCGATCGCGATGGCCCGGAGGTTGGCTGCCGGCTGAGCGATGGTGCGCCGAGCGAGGCGCCGTTGATTCCCGGCCGTGGTGCCGTCAACTCACTGGCGCGAGTTGGTGGTGAGCTCAGCGAGCTGCTTGCGAGCCCTCGAGGTGGCGCGTTCCATCAGATAGTTGTTTTCCACGGCGCGCAAGCGCTCGGCCTCGCACATGCGCGCCAGCATGCGTGCCGTCAGGGAAATGGTCTCCTGCAGGTTGCGGCCGTGCGTGAAAACGAAGAAGCTGCGGCCCGGGCTCATGTAGGTCAGTCGCACCTTCTGCCACTGGTCCTTCAGCAGCATCTGGTAGGCAAAGCCGATGCGCAGATGATCGATCAGACGCGCACCGTGCGACGCCTCTGCCGGATCTGCGGTGACCAGATCCAGATTGATGTCGACGCCGATGTTCAGCGGTTGGTTGTCCGTGGCGGGTGCCGGCTCGTTCCTCGGGTCGATGTCGACCGGTTGAGCCCAGTCGACTGTTCTTTCGTCGATCAGGCCGACCTGCCTGGCCTCCTCGGGGGTGAAGCGTTGTTCGATCTCGGCCGAGGTCAGGGGAACGGCCAGGCCTGGATCCACGCGCACCGAATCGCCTTGTCCCGGCACGCCGCTGTTGAAGATCGACTCGAGCTGCTTGGACAGCATGTTGTAGTCGAGCTCGGTCATCGCCGGCACCTTCAGCGATTCCGCATGCGCCGGCAGCAGCTGGGCGAAGAACTCCTTCTGCGCCGCCTCGGGCCAGCCGATCAGCTTCAGGCCTTCATTGAGATCGCGCATCAGCGTCGGCAACTGCATCAGGAAGCGCTTTCGCATCCCCGGTGATCCCTTGGGCTGGACGCTCATCACCAGATCGCGACCGACGTTGCGGTAGCGCTTGGTCGGTTCGCCATCCGCGCCCTGTTTGCGCGCCGCCTGAACCAGCGCCTGGCTCCACACCTGGCACAAAAAGGAACGCAGGAACTCGGGCATCGCCACCGATGCCAGCGCGCCCTGCAACTGGATCAGGTACCGCTGCTGCGTGCGCAGGTCCGTTTCCTTGGTCTCCAGTACGGCGATCGCTCCCCGGCCCTTGACCTCGGAGGTGGCCTGCTGCGTGATGAACGATTCCAGCTCGGCGAGCTTGGCGGCGTACAGGTCGACCTGATCGAAATCGCCCTCGACGATCTCCTGCACCAAGCCACGAACTCGCTCGACGAACTCCTTGCCCGGGCCATCGTCGAAATCGTCGAACGCGCAGGCGAGCGATGCGATCCGGTTGACAAAGCGGCGCACTGGGTGGCGGCGCGATGAGAAGAAAGTGGAGTCGACCAATGCAACTCGAAGCACGGGCAGCTGCAAGCGTGCGATCTCGCGGGCCATCTGCGGGGGTACCCGGGTGTCGGACAAAATCTGATCGAACAGGCTGCCAACAACGTCGATCACCATGTGATCGAGCTTGCCGGTCGAAGCCTGGACCAGTTCTTCGCGGTGCGCCCGGATCAGATTCACCGCCATCAGGCCGGCCGATGCATCGTCGACGTAGGCGCTCGCCGGTCCCGGGTCGGCGTACGGAAGATTCGTCATGCCGCGCAGGCCGGGCTCGGCCGCAAAGCGGCTGGCCATCGTGTTTGATGCCGTTGTTCCCGGCAATTCGCCCGGCGTGCCGGGTACGCCCGCTGCGTTGCCCAATTGCGTCAATCGACGCAGCAGGGTCATCAGCTGAGCGTCTTGTGCCGCAGAGCCCAAGCCTCCTGAAGCATGTGCCGAACCGCCATAGCCCGTGGCCGGACCCCGCGAACTGGTTCCGTGCCCGGAAGTCGTGGCATCGACGCGCCCACTGCGCGAGCCTTGCCAACCAGTCGAACCGTACCCGGAGCTGCCGCTGCGTGAGCCCGATGTCGTCGGGCCGGATGTCGACCGATGCGAGCCCAGTCCCGAGTGCGATGAGGTGTGGAATTCAGAGCCGTGACCACGGGTCGAGGACAGGTCGTCCAGACTCGCGTAGCCGGAGTTGAGTCCCGGCAATGCATTGCCGGGGCCGTCCACGGTACGCACCTGCAGGCTCACCGGGCTCACGCCGCGCGACTGCAACTCGACCACGATTGCTGCGTAGCATGCAGGCATGGCCTGGGCCATGACAAGGCCGAACTCCCGCGCTAGCAGGCTGAGTTCGGTCGGGTCGGTGGTCACAGCCTCGATGGCGAAGAACAAGGATTGACCAACGATGGATGGCCGCAGCGGGTTCTGCTCCTCGTCGGCACTACCGAAGCCGGTGATGCGACCCATGTAGCCGGAGAGTTCCCGCAATTCGACTTCGCACGCATGGGCGATCTGCTGCCCCAGCCGATCAGAGTGCATGCGCTCTTCGACTTCCTTGTCGTCGACCAGAGTCAGCGTTTGCCAGTCGGCCGCGTGCGACTGACGCTTGGCGTCGGTGCGGGGGGCCAGCGTCTCCAGCATGCGGGCGTCGAGCCGGGTGCGAAAGTTCAGTCGAAACGGGCCCAATTGCCTATGCAGCGCCAGCTGCGCGGCAAACATCGTGTTGCGGTCAATGGCCTTGGACGCCGACTGGGACTGCGCCGCCAGAGTCTGACAGACGCGCTCAGCGACGGTCAGGGCGGTTGCCTTGACGAGGTCTGCCGCTGCTTCCAGCTCGGCAGGCAGTCGCTGATCTGTGGGGTTCATCTCGGGGAAACGCTACATCCGCCGGACGTTGAAGCCGGGTCGCGGATGTGAGTATGGGACCAAACCAGCGCCGGAGCCCCGCCAAGAGCCCCGGGCAGCGTCTGCGGCCGCTTACTTCCTCAATGCGTCACGAATTTCCCGCAACAGGACGACATCTTCCGGCGGTGCGGGAGGCGCGGCGGGAGTCGTCTCCTGCTCCTTCTGCTTCATGCTGTTCACGGCCTTGACCATCATGAAGATGATGAACGCCAGGATCACGAAGTTGATGGCGACGGTGAGGAAGCTGCCGTAGGCCAGGACGGCGCCTTCCTTCTTGGCCTCTACCAACGTGGTCGCGGCTTGCCCGGCCAAGGGGATGAAATAGTTCGCGAAGTCCAGCCCGCCGAAGATCTTGCTGACCACCGGCATGATCACGTCCGACACGAGCGAATCGACGATCTTTCCGAAGGCTCCACCGATGATCACGCCCACGGCGAGATCAACGACGCTGCCCTTCATCGCGAACTCCTTGAACTCTGCTGCAAATCCCATGTTGGTAGCTCCTGGTTGATGTTTTTGATTTTCCGGATCGCGAACGGAATGGGCCCACCCGCAGTATCGGAATCCGAGTATTGCCCATCGAGCAGGCGGGTCAAGCCTGGGTGTCCGCGTGGTGCGCCTTCCACCCCGCGCGTCGCTCTGAACTGAGAGCGCTTCAAGACGCAGCCTCTCCGACCCACATGGCTCCGCTAGAATCTCTGGTTGTCTGGAAGTCGTCGTCAAACGCGAGGTTTTATGAGTGAGCAGCAAGTGGACAGTGGTAAGCGCACCTGGTTGATCGCATCGGGTTGTGCGGGCGCTGTGGGTGGCGTGGCTGTAGCCGTGCCGTTCGTCAGCACGTTTCAACCGTCGGAACGTGCGCGTGCCGCAGGTGCTGCGGTTGAGGTCGACATCGGCGCGTTGAAGCCGGGTGAGAAGCTCACCGTCGAATGGCGCGGCAAGCCGGTCTGGATCGTCCGGCGCACGCCGGAGCAGCTTGCTGCACTCGCGAAGGTCGATTCTCAGCTTGCCGATCCGCAGTCGCTGCGCAAGCCCGATGAGCTGACCCCTGCGTACGCGCGCAACGAGTACCGGTCCATCAAGCCCGAATTCATGGTCGCTGTGGGCATCTGCACGCACCTGGGTTGCTCGCCATCGGATAAGTTCACGCCTGGTGCGCAGCCGTCGCTGCCAGATGACTGGGCAGGTGGTTTCCTTTGCCCATGTCACGGCTCCACTTTCGACATGGCCGGTCGCGTCTACAAGAACAAGCCCGCCCCGGACAACCTGGAGGTGCCTCCCTACATGTACCTCTCCGATTCCCGGTTGCTGATCGGCGAAGACAAGAAGGCCTGATGGGTCTGCAGTAACGGCACAACAGGAGAACACACGATGGCCACCTTCAAGGAAGCACCCGCTAACGCCAACGCAGCCGAAAAGCTGTTGACGTGGGTCGACAACCGGTTTCCGGCAACCAAGCTCTACAACGAACATCTCGCCGACTACTACGCTCCGAAGAATTTCAACTTCTGGTATTTCTTCGGCTCACTGGCCCTGTTGGTGCTCGTGATCCAGATCGTCACCGGCATCTTCCTGGTGATGCACTACAAGCCCGATGCGACGCTCGCCTTCGCATCGGTCGAGTACATCATGCGGGACGTGCCCTGGGGCTGGCTGGTGCGCTACATGCACTCGACCGGCGCCAGCGCGTTCTTTGTGGTTGTCTACATGCACATGTTCCGGGGCATGATCTACGGCAGCTACCGCAAGCCTCGCGAATTGGTCTGGATATTCGGTTGCGCCATCTTCCTGTGCCTGATGGCCGAGGCCTTCATGGGCTATCTGCTGCCCTGGGGCCAGATGAGCTACTGGGGCGCCCAGGTCATCGTGAACCTGTTCTCGGCCATTCCGTTCATCGGCCCGGACCTGTCGCTGCTGATCCGCGGCGACTACGTGGTCAGTGACGCGACGCTGAACCGCTTCTTCAGCTTCCACGTGATCGCGGTGCCCCTGGTGCTGCTCGGCCTGGTGGTGGCGCACGTCATCGCGCTGCATGAGGTGGGTTCGAACAATCCCGACGGCGTCGAGATCAAGGCCAAGAAGAACGCCGCCGGCAAGCCGCTGGATGGCATTCCTTTCCACCCTTACTACACGGTGCACGACGTGCTGGGCGTGAGCGTGTTCTTGATGATCTTCTCCGCGATCATCTTCTTCGCGCCGGAACTGGGCGGCTACTTCCTCGAATACAACAACTTCATCCCGGCTGACTCGCTGAAGACGCCGTTGCACATTGCGCCGGTCTGGTACTTCACGCCTTACTACTCGATTCTTCGCGCCATCACCGCCGAGATGATGTATGCGCTGATCGCCTTCGTCGTGATCGGTGCGGCGCTGGCCGTCGTCAAGGTGAAGATGGGTGGTTTCCTGAAGCTGGTGGTTCTGGCAGCAGCGGCCGCCGTAGTCGCGATGATGCTGTCGATTGACGCCAAGTTCTGGGGCGTCGTCGGCATGGGCGGTGCGGTGGTGATCCTGTTCTTCCTGCCGTGGCTCGACAACAGCCTGGCCAAGTCGATCCGCTATCGCCCCGATTGGCACAAATACGCGTATGCGTTGTTCGTCGTCAACTTCCTGATGCTGGGCTACCTGGGCACGCAGCCGGTCTCGCACATCGGCGAGCGCCTGTCGCAAATCGGTACGGTGATCTATTTCGGCTTCTTCCTGTTGATGCCGTGGTGGAGTCGTCTGGGCAAGGTCAAGCCCGTCCCCGATCGCGTGACATTCGCTGCCCACTGATGGACGAGGCAGGCTTCATAAAATGAAAAAATTCATCCTCACACTGCTGATCTCGATTGCAGGTCTGTCCGTTGCGCATGCCAACACCGGCGGTATCGCCTGGGACAAGTTTCCGGTCGAGAAATCGACCGATGTCACGGCGCTGCAAAACGGCGCGCGTACTTTCGCCAACTACTGCTTGAACTGTCACAACGCGGCGTTCATGCGCTACAACCGTCTGCGCGACATCGGGCTCACCGACGATCAGATCAAAAAGAACCTGATGTTCGCGACCGACAAGGTCGGTGATGTCATGAAGGTGTCGCTGGACCCGAAAAACGCCAGCGAATGGCTCGGCGCGGTTCCGCCGGATCTGACCTTGATCACTCGCTCGCGTTCAGCCGCCGGGCAAGGCACCGGTGCTGACTACGTCTACACCTTCCTGCGCACCTTCTACCGCGACGAGACAAAGGCCACCGGCTGGAACAATCTCGCATTCCCCAACATCGGGATGCCGCACATCCTGTGGGAGTGGCAGGGCCAACGCAGCGCCAAGTTCGTCGAGGAAACCGATCCGCACGACGAAACCAAGAAAACCCATCGGTTTGCAGGTTTCGAGCAGATCACGCCGGGAACGAAGACACCGCACGAGTTCGATCAAGCGGTTGGCGATCTGGTGGCTTACTTGAACTGGATGGCCGAGCCCGCACAGAGCACGCGCACGAGACTCGGCGTCTGGGTTCTGCTTTTCCTCGCGGTGTTCACTCTGATTGCCTGGCGACTCAACGCAGCATTCTGGAAAGACATCAAGTGATGCTTCGCCTGCCCGGCGTCCCTGGTGGACACCGGGCAACTGCGCAGTGGGTCAGCCCGAAACGGCGCCCCCTGCGTTTTTCTTTTCTGATCCCTTGAGGAGCTCGCCCACATGATGGTGCTTTACTCCGGCACGACCTGCCCCTACTCACACCGTTGCCGCTTCGTGCTGTTCGAGAAGGGCATGGACTTCGAGATCCGTGACGTCGACCTGTTCGCCAAGCCCGAAGACATCGCGCTGATGAACCCGTACAACGAGGTGCCGATCCTCGTCGAGCGTGATCTCATCCTGTACGAGTCGCACATCATCAACGAGTACATCGACGAGCGCTTCCCGCATCCGCAGTTGATGCCCGGGGATCCGGTGGCTCGCGCCCGCGTCCGCCTGTTCCTGCTCAATTTCGAGAAGGAACTGTTCGCTCACGTGAACCTGCTGGAGTCGCGCGGCGTCAAAGCCACCGACAAGCAGCTCGAAAAGGCCCGTGCACAGATCCGTGACCGACTGACGCAGCTCGCGCCGATCTTCCTGAAGAACAAGTTCATGCTTGGTGACGATTTCTCGATGCTCGACGTGGCCATCGCGCCGCTGCTGTGGCGCCTTGACTATTACGGCATCGACATGTCCAAGAATGCGGTTCCGCTGCTGAAATACGCGGAGCGCATCTTCTCGCGGCCTGCCTACATCGAGGCACTGACGCCATCCGAGAAGGTCATGCGCAAGTGACCCTGCTTAGCCGCCATCCTTTCGATCGCTGCTGATGACGCTACCGCCCGCCCCACCCGTGCTCGGCAACAACGGGACGTCGACGCGCCCGTACCTGATCCGCGCACTGCACGAGTGGTGCACTGACAACGGATTCACGCCGTACATCGCTGTCTCCGTCGGTCCGAACGTCAAGGTTCCGATGGAGTACGTGAAGAACGGCGAGATCGTCCTGAACGTCGGTTTCGAGGCGACCACCGGGCTCGAACTGAGCAACGAGCGCATCGAGTTCAAGGCACGATTCGGCGGCAGCTCGCGTGATATCTCGGTGCCCGTAGATCACGTCATCGCAATCTACGCGCGGGAGAATGGACAGGGCATGGCGTTCCCGGCGCCGGCCGATGCGTCGGCGCCCGCTGGATCGGGCAGCGGACATCGAGTACAGCCGCAGGAACCCGTGGAGCGGGCCGGCATGGTCTTGCGTCTGGCCACCGAAGGCGACGAACCGGCCGCAGCCCCCACTGCACCGGCGTCGTCCGATGGCGATCCATCGCCCGATCACCCGCCAGCTGGCGGACGACCCTCGCTGAAGCGGGTCAAATGATCGTGCTTGTGTCAGAAGTGCGCAGCTAAAATTTCAGGATTGCCCTTGTAGCTCAGTTGGTAGAGCAGCGGTTTTGTAAACCGAAGGTCGCGGGTTCGATTCCTGCCGGGGGCACCATCTATCCGTGAGCAGGTGCTGCGCTGCACGTACCCCATGCCTGCGGTTCGAACCGATTCAGGCCGACCGGACTTTGATTCGCACGGCCAGGCTCTGAAAGCCATGCCTCAGCAATTGCTCTTCCAGCCGCGGCTGCAGATGCCGCAGCTTGGCCGCTACGGGTGCATTGGCGGCGATCAGCGTCCATCCTTCCTCATCGACTGGCCCCGGAGTCAAGTGCGGCGCCAGCAACGAGGGGATGCATGGCTGGATGGCCGCGAAGCGTCGGGCGGACTCGTCAAGCCGGCGGCGCAGCGATGCCAGCGGATTGCTGCGATTCAACGCTTCGCTGATCGGCAGTGCATTCGGGACGGACGGGGCGGCTTTGCTCATGCTGGATTCAAGTGTAGGCCGCGCGTCTTTCGACCCACCGCATAGGTGAGGCTCGTCAACCTGACACAGTGGAATCGAATGCCCGGCGGTAAACTTAAGAGCTTTGCCGTGGTGCGTCGGCCAGTTGCCGCGCCCGCAATTTGTGCCTCATCCGTCGAGGCCAACCGAATTCACCCCCAGCGCGCAGTGGTCGGCCTCCCGGTCCGGCTGCCACGACGCCCTACCCAGTGACGCCGCATGTTGCCCAAGATACTCACCCAAATTTTCGGCAGTCGCAATGAACGGCTGCTCAAGCAATATCGCCGCGTCGTTGTGCAGGTCAATGCGCTCGAATCGAAGTTCGAGGCCCTCGACGATGCCGCGCTAGCCGCCAAGACCGCCGAGTTCCGCCAGCGGCACGCCGCTGGGGAAAGTCTCGATGCCCTGTTGCCCGAAGCCTTCGCCGTCGTTCGCGAAGGCAGCAAGCGCGCGCTGAAGATGCGCCACTTCGACGTTCAGCTGATTGGCGGCATGACGCTGCACGACGGCAAGATCGCCGAGATGCGCACCGGTGAGGGCAAGACGCTGATGGCCACGCTGCCGGTCTACCTGAATGCGATTGCCGACAAGGGCGTGCACGTCGTCACCGTCAACGACTACCTGGCCAAGCGCGACGCCGAGTGGATGGGCCGCCTCTATAACTTCCTGGGGCTGAGCGTCGGGGTCAATCTTCCGCAGATGCAGCGCGAGGAAAAGCAGGCAGCGTATGCCGCCGACGTGACCTATGGAACCAACAACGAATTTGGCTTCGACTACCTGCGCGACAACATGGTGCAGGAGATCGCCGACCGGGTGCAACGTCAGCTGTCGTACGCCATCGTCGACGAGGTCGATTCGATCCTGATCGACGAGGCGCGCACCCCGCTGATCATCAGCGGCCAGGCCGAAGACCACACCGAGATGTACGTGCGCATCAACGCGGTGGTGCCGAACCTGAAGAAGCAGATCGGCGAGCTGGACCTGCGCACCGGCGAAGGCGTGATCGAGCCGGGCGACTTCACGGTCGACGAGAAGACGCATCAGGTCTACCTGACGGAAGACGGTCACGAGAACGCAGAGCGCCTGCTGGGCGAAGCCGGCCTGCTGGCCGAAGGTGCCAGCCTGTACGACGCTGGCAACATCACGCTGATGCATCACGTGTACGCCGCCCTGCGTGCCAACCACCTGTACAACCGTGACCAGCATTACGTGGTGCAGAACGGGCAGAACGGTCCTGAGGTGGTGATCGTCGACGAATTCACCGGCCGCCTGATGACCGGCCGCCGCTGGTCCGACGGATTGCACCAGGCGGTCGAGGCCAAGGAGGGCGTGCAGATCCAGAGCGAGAACCAGACCCTCGCATCAATCACCTTCCAGAACTACTTCCGCATGTACGGCAAGCTGTCCGGCATGACCGGCACCGCCGACACCGAGGCGTACGAATTCCAGGAGATCTACGGCCTCGAGACCGTGGTGATCCCGCCGAACCGCCCGAC
>JAURWR010000008.1 GCA_030654805.1 Burkholderiaceae bacterium
CCTGTACCAGCCGCTTGACTTGAAGATCGCGAAGTGCCGCATGAGCGTGGCCACGCGCGCCGACTTCGACTACGCGAATGCGGTCAAGCAGGGCTCACGCATCCGCGTGGCCACCAAGTACACGCTGACCGCGCGCCAGCATTTCGCCGACAAGGGTGTGCATGTGGATGTGATCAAGCTCTACGGCTCGATGGAACTGGCGCCGCTGACCGGGCTGGCCGACGCGATCGTCGACCTGGTGTCGAGCGGCAACACGCTGAAAGCCAACCACCTCGTCGAGGTCGAGGAGATCATGCAGATCTCGGCGCGCCTCGTCGTCAACCAGGCCGCGCTGAAGCTGAAGCGCGAGCCGATCCGCGCCATCATCGACGCGTTTGCTTCCGCGATCCCCAGCTGAGCCGTCACGCCATGACCGTCCGCATCCGCCACATCGACACCGCCGCTGCCGGCTTCGCCGCCGAATTCGAACGCGTGCTGCACTGGTCGGCCGAGACCGACGACGCGATCGAGCAGCGCGTCGCGTCCATCCTGGCCGACGTGCAGCAGCGCGGCGATGCGGCGGTGCTCGAGTACACGCAGCGCTTCGACAGCCTGACGGCCGATTCGGTGGCGTCGCTGGAAATCGGTCAGGCCGAATTGCAGGCTGCGCTGGCCGCGATCACGCCCGCGCAGCGCCGCGCACTGGAATTTGCCGCTGACCGGGTGCGGGATTACCACCTGCGCCAGCTCGAAGCGTGCGGCCGTTCGTGGACCTACCGCGATGCCGACGGCACGCTGCTGGGCCAGAAGGTCACGCCGCTCGACCGAGTCGGCATCTACGTGCCGGGCGGCAAGGCGGCCTATCCGTCCAGCGTGCTGATGAACGCGCTGCCCGCCAAGGTGGCCGGCGTCGGCGAGATCGTGATGGTGGTGCCGACGCCGAAGGGCGAGAAGAACCTGCTGGTGCTCGCCGCCGCCGCGGTGGCCGGTGCCGATCGGGTCTTCACGATCGGTGGCGCGCAGGCGGTGGCGGCGCTGGCCTACGGCACGGCCACCGTGCCGGCGGTCGACAAGATCACCGGCCCCGGCAATGCCTACGTCGCCAGCGCCAAGCGCCGCGTCTTCGGCAAGGTCGGCATCGACATGATCGCGGGCCCGAGCGAGATCCTGGTGCTGGCCGACGGCAGTACGCCGGCCGACTGGGTCGCGATGGACCTGTTCAGCCAGGCCGAGCACGACGAACTGGCGCAGAGCATCCTGCTCAGCCCCGACGCTGCCTACATCGAGCGCGTGCAGGCCGAGATCGACCGACTGATCGACACGATGCCGCGCCGCGATGTGATCCGCGCCTCGCTCGAAGGCCGCGGTGCGTTGATCCGCACGCGCAGCATGGAAGAGGCATGCGAGATCAGCAACCGCATCGCACCGGAGCACCTCGAAGTCAGCTCGCGCGACCCGCACCGCTGGGAGCCGCTGCTCAAGCACGCCGGCGCGATCTTCCTCGGCGCGTATACCAGCGAAAGCTTGGGCGACTACTGCGCCGGCCCGAACCACGTGCTGCCGACCTCGGGCACCGCGCGCTTCTCGTCGCCGCTGGGTGTCTACGATTTCCAGAAGCGCAGCAGCCTGATCGAGGTCAGCGAGGCGGGTGCGCAGAAGCTGGGCGTGGTCGCGGCCGAGATCGCCTACGGCGAAGGACTGCAGGCCCACGCCCAGGCAGCCGAAATGCGGTTGAAGCGCTGAGCGGCCCTGTTCGATGAGCCGTCTCACGACCTCCTCCGTCATCCAGCGCCACATTCGCAGCGATGTGCGGGCGATGCATGCGTATGCGGTGCAGCCCAGCGACGGCCTGGTCAAGCTCGACGCGATGGAGAACCCGTTTCGACTGCCCGAGTCGCTGCGGGTCGAACTTGGCGCGCGCCTGGCCAAAGTCGCGATCAACCGCTATCCGGGCAGCCGAAACGACGACCTGCGGCGCGCGCTCGCGCAGCACGCCCGCCTGCCCGAAGGTTTTGACCTGATCCTCGGCAACGGGTCCGATGAATTGATCTCGATGCTGAGCGTGGCATGCGCCAATCCCGGCGCCAGCGTGGTGGCGCCCGTGCCGGGCTTCGTGATGTACGACGTGTCGGCGCGCCTGCAGGGCCTGCGTTCGATCAGCGTGCCGCTGACGGCCGACTTCGAACTCGACGAGGCGGCGATGCGGGCCGCGATGGACGAGCACCAGCCCGCGATCGTCTACATCGCCTACCCGAACAACCCGACCGCCAACCTGTTCGACGACGCGATCATCGAACGGCTGATCGAGGCGGCACCGGGGCTGGTCGTGATCGACGAGGCTTACCAGCCGTTCGCATCGCGCAGCTACATCGATCGCGTCGCACGCCACGGCCATGTGCTGATCATGCGCACGCTCAGCAAGTTCGGATTGGCGGGTGTCCGGCTGGGTTACCTGATGGGCCCGAAGGCGCTGATCGCCGAGATCGACAAGGTGCGTCCGCCGTACAACGTCAGCGTGCTGAATTGCGAGACGGCGCTGTTCGCGCTGGAGCATGCGGACGAGTTCGACCGCCAGGCAGCGGTGCTGCGCAGCGAGCGTTCGCGGTTGATGTCGGCCTTGCGCGATCTGCCGGGCGTGCACCCGTATCCCAGCGAGGCCAACATGATCCTCGTCCGCGTGCCCGATGCCGCCGCACTGTTCGGCGCGCTGAAGCAACGCGGCGTCCTCGTCAAGAATGTCTCGACCCTGCACCCGCTGCTGGCGAATTGCCTGCGCCTGACGGTCGGCGCGCCAGAAGAGAATGAGGTCCTGATGTCCGCCCTGAATTCCTCCCTGGAAGCGAGCCCGCGATGAGCCCAGACACGACGGCCCCGGCCTTGTCACACCGCCGCGCCGAAGTGGCGCGCAACACCGCTGAAACGCAGATCCGGGTCGGCCTCGACCTCGACGGAACCGGCGTCGGGAAATTCGCCACCGGCATCGGCTTCTTCGACCACATGCTCGACCAGATCGCGCGCCATGGCCTGATCGATCTGGACATCGAGGCGAAGGGCGACCTCCACATCGACGGCCACCACACGGTCGAGGACATCGGCATCACCCTCGGGCAGGCGGTGGCGAAGGCGGTTGGCGACAAACGCGGCCTGCGTCGCTACGGGCATGCCTATGTGCCGCTCGACGAGGCGCTGTCGCGGGTGGTGATCGATTTTTCCGGGCGCCCCGGCTTGCACATGCGCGTCGATTTCAAGAGCGGCATGATCGGCGCGCTCGACACGCAGCTGGTCTATGAGTTCTTTCAGGGCTTCGTCAATCACGCGGGCGTGAGTCTGCACATCGACAACCTGCACGGCGACAACGCGCATCACCAGTGCGAGACGATCTTCAAGGCGTTTGCGCGTGCCATGCGCATGGCGCTGGAGGTCGACCCGCGCATGGGCAACTTGATTCCGTCGACCAAAGGCAGTCTTTGATGACGGCCTCCACGTCGCTTTGCTCCTGCCCCCAGGGCCGAGTAGCGGCCCCTCCGTGGCCCCGGGGGCGCTCAGCCACCTCGGGGCAGCCCGGCGGCGTCTGACATGTCGAAAACCGTCGCCGTCGTCGACTACGGCATGGGCAACCTGCGCTCGGTGTCACAGGCCGTGATGCACGTTGCGCAGGGCTCCGGGTTCGAGGTGCTGGTGACAGCCGACCCCGACGTCGTGTACGCCGCCGAGCGCGTCGTGCTGCCCGGCCAGGGCGCGATGCCCGACTGCATGCGCGAGTTGCGTGATTCCGGCTTGAAGGAGGCGGTGCTGGATGCTGCCGCGCGCAAGCCGCTGCTCGGCGTGTGCGTCGGCATGCAGATGCTGCTGTCGCACAGCGAAGAAGGGCCGCTGGGCGAGGGCACGCCGGGGCTCGGGTTGATGGCGGGCGACGTGATCCGGTTCCGCCTCGACGGGCAGTTGCAGCCCGACGGTAGCCGCTACAAGGTGCCTCAAATGGGTTGGAACCAGGTGATGCAGGCCCGTCCGCACCCGCTGTGGGCGGACGTACCCGACGGCGCGAGCTTCTACTTCGTGCACAGTTTTTATGCGCGCCCCGTTGATCCTGCGCACAGCATCGGCGAAACCGACTACGGACAGCGCTTTACCTGCGCTCTGGGGCGGGATAATATTTTTGCGACCCAATTCCATCCGGAAAAGAGTGCCACGCATGGTTTGGCTGTCTACCGAAATTTCCTCCACTGGAATCCTTGATCGCCGCTGCCCGGCGGTCTGGTGTTATCCGTTGTGCCGGGCCGCAGTCCTCACTGCAGCTGGCGTATCTTCTTCCTTCAACTGCTCGCCCCGGCCATGCTGCTGATTCCTGCGATCGACCTCAAAGACGGCAAATGTGTTCGCCTCAAGCAAGGCGACATGAACAATTCGACGACCTTCGGTGAAGATCCCGCCGCCATGGCGCGGCGCTGGGTCGATGCCGGTGCCCGGCGCCTGCACCTGGTCGACCTGAACGGGGCCTTCGCCGGCAAACCGGTCAACGAAGTGGCGATCAAGGCGATCCTCGCCGAGGTGGGCGACGAGATCCCGGTGCAGCTTGGTGGCGGCATCCGCGATCTCGACACCATCGAGCGCTACCTCGACGACGGCCTGAGCTTCATCATCATCGGCACTGCGGCGGTCAAGAACCCCGGCTTCCTGCGTGATGCATGCAGTGCCTTCGGCGGCCACATCATCGTCGGCCTCGACGCGAAGGACGGCAAGGTCGCGACCGATGGCTGGAGCAAGCTCACCGGCCACGAGGTCGTCGATCTGGCGAAGAAATTCGAGGACTATGGCGTCGAAGGCGTGATCTACACCGACATCGGCCGCGACGGCATGCTCAGCGGCATCAACATCGACGCGACGGTGAAGCTCGCGCAGGCGCTCACCATTCCGGTCATCGCCTCGGGCGGCCTGAGCAACCTGGCCGACATCGATCGCCTGTGCGCAGTCGAGTTCGAAGGCATCGCAGGCGTGATCTGCGGCCGGGCGATCTACTCGGGCGACCTCGACTTCGCAGCCGCCCAGGCGCGCGCCGACGAACTCAACGGGAACTGACCCGCTACTTCTCCTTCTCGACGCCCTGCGATAGCAGTTGGCGACCGCACATGCTTTGCAAGCGCATCATTCCCTGCCTCGACGTGACCGGTGGTCGCGTCGTCAAAGGCGTCAACTTCGTCGAGTTGCGTGACGCTGGTGATCCGGTCGAGATCGCCGCGCGCTACAACGACCAGGGTGCCGACGAGTTGACGTTTCTCGACATCACCGCGACCAGCGATGGCCGCGATCTGATCCTGCACATCATCGAGGCGGTGGCGTCGCAGGTTTTCATCCCGCTGACCGTCGGCGGCGGTGTGCGAACGGTCGAAGACGTGCGGCGTCTGCTCAACGCCGGTGCCGACAAGGTGAGCTTCAATTCGGCGGCGGTCGCGAATCCACAGTTGATCCGCGATGCCTCGGGCCGCTACGGCGCGCAGTGCATCGTTGTCGCGATCGATGCCAAGCGCCGTGTCGGTGACGATCTGACCACGCGTGGACCGGGCTGGGACGTCTACACCCACGGTGGACGCAAGAACACGGGCCTCGACGCGGTCGAATGGGCGGCTCAGATGACCGAGCATGGCGCGGGTGAGATCCTGCTGACCAGCATGGACCGCGACGGCACGAAGTCCGGATTCGACCTGCCGCTGACACGAGCGGTCAGCGACCGGGTCGAGGTGCCGGTCATCGCGTCGGGTGGCGTTGGCGCGCTCGAACATTTGTCCGACGGCATCCGCATCGGCGGCGCCGACGCGGTGCTGGCGGCCAGCATCTTCCATTACGGCGAGTTCACCGTGGGCCAGGCCAAGGCGCTGATGGCGCGCGACGGCATCCCGGTGCGGCTCTGATGGCGTCGATCATCAGCAAATCGGTGCCCAAGCCGAAAGCGGCTGCCAAGGTCGCTGCAAAAGCCGAGCCGAAAGCCAGCCCCCGTTTCGGCAGCCGCGCGTACACCGAGTCGCCGTCCGTCAAAAAAGCGCGCAACAAGGTGGCGGACAAGCCGCCGGTCGCACCCGATGTGGCATCGCTGCCGCGCGAAGTCCGCATCATCGGCGGCGCCTGGAAGCGCAGCAAACTGCCGGTCAGCCTGCTGCCCGGCCTGCGGCCCACGCCGGATCGCGTGCGCGAGACGTTGTTCAACTGGCTGGGTGCCGATCTGGGCGGCTGGCGCTGTCTCGATGCCTTCGCCGGCAGCGGTGCGCTGGGGTTTGAAGCGGCATCGCGTGGCGCCACGTCGGTCGTGCTGCTCGAGCGCGAAATCCGGCAGGCGCGCAGCCTGGGCGAGTCGAAGCTGCGCTTGAAAGCCGACATGCTGCGCATCGAAGCGACCGATGCGCTGTCGTGGATGCGCCGCTGTGCGCCGGAATCGTTCGAGCTGGTGTTCATCGATCCGCCCTTCGGCAGCGATCTGCTGGGCCCGGCGCTCGCGGCTGCGGCGCGCCTCGTCGTGCCGCAGGGCTTCATCTACCTGGAAGCTGCACACGCCTACACGGCGGAGGAAGTGGCCCCGCTCGGTCTGAGCGTGCATCGGCACTTCCGGGCCGGAATGGTCCATGCGCACCTCTTGCAGCGCTCGGGTCGTCCCGAAACAGCTTTGCGTGGTGACGAAGGTGATGACTACACTGCGGCCAAAACCGCGTGACAGGGAGATCGAATGACTTCCGTGACCAAACTGACGGCGATCTATCCCGGCACCTTCGATCCAATGACGCTCGGTCATGAGGACCTGATGCGTCGCGCCAGCCGCTTGTTCGAACGTCTGGTGGTGGCTGTCGCCGCCGGTCACCACAAGCGCACGATGTTCACCATCGAAGAGCGCCTCGACATCGCCGAGGAACTCGCTCGCAAGCATCCCAACGTCGAGGTGATTGCCTTCCGGGGTCTGCTGCGCGACTTCGTTGTCGGCATCGGCGGCAAGGTCGTGGTGCGCGGCCTGCGCGCGGTCAGCGACTTCGAATACGAGTTCCAGATGGCCGGGATGAACCGCCAGCTGATGCCCGACGTCGAGACGGTGTTCCTGACGCCGAGCGATCAGTACCAGTTCGTTTCCGGCACCTTCGTCAGGGAGATTGCGTCGCTCGGTGGCGACGTCTCCAAATTTGTGTCACCGTCGGTACTGGACCGGTTGCGGTCACGCGTCAAATACACCGAGGCCTGAGCGCTCGACACTCCCGACATGGCCCTGCTGATCACCGATGAATGCATCAATTGCGACGTGTGCGAGCCCGAGTGCCCGAACGCCGCGATTTCGATGGGCGTCGAGATTTACCAGATCGACCCGGCCAAGTGCACCGAATGCGTCGGCCACTTCGACGAGCCGCAGTGCGTGCAGGTGTGTCCGGTGAGTTGCATCCCGGTCCATCCCGACCACGTCGAGTCGAAGGATTCGCTGTGGGCCAAGTACCGGCAGCTTCAGTTCGTGGCTCGTTCGGCCGCTCCGGGTGTTGTTGCCAGCGGCGGCGTCGACTGAGGTCACCTGGCGGCGCTTGACCGGGCGCCATGTCGGCTGACCGACAGCAATGGACCCTGTGCCGGTGCGGCTTTGAGACGGGTGTGTTTGAGCCGGGGCATGGCGCGGGTTTGTTTTTCTTTCGGGCCGAGGACAGGCGGGGCGTTCAGGCTGCCCGCCCATGCCGGCCGATAAGCGGCTTCTGTCGCAAGCCGATCGCGTTCCAGCGCCAGGCCCCATGCCTCGGTTTTCGCAGCCAGCGCCACAGCCTGCGAGCGCTGCTCTTCCGTGCGCGGATCGGACACTTCGAGGCGCGCACCGTTCGAGCATGGCGTCTGCGAAAACTCGGCGCCGGTCGGGCCGCAGCGATAGATCTCGTCCGCCGTCACGTACGTGGTGAATGCTGTCAGCAGCAAAGCAGAAAACAGCGCAGGCAGCTTCATGATTCGGGCCTTTCGGGGGAGTCGGGGAGTTTTTTCGGCCGGGGAGGGCGCGCATGGATCTTCAGCATCGCGCGCTCCATGTCGCCGGCGATCAGCAGATCGAGTGCGGTCAAGGCCTGCGCGATGCTCTGATCGATGGCCTGTCGCTCGGCCAATGGCGGCTTGCGCAGCACATGGTTGACAACTTCAGCCTTGACCCCGGGGTGGCCGATGCCCAGTCGCAGGCGCCAGAAGCCGGGCGAGCCGAGTTGGGCCAGGATGTCCTTCAATCCGTTGTGCCCGGCGTGGCTGCCGCCGAGCTTCATCTTCATCTGACCGGGCAGCAGATCGAGCTCGTCGTGGGCGACGAGGATTTCTTCCGGCGCGATCTTGAAGAAGCGCGCCAGCGGTGCCACCGACTTGCCCGACAGGTTCATGAAGGTCATCGGCTCGAGCAGCCACAGCGGACCGCCGGGCAGGTTGACCCGCGCGACCAGCCCGAAGTACGAGCGATCGGGGACCAGCGACGCTTTCAGGTGGCGTGCCACTTCGTCGATGAACCAGAACCCCGCGTTGTGGCGGGTCCCTTCGTATTCCTGCCCGGGGTTGCCGAGGCCCACCATCAGTCGAATCATGGTTCGATTATCGATTTGAGGCGCCCATGAAAAAGCCCCACCGTGGTGGGGCTCGAAAGGGGGACGGCGTCGAAACCCGCCTTGCCTTCCTGATCCTCAGGCCATCTGCCCGATGGTCTTGCGAAAGCGGCTCATCGAGAAGAAGAACAGCACTCCGCCGATCAGCGCCAGTGCGGCGAAGGGTGGCCACACCACCTCGATGCCGGCTCCCCGGTAGAGGATGGCCTGGCTGAGCTCGGTGTAATGCGTGGTGGGTGCTGCGAGCATCAGGTGCTGTACGAGGACGGGCATGCTCTCGCGCGGCGTGACCCCGCCCGAGAGCAGTTGCAGTGGGATCAGCGTGAGGACCAGCAGCAGGCCGAACTGCGGCATGTTGCGCGCCAGCGTTGCCATGAAGATGCCCATCGAAGTGGTCGCAAACAGGTGCAGTGCGGTCCCGGCGAGAAAGAGCGGGATCGATCCCTCGATCGGCACCTTCAGTGCGCCCTGGATCACGACGCCCAGCGACACCGTGGCGGCGCTCAGCACCACCAACGCCATCGCCCAGATCTTGCTGAGCATGATCTCGGTGGGGGTGACCGGCATCACCAGCAGGTGTTCCACCGTGCCGTGCTCGCGCTCGCGGATCAGCGCCGCGCCGGTCAGGATGATGGACAGCATGGTCACCGAGTTGACCACCTCCATCAGCGAGCCGAACCAGGCCGGATCCAGCCCGGGGTTGAAGCGGGCGCGCAACGTCAACTCCACCGGCGGCGCGGTGCTGGCGCGATGGCGCTGCACGAACTCGCTGACCTCGGCCAGCGCGATCTGCTGCACGTACCCGCTGCCGGCGAAGGCCTGGCTCATGCGGGTGGCGTCGACATTGAGCTGCAGCTGTGGCGCACGCCCCGCCAGCACGTCGCGCTGGAAGTTCGGGGGGATGTCGAGCACGAAGGTGTAGCGACCGGTGTCGAGACCGGCGTCGACCTCGGCCAGCGTGATGCGCTCTGGCGACGTGAAGCGCGGCGGGTAGAAGCTGGATGCAATGCGCGCCGACAGCGTGGAGTCATCCTCATCGACGATCGCAATCGATGTCTTGTGCAGCGTATCGGGCATCGCGGTGGCAGCGACGTAGATGGACACCGTGAAGATATAGACGATCAGCACCAGCATCATCGTGTCGCGGCGCAGGCTCCACAGCTCCTTCACGCCGAGGCGGTAGACGTTGGCGAAGTGGCGCCGGTAGGTGTCACGCCGGCCCAGGCGCGCCGCAGGCTCCTCGGGGGGTGGTGAACCCGGTGAGCGTGGTGGTGGCGTCACTTCAGGCCTCCTGCTTCTTCAGCAGCGTGACCGCCGCACCCAGGATCACCGGAATGGCCAGCAGCAGCGGCCAGAATGCCGCGTGCAGATCGCCCAGGCCCAGCGCCTTGCTGAACACGCCACGGCTGATGATGAACATGTGGGTGGCCGGATAGATATCCCCGATGAACCGGCCAACCCCCTCCAGCGACGACACCGGGTTGTACAGCCCGGCGAACTGGATCGACGGAATCATCGAGCCGATCATCGTGAAGAACATCGCGGCGATCTGGCTGCGCGTCAGCGTCGAGGCCAGCAGCCCCATGCCGGTGGAGATGATGGTGAACAGCAGGGCTGCCAGCGCCAGCGTCCAGAAGCTGCCCGTGATCGGGACGCCGAACACCGTCACCGCCAGCCCGCACATCAGAACGAAGTTGAGCATCGCCAACGCGACATAGGGCAGCTGCTTGCCGAGCAGGAACTCGATGCGCGTGACCGGCGTGACGTAAAGGTTGACGATCGAGCCCAGTTCCTTCTCGCGCACCACGGACAGCGCGGTCAGCATCGCCGGCAGCATCAGCAGCAGCAGCGGAATCACCGCAGGCACCATGGCCGGCAGGCTCTTGACATCGGGGTTGTACCGAAAGCGCGTCTCGACCACGGCCAGAGCGCTGGCCTGCAGGCCGGTGCGATCGTGCCACTGCCTCAGCAGCCACAGCTGGTGCATGGCTTGCACATACCCCTTGATGGTCTCGGCGCGTTGCGGCATGGCGCCATCGATCCAGGCGCCGATCTGCACCGCGCGGCCGCGCGCCACGTCGCGAGCAAAGCCCGGCGGGATCTCGATAGCCAGCGACAGCTCACCGCTGCGCATGCGCCGGTCCAGATCCGCATGGTCGACGATCGAAGGTCGTTCGCTGAAGTAGCGGGAGCCGGCCAGTTCCAGCGCATAGTCGCGGCTGAGCGCGGTGTCGTCGCGATCAAGCACCGCGTAGCGCAGGTTTTCGACGTCCATGCTGATGCCGAACCCGATCACGAACATCAGCAGCAGCGAGCCGACCAGCGCCATCGTGCCGCGCACCGGGTCGCGCGCCAGTTCCAGCGCTTCGCGCCACAGGTAGCTGTTGAGGCGGCGGCGACTGCGGCCGAGCCTCGCGATCAGCCCATCGTCTGCGCGGGGCGCCACAGGTTGCGGAGCCTGGTCTTGTGTGGTCAGGGTGGCTGGGGCGACGGCCTCGGGGCCGTTCGCCTCGACCAGGTAGTCGATGAAGGCCTCCTCAAGCGTTGCCTTGCCACGCTTGGCCACCAGCGCGGCCGGCGTGTCGCTGTCCAGCACCTTGCCCGCGTGCATCATCGACATGCGGTCGCAGCGCTCGGCCTCGTTCATGAAGTGGGTGGAGATGAAGATCGTGACTCGGTCGCGACGCGCCAGCTCGATCATCAGCCGCCAGAAGGCGTCGCGTGCGATCGGGTCGACGCCGGAGGTCGGCTCGTCCAGGATCAGCAGCTCCGGCTTGTGCACCATCGCCTCCGCCAGCGACAGGCGCTGGCGCACGCCCAGCGGCAGCTTGTCGGGCAGTTCGTCGAGCACCTCACCCAGGCCGAAGCGCTCGACCATTTCGTCTACCCGGGCCGGCACCGTCATCTCGGGTACGTGGAAGAGGCGGGCATGGAGCACCAGGTTCTGGCGCACCGTCAGCTCACCATACAGGGAGAATGCCTGCGACATGTAGCCCACACGCTGGCGCGTCGCCATGTCGCGCGCATCGACTTCGCGACCGAACAGCCATGCCTGACCCTCGCTGGCCGGCAGCAGTCCGGTCAGCATCTTCATCGTCGTCGACTTGCCGCAGCCGTTGGAGCCGAGGAAGCCGAAGATCTCACCGCGCCGGATGCGAAAGCTGACGTGGTCCACCGCCACGAAGTCACCGAAGCGCATCGTCAGGTCCCGGGCCTCGATCGCGATCTCGGTCTCGGCGCCGATCTCCAGCGGCGGGATCTCGACGGCCCGGTGGCCTTGCCGCCTGTCCTCGGGCAGCAGGGCGATGAACGCAGCTTCGAGTGTGTGCGTGTCGGTGCGCGTCAGCAGCTCGGGCGGTGTTCCGGTGGCCAGCACACGGCCCTCGTCCATCGCGACCAGCCAGTCGAATCGCTGTGCCTCGTCCATGTAGGCCGTGGCGACGATCACGCTCATGCCGGGCCGGCCGCGCCGGATGCGCGCGATCAGTTCCCAGAACTGTGCGCGCGCCAGTGGGTCGACGCCGGTGGTCGGCTCATCGAGTATCAGCAGGTCGGGGTCGTGGATCAGCGCGCAGCACAGCCCCAGCTTCTGCTTCATGCCACCCGAGAGCTTGCCTGCCGGGCGGTCCAGGAAAGTGTGCAGGCCGGTGCTGCGCGTGAGCTCGTCGATGCGGCGGCGGCGCTCGGCAGCGGCGTGGCCGAACAGGCGCGCGAAGAATTGCAGGTTCTCCTCGACCGACAGCGTCGCGTACAGGTTCTTGCCCAGGCCCTGCGGCATGTAGGCGATGCGCGGGCAGACGGCGTCACGGTGGCGCTTGCGGCCCATGTCGCCGCCCAGTACCTCGATGCGGCCCTGCTGCAGCGCGCGCGCACCGGCGACCAGGCCGAGCAGGCAGGACTTGCCGACGCCGTCGGGCCCGATCAACCCGACCATGCAGCCCGCAGGCACGTCCAGCGTGATGCCGTCCAGCGCCGTGGTCTTGCCATAGCGTTGGCGCACGTCCAGCAGGCGCACCACCGGCGGTGTGGCGCCGGCCGCACTCACGGGTGCACCCTTGGCGCTGTGCGCTGCCTGGCTGGCACGGCGGGTCGGCCTTCGCCGGGCATGGACCGTCCACTGGGACGGCCCGGGCCCACCCAGCGGGAACGAGTTCCTTCGGGCGGCCGTGACGAAATCATGGTTTGACCGTCACCGCCAGTTTTTCAGGCCAGGTCGCCTGCGCATCGACTTTGAGCCAGGCGACCCCAGGCAGGCCGGTCTTGACCTGTTGCAGGTGCTTGAGCAACAGGTCACGGTCGATCTGAGCGCGGACGCGGAACATCAGCTTCTGTCGCTCGCTGGCGGTCTCGACCGTCTTCGGCGTGAACTGCGCTGTGCTGGCGACGAAGGACACCTTGGCCGGAATCACGAACTGCGGAGCCGCGTCGAGCACGATGCGCACCTCGCTGCCCAGCGCGACCCTGCCCGCCACCGTCTCGGGCAGGAAGAAGGTCATGTACACGTCGGACAAGTCCACCAGGTTGAGTACCTTGCCTCCGCCACCGAGCACCTCGCCCGGCTGGGCGACGCGGTACTGCACACGGCCGGCGCGTGGCGCCTTCAGATCGCTGTCGGCCAGATCGGAATCGATGCGGGCGACCGTGGCGTCGGCGGCAAGTACCGCAGAACGAGCGGCCGTCACCTGGGTTCGCGCGGCGGTGATCGCTGCGGCCGCCGCCTTCACCTGGGCCCGTGTGGCCGCCAGCGCCGCCTCGGCGCTGTGCACACGGGCACGGTCGTCGTCGAGTTCCTGCCCAGACGACGCGCCTTCGCGCGCCAGCGTCTCGGAACGGGCCAGGCGCCGCCGCGCTGCATCGAGTTCGCTCTCGCGTTGAACCACCAGTGCCTGCACTGCCTGATGCTCGCTCGCGCGCAGGGTCACCTGCGCCTCGGCACCGGCCACCGCGTGCACCGCCTGCTGCTGTCGGGCCTGCGCCTCGTCACGTTGGGCCTGCAGGCTCTGGACCTCCATGTGCGCCAACAGCTGGCCGGCGGTAACGAACTCCCCTTCGGTCACCAGCACGTCGGCGACGCGGCCGGCGTGCTTGGTGGCAACGTCGATCTCGGTGGCCTCGATGCGACCATTGCCACTGGCAAATCCGTCGGCGTCGCCCTTTCCGCGCAATGTGGTCCAGGCGGCGTAGCCCGCCGCGGCCACTGCCAGAAGGACGATCACCGGGAGGGCCTTCTTGAGGGTGGGGTTCATTTTTCAGATCCTGTTCGTGCGGGGCCCATTCGGGACGGGATCGGACGGTTTGTTCTGGGTGCGCTCGGGCCGATGTGCTGCGAGCCGCCGCCGAGCGTGGCGTACAGCGTCACCTGGGCGGCGAGCCAGGCGCGCTGCGTCTGTACCAGTTGCTGCTCGGCACCGAGCAGATCGCGCTCGGCATCCAGCACTTCCAGGTATCGGGCGGCGCCGCTGTCGTAACGCAGCTTGGCCAGCCGTGCGCGCTCGGTCTGCACGGCCAACGTGTCACGCAGGATCTTCACTTGCTCGCCGAACCAGCGGCGCGCCGACAGCGCATCGGCGACGTCACGGAAGGCCGCCTGCACGGCCTGTTCATAGCGCACCACCGCCTGTTCGTGCCGCACTTCAGCCAGGTCGAGCGCAGCCGCGCGACGGCCACCGTCGAAGATCGGCAGCGAGATGCTGGGGGCGAAGGTCCAGGCACTGCTGCCGGTGCCAAACAGACCGTCCAGCTCAGCGCTGGCGGTGCCGAAGGAGCCCGTCAGCGCGATGCGCGGAAAGAAGGCCGCGCGCGCCGCACCGAGGTTGGCGTTGGCCCGCCTCAGCTCGTGCTCGGCGGCGACGATGTCGGGGCGATTCAGCAGCAGCTCCGACGGGATGCCGGGATCCAGCGGCCGGAACATGACGTGGGCATCCAGTCGTTCGACCGTCGGCGAAAGATCGGCAGTGGCGCCGACCAGCAGCGTCAAGGCATGGACCTGAATGGCGCGCGCCTGCTCAAGCTGGGCCACCAGGGCGCTGGCCTGCAGCGACAGCAATTCGACCTGGGTCAGCTCCAGCTTCGAGGTCGCGCCCATTTCGACTCGACGTCGGAAGATGCGCCGCGACTCCTCGCGGCTGGCCGCCGTACGACGGGCGAGGACCAGGCGCTCGTCGAGCTCACGCAGGCCCAGGTAACCATTGGCCACCTGGGCGATCACGCTGAGCGTGACCGCCCGACGAGCCGCGTCTGTGGCGAGATAGCTTTGCAACGCGGCGTCGGTCAGGCTGCGCACCCGACCCCAGAGATCCAGCTCCCAGCTCGACAGGCCCACGCCGAGTTGAAACTGATTGCCCAGCACGGGTCGTCCGGTGACGTTCAGGTCCCCGGGAACGCGTGCACGGACCGAGTCGAAGGCCACACCGATCGTCGGCAGGCGGTCGGCATGCTGGATGCCATAGGCCGCGCGCGCTTCTTCGACACGCAGCAAGGCGGCCCGCAATTCACGGTTGTTTGTCAGGGCTTGCTCGACCAGTGAACGCAGCCGGGGGTCTGCAAAGTAGTCCGGCCAGTCGATGGCCGCCGCCGGTGCGGCAGACGGTGCCGCGCCGGCTTCGTCAAATCGATCCGGGACCGGCAGTGCCGGCAATTCGTGAGAAGGAACCATCGTGGCGCAGCCGGCCATACCGAGGCCCATGGCAATCAGCAGCGCGGCAACTGGCCCGCGCGGAAGATTCGCACGGCATGACGAGTACCGACATGGGCTCACAGGCTCGTTTGGCTTGGTAGGTCGCGTGGGTTGCTGCGTGCTCAATTGAATCTCTGTTCGTGTCGGGTGCTGCCAGTTGGAACTCGAACCGAGGGGTTTCAAGCATGCACATCACGCACGGATTGCCAGGAGCCCGACAACTGACGGGAAGTTTGCATCGCGATTTGTCAATGGAGCTTGCGCTGAAGCAACCTTGCCTTCATCTCGGGCTCCATTTCGGATGTCTGGCCACTGAAGGGTGGAACGAAGCCACCATGATCTTCAACTTGCTCCTCGCTGGGCGAGGATGACTGTCGAGGTCAGGCTGACCAAGGAGCAGAAAGACGAAAGGGACGCCGAGGCGTCCCTTTCCACGATGCACCGTACCTCGTGAGGAGCGTCCTTGGACGCAAACGAGGTTTCGGCTGAACTTACTTCTTGTTCTGCTTCTCGGTCTTCTTGCCTTTGGTCGGAGCGGCAGCGGCAGCGGTCACCACCACCGGCGCAGCTTCTTCCTCGGCCGTCAGGATCGAGGCGGACACCAGCACCGGATTCGGCTTGCCCTGGGTCATGACCTTGATGCCAGCCGGCAGCGCGATGTCGTTGACGTGCAGCGACTGGCCCTTGACCAGCTGCCCCAGATCGACGGTCAGGAACTCAGGCAACTGCGAGGCCAGGCACTGGATGCGCAGTTCGGTGACGACGTGGTTGACGACGCACTTGTCGACCTTCACCGCCGGGGACTCTTCCTCGTTGATGAAGTGCAGTGGAACCTTCTTCGTGATCTTGGTCGTGGCATCGACGCGCTGGAAGTCGATGTGCAGCACGATCGGACGGAACGGGTGCAGTTGGTAATCGCGCAGCAGGACCTGTTCGGACTTGCCAGCCAGTTCCATCTCGAGGATCGACGAGTGGAACGCTTCCTTCTTCAAGGCGAAGAACAGCGCGTTGTGATCGAGTTCGATCTTGGCCGGTGTGCCCGCGCCATAGACGATCCCTGGAACCTTGTCAGCGTTGCGCAGGCGGCGGCTCGCTCCGGTCCCCTGCAACGTACGCTCGAATGCGACGAATTTCATGTTGACTCCAATAGATGAGAAGCCCCGCGACCAGGTGCTTCAGTGCTTAAAAAACAAGGCCTTGCGACCTGGTTGAACATCCGGCTTGTCAGCCGGACGCATCGTTCGACGCTCAGAAATTGTTGTTCTGTTCGGCGAACAAAGAGGTGACCGATTCACCATCGGAAATGCGACGGATCGTTTCTGCAAACAGGAACGCCACCGATAACTGGCGCACCTTGGAGCACACCTTCGCGGCATCGGTCATTGGAATGGTGTTGGTGATCACGACCTCGTCGAGCATCGAAGTGCGGATGCGCTCGATGGCTGGGCCGGAGAACACCGCATGGGTGCAGTAGGCGTAGACGCTTTTTGCACCGCGCGCCTTGAGGACATCGGCTGCCTTCACCAGCGTACCGGCGGTGTCGATCATGTCGTCCATGATGACGCAGTTGCGTCCTTCGGTCTCGCCGATGACGTTCATCACTTCGGACACATTGGCCTTCGGGCGCCGCTTGTCGATGATCGCCAGATCGCAGTTCAGTTGCTTGGCCAGCGCACGTGCGCGCACCACGCCGCCGATGTCCGGCGAAACCACAACCAAGTCTTCGTACTGCTTCGATTGCAGGTCGGACAACAGCACCGGCGATGCGTAGATGTTGTCGACGGGAATGTTGAAGAACCCCTGGATCTGGTCGGCATGCAGGTCCATCGTCAGCAGCCGTTCGACACCGACGGCTTCGAGCATGTTGGCCACCACCTTGGCGCTGATCGGCACGCGCGTCGAGCGGGGGCGACGGTCCTGGCGCGCATAGCCGAAATACGGGATCACGGCGGTGATGCGACGCGCGCTGGCGCGTTTCAACGCATCGACCATGATGCACAGTTCCATCAGGTTCTCGTTGGTCGGCGTGCAGGTCGACTGCACCACGAACACATCGCGAGCCCGGACGTTTTGCTCGATCTCGACAGCCACTTCGCTGTCCGAGAACCGGCCGACCGAGGCCTTGCCGAGTTCGACGCCGAGATGGGTCGCAATTTCCTGTGCAAGCACCGGATTGGCGTTGCCAGTGAACAGCACGGTGTTGAAAAGCACATTCCCTCCAACGAGGCTCTGTGGAAGCATGACGCTTCCTTTCAGTCCAGCCCAGGCCTGTCGTCAGGACGTTCCGGGAATCCAATGAATCTGGCAGGGGAAGAAGGATTCGAACCTTCGCATGTCGGAATCAAAATCCGATGCCTTAACCAACTTGGCGACTCCCCTACACCGGTACGCCGCCGAAGCCACGCACCCACAACTCTCTACCTTCAATCCGCTGCCCAGGCGCGCAGCGGATGTTCTAGCAAACTGCGGCACCACCGACCGGTCCATCCCGCAGGCAGACCGTTTTCCGGTGCGACTGCGCCAACTTCTTTCATTCCGGCGCGCGCAAATACCGCGCTGCCTGAACCGCTCATCCGGCCGTTGCCGAATCGAGATTGCAAAAAACCAACCGCTTCACTCACCTCAGGGTGCAATAACTCGGCCACCGGCTGCAAGTCATTTCTACCCCATCCTGCTCCAGCTTTCGGAGCGATGAGGTCTTGAAATGCGTGTGCATCAAAGCCCTCAAGTATAGCGCGTGGAGTGTCGCGAGCCAACCCGGGATGGGCAAAAACTGCACGGGTCTCGATCGAGATCGCCGGCTTGATCAGCATGAACGACTGAACGGGCACGGTGATCGGGGTCAGCTGCTCACCGATTCCCTCGACCCAAGCGTTCTCGCCTCCGATGAAGAACGGCACGTCGGCCCCCAGCGTCAGACCCAGTGCATGAAGTCGCGATCGCGACCAGTTCAAGCTCCACAGCCGATTCAGTGCCAGCAGGGTCGAGGCTGCATCGGAGCTGCCACCACCGAGTCCGGCACCCCACGGCACGTGCTTGACGATGCTGATATCTGCCCCCCAGGTCGTGCCGCTGGCCGTTTGCAGGGCGCGCGCTGCACGCAGGCACAAGTCGTCTGCCGGCAGTGCAGCCGTTAGATCGTGACGGGTCAGCCGGGCATCGCTGCGCCTTTCGAAATGCAGTGTGTCGGCCCAGTCGATCAACACGAAGACCGATTGCAGCAGGTGATGCCCATCGGGGCGCCTGCCAATCACGTGCAGGAACAGGTTGAGCTTGGCCGGCGCTGGCACGTCCAGAAGGGTGCGCAGCGTCATCGGACACCCGTTACGCTGCGGCGCTGCGGCGGGGCTGTGGAGACGGTCCTGTGTCTCATGGCTTGTCCAGCTTGACCTGAACGGTCACCACGGGTGGCGACTCGCGGCGCGCCAAGATGCGCATCTCCTCGAATCTGGACAGGTCGACGGTCCATCCCATCTGCCGAAACCCGGCAGGCTCCGGGGCGACCGATGAGGTGCTTTCGGCGCCGGGCCAGGGGCGGCCGCGCAACCAGTCGAACATCGCTGGTACCGGCAGCTCCTCGCCGACCATGGCGCGGGTCATGTCTGCCAGCGTCGAGTGCCGGGTCTGACCTTGCGGCGTGTCGAGCACCACCAAATCAGCTTCCCAGCGGGCCCGCGCGACGGTGCTTCCGATGGGCGTGTTCAGATCGAGGCGACCCCGCTCGGTGGTTCCGCTCAACTCGAATGCCGCCGAGAGGCTGTGCGCTTCGGAGGTGTCGGTCGCGGCCACCTGTACGGACATACGCCCCGTCAGCAGATCGGCCAGTGCCGGCTCATCCGGAGCCTTCAGGGAGGCGCAGCCTGTCACCATCGCCATCGAGGCGATGGCGCATGCCCCGAATCTCACAAATCGACTTTCAGTCGGGCGACGGTTTCGCGCAACACATCGTTGGCTTGGTCGCGACTGGCGCCCTCCCGCAGCACGCGCCGTGCGTCGTCTCGCTGACCGTCGACCCACAGCACCTCACCCAGGTGCGCAGCGATTTCAGGGTCGGGACGGGACTGGTAGGCGCGTGTCAATTGTTTTATCGCTTCGCCCCGATTGCCCATCCGGTACTCGACCCACCCCAGGCTGTCGGTGATGAACGGCTCGCCGGGCGCCAACTCCAGCGCATGTTCGATCAACGCTTTCGCCTCGGGCAAGCGCAGGCCGCGATCGGCCAGCGAGAACCCCAGGGCGTTGTGGGCGTGATGGTGGTCAGGCCGCAGCGCGATCACCCGCCGAAGCAGGCGTTCCATCTCGTCGACGTGGTTGAGCTTCTCCTCCATCATCGATTGCTCGTAAAGCAGATCGGGATCGTCGGCGAACCGCTGGTTGGCCTTGATCAGAACCTCGTTGGCCTGTTCCCACTGCTTGGCTTCGCGCAACACCTGGACTTCGGCGAAGACCTTGGCTCGCGCATCGTCTTCGCTGCTTTCTGGCGCGCGCCGGATCAACTCCAGACCTTCCGCCAGGCGTCCCTGCTTGGCGAGCAGAGAGGCTCGGCGCACCTGCACCTCGAGCGCGCGCTGCGGCGTGTCGACCTTGCTGAGCCAGGTTTCGGCGCCCTTGAAATCACCTTGCAGTTCGGCCGCCTGTGCCAGCATCAGCCAGGCTTGGGCGAGCCCGCGGTCGGGGTCTGCGGCGACCTGATCCTCGTTGCCGGTCCCTGTTGCAGCGGCGGGCGATGGCGGGGCCGGCACTTCAGGGCTGGCCTCAACGCGATCGATGTAGGTCTTCAGTGCGACCTCGGCCTGCTTGCCCTGACGGAGTTCGAGATGCAGTGCGCCCAGTGTCAGCCACGGTGCGCTTTGCGCGGGCTCGTCGCGCGTCACCATTTCGACCTGTGCCAGCGCTTCGGCATGTCGCTGCGACACGCTCAGCGCGCGTGCATAGAGCATGCGTATCGCGTTGGCACGGGGGTTTGCCTGCAAGTGCTTCACGATGATGGGCTCTGCCTCGCCAGCCACCGGCAACACCGCCAGCGCCAGCAGCACAGGGCCTTCTGCGCCCGGATCCTGCGCATGAGCGCGCTGGGCGTATTCGAGCGCACGAGCGTTGTCGCCGGCAGCGAGCCACGAGCGACCGATGGACACCAGCGATGCGGTGCGGGTTTCGGGATCGTCGATGCTGGACTTCAGCGCTGCTTCGATGATCTCCGGCACGGCCTTGATGTCGGAGGTGCGCTCGAAGAAGCGCGGCAGGCTGGCGATCAACCCCGGGCGTTCGGCGGCCGAAGTCAGCTTGATCAGCGAACGCAGCGGTTCTGCGGTTTCGGGCGCCCGGTTCAACGCGACCAACAACTGGATCTGATAGCGGTGGGCCTCGCGAGAGGTTGGCCGCGCCGTGCGCCACGCTTGCACGACGCTCAGTGCCTGCGAGCCGGCACGGATCTGCAACGCCATGTCGGTCGCGCGTTTGTATATCTCCTCGTTCTTGGTCTTGTTTGCCGCATCCAGCATCACCAGAAATGCGGTGCTGCCTTCGCTGGCGCTGAGCTCGAGTTCGCCGATCAGCAGCTGATAGAACAGCGACGCATCGAGTGCCGAGTTGTCGACGGCGGCCGACTCGGCAGGCGCTGCGGCTGCGACCACCGGCTGAGCCTGAGCAGGCAGTGCCCAAATGCAACCAGCTACGACAAGCGCACAAACCGCTTGCGAGGTGGACAGACGTGCTGGCATCGGCGACTCCTGGAGACAAAAAAGATTCTAGAGCGGGGAGCTGCGGCGCAGCCTCGGGTGATACGACCGCGCTGTGTCCGGATAATTCCGTTCATGCCTGAACTGCCTGAGGTTGAAGTCACTCGCCAGAGTTTTTCCGAACGCATCGATGGCGCTGTCGTGCGGGGCGTGCGCCTGGGCAAGCCCCTGCGATGGCCGCTGGGTATCGAACCGACGCGCCTGGTTGATCGCCCGGTTGGCGCTGTCACGCGGCGTGGCAAGTACCTGTGGTTGCCCCTGGGGGCCGCGAATCATCGTGCGTCCGACGCCGACGCCGGGGGCTTGTTGCTGCACTTGGGCATGTCGGGTTCGCTGGCGTTCAACGTTGCAGCCGACGCGCCTGGTGCACACGACCATTTCGATCTGGTCACTGACCGTGGCACGCTGCGTCTGACCGATCCCCGGCGTTTCGGTGCGGTGGTGTGGTCTGCGTCTCAGGACGAGGGCATGGCGGCCAAGCTGCTTTCGACCCTCGGGCTCGAACCTTTCGATGACTCTTTCAATGGACCTTACCTGCACGCGGCGCTGAAGCGACGTCGCGTGGCCGTCAAGCTCGCGCTGCTCGGGGGTGACATCGTGGTCGGAGCGGGCAACATCTATGCGTGCGAAGCGTTGTTCAGTGCCGGCATCGATCCACGCACGCGCAGCGACCGCATCAGCCGGCCGCGCTGCGAGCGGCTGATGCAGGCGATCCGGCGGACTCTGCAAGAGGCGCTGGCCCTGGGCGGATCGACGCTGCGCGATTTCCGCGATGCGCACGGCATGGCGGGGCAGTTCCAGCTGCAGGCGCACGTGTACGGCCGCGCAGGTGGGCCATGTCATGTGTGCGCCACGCCGGTGCGTCGGATCGTGCAGGGTCAGCGCTCGACCTTCTTCTGCCCGAGTTGCCAGAAGCGCTGATCGCAGAAGAGCAACAGCGGGTGAGTTACCCGCCGTTTCCGTGGATGGAAGGGTTTTTCATTGAATTAGGATGATTTTGTCGGACAGTCGCAGTGTGTGCGGCCGAGCCCGAACCACCTACTCCGGATACCAACCGCCATGACATCAGCTTTCGCCGGCCGCTTCGATGAGATCAGCCTGTGGCGGGATGCCGTGCGAGCCGGGCTGAACGATGTATCCGTCTTTCTCTCCGAACAGGGGCTGGCCGATGAAGCCTTGAGCACGCTGGTCGGCGCCCTGCGCGAGCGCCTGTTGGCCGACAAGCTGGTGGTCGCCTTCGTCGCTGAGTTCTCTCGCGGCAAGTCGGAATTGATCAACGCGATCTTCTTCGCCGACACCGGACGCCGCGTGTTGCCGGCCACGCCGGGCCGCACGACGATGTGTCCGGTCGAGTTGGCCTTTGACGCCCAGGAGCCCGTCACCTTGGCCCTGCTGCCGATCGCCACGCGGCTGGCCGGGACGTCGTTGTCCGAGCTGCGCCGCCAGCCCGAGGCCTGGACGCATGTGCCGCTGGACACCACGCAACCCGAGCAGTTGTCGAACGCCCTGCGCGAGGTCATGGGCATCCAGCGCGTGGCCATCGCCGAGGCGCGCGCGCTTGGTTTGTGGGATGAGTCGAATCTCGAAGACAACCCCGTGCCGGATGACGATGGCCTGGTCGAAGTGCCGGCTTGGCGACATGCGCTGATCAACTATCCGCATCCCTTGCTGCGGCAGGGTCTGGTGGTGATCGACACGCCGGGTCTGAACGCGCTGGGGGCCGAGCCCGAACTGACCCTGGGCCTGCTGCCATCTGCGCATGCGACGGTATTCATTGTCGGTGCCGACACCGGTGTGACCAAGTCGGACATGGCCATCTGGCGCGATCACCTCGGAGGTCGCCAGGGGGCAACGTTCGTGGTGCTGAACAAGATCGACGCGCTGCTCGATCCGCTGCTCACGCCCGACCAGGTCGTGGCGCACATCGAGGCGCAGCGCCGTTCGACGGCCAGCATCCTGGGCGTCGAACCGGAACGTGTCTTTGCGTTGTCGGCGCGTCAGGCACTGGTTGCCCGCGTCGAGGGAGATTCAGCTGCGTTGGCCACCAGCCGGCTGGGCGAATTCGAAGCAGCACTTTCGGCTGAGCTGCTGCCGCATCGGCAGCAGGTGCTGCGACACCTGATCGATCAGGGTGTCGGGCAGATCCAGCGGCAGGCGGCGCGCCAGCTGGGAGACACCCGCCGCCAACTTGCAGAACAACTGCTCGAGCTCCGCGGCCTGCGCGGAAAGAGCGGTGCCAGGCTGAAGCTGATCAAGCAGCGCGCCGAGGAAGAGGCGGTCGAGTTCGAACACAGCCACTCGACGCTGCTGGCCCTGCGCGGCATGCAGGCACGGATGATCGGCGCTGCGCTGGACGCGTTGTCGAATGCGAACCTGGAAGCCGAGATCGACCACACGCAGTCGGAGATCCGCGCGACTTTGCTTGGGTTTGGCGCCCGCAAGGCCTTCGTCGCCTTGTCCGCCCGGTTGAGCGATCGCCTGAGAAAAGCGCGATCACAGATGGACGAGGTGCGCGACATGCTTGGCGGCACCTTTTCGCGGCTCAACGCCGAGTTCGGTTTCGGACTGGCGCTCACACCGGGCCCCGATCTGTCACGTTTCATCGACGAGTTGGGGCTGATCGAACGAAGCTATGCACAGTACCTCGGGCTCGGCCAGTCGTTGCGCCTGGCGCAGCCGCAGTTCATGGCGCAATTCCGCCGCATGCTGCTGGGGCGTCTGAGCGTCGTGTGGGATGGTGCCCGTGGTGATGTCGAGCGCTGGAGCGGCACCACGACGACCCACGTCGAGGTTCAGCTGCACGAGCGCCGCCGCGGATTTCAGAAACGCGTGGAGGCGCTCTCGCGCATCCGCAGCGCTTCCGGTGATCTCGAGGGACGGCTGGCCGAACTCGAGCAACAAGACGCGCAGGTGCAGCGGCAACTGGAGCAATTGGTGGCGGTCACCCAGTCGGTGCTCAGCCGCGCTGCCGGCAAATCGACGTCGTCATCGCAGATCGCGCAACCGGCCGTGAAATCGGGCGGTGCTGTCGACCTCGACCTCGACCTGCCGCTGGACGAATTTGTCCCGGTTCAGCGCGCGCGGGCGTGAGGGTCCGCCACGGCGCAGTATCGGCAAGTTGCCTGTCGTGGGCTGAATTGCGGTGAAGGTCGCCGACGGAGAACGTGCGCGACGCGAGTTGCGAAGCAGCTTTGCCGCCACCGTCATCGACTGGCAGCGCATTCATGGGCGCCACGGGTTGCCCTGGCAGCACACGCGCGAGCCGTACCGCGTCTGGCTGTCGGAAATCATGCTGCAGCAAACCCAGGTGACGACCGTGCTCGGGTACTACGAGCGCTTTCTGCAGCGCTTCCCGGATGTCGCCGCGCTGGCAGCGGCGTCCCAGGACGAGGTGCTGGGGCTGTGGAGCGGGCTCGGCTACTACAGCCGCGCGCGCAATTTGCACCGCTGCGCTCAGGCGGTCGTGTCTCAGCATGGCGGCCAATTCCCGAAGTCCAGCGAGCAACTGCAAACGCTGCCCGGCATCGGGCGCTCGACGGCGGCTGCGGTGGCGGCGTTCTGCTTCGGCGAGCGCGTCGCCATCCTCGATGGCAATGTCAAGCGGGTCCTGACGAGGGTGCTCGGATTCGACGGTGACCTGTCGCTGGCCGCGCAGGAGCGGGCCTTGTGGACCGAGGCCACCGCGCTGTTGCCCGATCAGGGCGTCGAGGCCTACACGCAGGGACTGATGGACCTGGGCGCGACCTTGTGCAGCGTGAGCGCTCCGCAGTGCCTCCTGTGCCCGGCTCAATCACTGTGCAGTGCGGCCCGCAGTGGCATGCAGCGGTCCTATCCGGTGAAGAGTGTCAAGCTCAAGCGCAGCCGGCGTGAACACGTCTGGCTGTGGCTGGCGTGGTGCGACCGCGTCTGGTTGGTCAAGCGTCCCGATCGCGGCGTGTGGGCGGGACTGTGGAGTCTCCCGGAGCTGCCTGAACGCGCCGCGCTGCAAGCCGCCACGGTCGATTGGTCCGGCGGCGGCGAGTGGCTGCCGAGCTTCGTTCACACGCTGACGCACCTCGACTGGACCCTGCATCCCGTGCGCTGGACCTTGCCTGCCTCGGTCGACAACGCGCAGGTCGATGCCTGCACCGTGCAGTTCCCCGAAGGACGATGGTTCAGCCTGGAGGACGCGCTGGCGGCCGGGCTGCCTGCACCGCTGCGAAAACTGCTGTCGGCCTGACCGGCAGGTGCTACCGGTCGCCAGTCAATTCCGCGCGTCGAGCTCGCGGTGGCGCACCAGCGTGACGGTGCGCTTGGCGAATCGGCGGGCCAGGGTCTCGACCAGGTAGACCGACCGGTGTTGCCCTCCGGTGCAACCGATCGCAACCGTCAGGTAGCTGCGCTGGTCGCGGTTGAACGCCGGCAGCCAGCGCGTCAGGAACGCGTCGATCTGCTCCAGCATCTCGCCCACCTCAGACTGCGCCTCGAGGTAGGCCACGACCGGCGCATCCCGACCGTCCTGCGGCCGCAACTCGGGGATGTAATGCGGATTCGGCAACACCCGCACATCGAACACGAAGTCGGCATCCAGCGGCACGCCATGCTTGAACGCGAACGACTCGAAGACCAGCGTCAGGCGGTTGCCACTGGCACTCATCAGATCGCGTATCCAGATGCGCAACTGGGCCGGCCGCAACTGGCTGGTGTCGATCACAGTCGAGGCTTCGCGCAACTCGGACAGCAATTCGCGCTCGAGCTCGATCGCATCGATCAGCGCCCGGTGTCCGTCGTCGGCGATGCCGTGATCCAGGTCGGCAGGGATGGTGAAGCCGGTGTCTTCGGCGTGGCGATGCTCGGCGGACTGCGACAGCGGGTGAGGGCGGCGGGTTTCCGAAAAGCGCCGCACCAGCGCGTCGGTGCTGGCGTCGAGGAAGATTGACCGGACCCGCACGCCCTCCTGACTCAGCTGCTTCATCAGCGGCAGCAGGTGCGGCAGCGACCCTGCGCTGCGCACATCGACTGCGATGGCGACGCGGTTAACCAGGTGCGCGTATCGCAGGCGGAGGAAGTCGCGCAGCAATTCCGGGGGCAGGTTGTCGATGCAGAAGAAACCCGCGTCCTCCAGCGCATGCAGCGCCACCGATTTGCCCGAGCCCGAGATGCCGGTCACCAGCACGATCTCGCGCTGCGCTGCCTCGGGTTTGTTGTCCGGAAGAGGACTCGACGGTGCGCCTGACAAGTTCATGATGATTTCCGTCCTCGTGTCGCGGGCATGTCGGAGCCGACCGTCAGCATTTCCTGTGCATGCGCGAGGCTGGTGCCCGACAGGCGCTCGCCAGCCAGCATGCGGGCGATCTCCGCCACGCGAACCTCGCCGGAAACGATGTCCACGTTGCTGCGCACCCGACCGTCTTCAGTGACTTTCGACACCACATGGTGATGATCTGCACAGGCCGCGACCTGGGGCAGGTGCGTGACGGCCAGCACCTGACGGTCGGCGCCCAACAGTTTCATCAGGCGGCCGACGGTTTCAGCCACCGCCCCACCGACGCCAGCATCGATCTCGTCGAAGATCAGCGTGCCCGCCGCCGCATCGCCGCGCCGAAGCTGGCTGGTGGTGACCGCAATCGCCAGTGCGATCCGCGACAGCTCGCCACCCGACGCCACCTTGGTCAGTGGTCGAGGTGTGGCGCCCGAATGCCCGGCCACCAGGAACTCGGCCGACTCCATCCCGAACGACTGAGGCGAATCCTGCCCGGTCAGCGCCACCTCGAACCGCCCTCCGACCATGCCGAGCTGCTGCATCGCCTGCGTCACCGCCTCGGCCAGTCTGGGCGCCGCAACCCGGCGGGCTGCGGATACCCGCGCGGCCTCGGCTTCGTAGGCCGATCGAGCGTGCGTCACGCGGGCGCGCTGCCCGTCCAGGTCGGCCGCCGCGTCGAGCGTTTGCAGCTCCGCCTTCCATTGCGCGAGCAGCGCTGCCAGTTCGCCCGGTGGCCGGCGGTAGCGGCGGGCCAGACCCATCCATGCGGACATCCGTTCGTCGAGCGCGCTCAGTCGCTCGGGATCGGTGTCCGTGCCGTTGAGAAAGCCCGACAACGTGTGCGCTGCATCTTGCAGTTGAGCCTGCGCGCCCTGCAGAACCTCGACCACCGCAGCCAGCTCGCCATCGATCTCTGCCGCGTCGCCCAGCCGATCGATCGCCCGTCCGGTCAGCGTGTCGGCGCTGTCGTCGAGATCGCTGATCGCGTTCAACGCGTCGCGGGCAGCTTCGAGCAACGTCTGCACGTTCGCGAGCTTGGTGTGCTCGGCATTCAGCTCGGTCCATTCATCAGCGCCGGGCGCCAGCTTGTCGACCTCGCCGATCTGCCAGGCCAGCCGCTCGCGCTCGCGTTCGATTTCTGCCTGCTGGGTCTGCACGTGCTCCAGCGCGTCGGTGGCGGCCTGCCATTCGACCCAGGCGGTGCTCAGCGCCTGCGTGCTGACGCCCGCATGCGCGTCAAGCAAGTCACGCACCGACGGGGCGCGCGTCAGACTTTGCCAGGCGTGCTGGCCGTGAATGTCGACCAGGTGGTCGGCGACCTCGCGCAGTTGGGTGATCGTCGCGGCGCTGCCGTTGATCCAGGCCCTGCTCTTGCCCTGGAGGTCGATCGTGCGGCGCAGCAGCAAGGTCTCGTCGTTGTCGAAGCCGGCAGCGGCCAGCCAGTTCTGCAGGCTGGGCGGTGTGTCGAACTCGGCGCTGATCTCGCAACGCTGTGCACCTTCACGCACGACACCCGCATCGCCGCGGCTGCCGAGCGCGAGTTGCAGCGCGTCGATCAGGATCGATTTCCCCGCGCCGGTTTCGCCGGTCAGCACCGAGAAGCCGGCGGACAGGTCGACGTCCAGCGTCGTGACGATGACGAAGTCGCGCAGGACCAGCCGCCGCCACATGTCAATGCCGCCCGGCCGTCCGAAGGCGCTGACGCTCTCCAGGGGCCACGAGGAGGAGGCTCCCGGTCCCTGGGAGCGGAAAATGAAATGAGCGTCGGGGCAGCTTCATCCTAGGCGCCTCCTGAATTCCAGTGCAGCTTGCGACGCAGCGTGGCGTAGTAGCTCCAGCCCGGTGGATGCAGGAAGCGAGCCTGGTAGGGCGCACGGCGCACCGTGATGCGGTCACCGTGCAGCAGGCTGGCCAGACTCTGCATGTCGAAATTGACGCTGGCATCGCGGCCCGCGACGATCTCGACGCTGATCTCGCCCGAGTCGGGCAGCACGATCGGCCGGTTCGACAGGTCATGCGGTGCGATCGGCACCAGCACCAGACCCGGAATGCTGTGATGCAGGATCGGGCCGCCCGCCGACAGCGCGTACGCCGTCGAACCGGTGGGCGACGCGATGATCAGGCCGTCGGCCCGCAGGTTGGAAACGAATTCGCCGTCGATCTGGATCTTCAACTCGACCATGCTGGAGGTGGCTCCGCGGCTCACCACCACGTCGTTGAGCGCAAACGCGTCGAAGATCACCTCGCCGTCGCGGCAGACACCGCCTTCGAGCATCGTGCGGTGTTCCTCCTCGTAGCAGCCCGCGATCATCGGCGCCAGCGCAGCGGCGAATTCGCCGAGCGGCACGTCGGTGATGAAGCCCAACCGTCCCTGGTTGATGCCGACCAGCGGGATGCCGTAGCGAGCCAGTTGGCGGGCGATGCCCAGCATCGTTCCATCGCCGCCGATCACCACCGCTATGTCGCAGTGCTCGCCCAATTCGGCGGGTGTCAGGGCGCCGTAGTCGGTGAGTCCGGTGTTGAGCGCGGTCTCGTACTCCATCGACACCTCAAGCCCCTGCCCGATCAGAAACCGGGCCACTTCGTCGAGCACGTCGCGACTGCCCAGCGCGTTGTACTTGCCGACCACAGCGGCATGGCGAAACCGGCTTTTCATGCGGAATTACACCACAGCGATTCTTGCGGAACAGGGGCAAAACCAGGCCCGACCTACAATGAAAAACCGATGGACGAGCGCGCAAGAACACTACTCAAGACACTGGTCGAGCGCTACATCGCCGATGGTCAGCCCGTGGGTTCGCGCACCTTGTCGAAGGCCTCCGGATTGGAGCTTTCGCCCGCGACGATCCGCAACGTGATGGCCGACCTCGAGGATCTGGGGCTGATCGCCAGCCCGCACACCAGCGCAGGTCGCATCCCGACCGCGCGCGGCTATCGCGTCTTCGTCGACACCATGATGACGGCGCAACCGAGGCAGTTCGACTCGCCCATCTTCGGGACGCAGTTGCAGGCCGACCAGCCGCAGCGCGTGATCGCCAATGCGGCGCAGATGCTGTCCAGCCTGTCGAATTTCGTCGGCGTTATCACCGCACCCCGCAAAGCCAGCGTGTTCCACCACATCGAGTTCATGCGCCTGAGCGAGCGGCGTGTGCTGGTGATCCTGGTCGCGCCCGACGGCGACGTGCAGAACCGCGTCATCTTCACCGCCAAGGACTACACGCAAGCCCAGCTGATCGAGGCGAGCAATTTCCTGACTGCCAATTACGCTGGGCTCACGCTCGAAGAAGTGCGCGAGCGCCTCAAGACCGAGGTCGATGCGCTGCGCGGCGAGATCGCCACGCTGATGCAGGCGGCCGTGCAGGCGGGCAGCGATGCCGTGGCCGACAGCCAGGAGCAGGTGGTCATCTCCGGCGAGCGCAACTTGCTCACCGTGCAGGATTTCTCCAGTGACATGGGCTCGCTGCGCAAGCTCTTCGACCTGTTCGAGCAGAAGACCCAGCTGATGCGCCTGCTCGATGTCAGCAGCCGCGCCGAGGGCGTGCGCATCTACATCGGCGGCGAAAGCCACGTGGTCCCTTTCGAGGAGCTGTCGGTGGTGTCGGCGCCGTACGAGGTCGATGGTGTGGTCGTCGGCACGCTGGGTGTCATCGGGCCGACACGCATGGCCTACGACCGGATGATCCAGATCGTCGACATCACGTCGAGGCTGGTCAGCAACGCGCTGAGCTCCAAGTAACGACGCAGGGGGAGCAGATCGCCGCAGCAGCGGGCCCTGCCTACAATCCCGCCGGTGTTGACGGGGGCCGCTAGCTCATGATGGTTAGAGCAGCAGACTCATAATCTGTTGGTGCCGTGTTCGACTCACGGGCGGCCTACCACCCATCGATTCCGCACTCCGCCACATCGACTGACGCGCACGAGTTCCGAGGAATTTGCAAGTGCCGCCAGCCACCTTTTTTCGACGTGGTGCAAACCTGACTTGCCGCAATGACAAGTTCGAGGCGGGCGAAAAATTCCAGATGGCATCAGCAGCTTGTCGAAAATCTTTACAGGCTCGCCAAACATGTTGAGCCCACAGACCCTAAGTCCTTGTATTCCCTAAGGATTTTTTCATCGGCGCAGGACTTGCTTTATTGCATCGCCAAACAAGCTATTCGACTTCAAAACAGTCTTTGATGACTTGCGTTGGGGCTGATAGGTGTCGGTTGCGAACTGCGTTGTGCTGGTTGCTGAGCGCGGTTCGGAATTGACGAGTACTCAGTTTTCACTTGGCGTTGCCCGGGCGGGCATTTCGCAGTTGATGTCAATCTACAAATCAGGGGGGCGCGATGTCAGAATTTTGCGGCACAAATAAAGGGCTGTTATCCCGGGTGCTTATGGCGGCGGCGGTAACTTTTTCGGCAGGGGCGGTTCAGGCTGTCACCCCGTTCGAGAATGACGTTTCCGTTGCGATCGACCGGGGCATCACGTACCTTGCGACGACCGGCGCCTTCAGCAACCCCAGTTCAGCGGGTGATGCGGCGGGTCTCCCGATGTTGGCGCTCCTTGAGAAGCGAGCCTCCGGTATTGCCACCGATCCTCCCCAGGGCTACACCGGTGCCAATGCCACCGACCAGGGGCGTCTGCGGACTGCGGCCGCGAACATCCTCGATCGGGTCAATGAAACCGGTTTCTATTCGTATCGCGACGGTGCTTTCATGTTCGCGCTGTCGGAATACGCCTTGACCGGCGGGCCGGACAAGAGCGCATTGGGCGCAGGGGTCGCTGGCAATGTCGATTACCAGACCATCAAGGAGGCGATGAATGCCCTCGTTGACCGGGCACTCGCGGGTCAGGACAAGGCGAGCTACAAGGGTTACTGGTGTTACTCCGGTCCGGGTTGCCCCGATTCCTCGACCACCCAGTTCGTGGTGGCAGGCCTGGCGGCAGCCAAGACTTTCTATTCGTCCAACAAGAGTGGCGATGGGGGTGCATTTGCAGACGCGGCGCGAGTGACCGCGATTGATGCTGCGCTGGTGCTCGCTCGCCAGGCGTATGAGACCAATGCGGCCCAGGGATCGGACAACGGTGCCTGCGCAGTCCTGTCGCCAACCGAGCGTGGGCACGGCTACAACGCGGGCTACAACCCGTCGCTTCAGCAAACGGCATCGGGCATGTACAACCAGCTGTTTGGCGGCTCGAACGTGAACACGCCCATGGTGCAGCACTACATCGAATGGCTGCGCAACCACTATCGCTGGGAAGACCTCGACAACATGGGGAACTCCTGGCCGACCTCTTCCTGGAGCTACTACCTGTGGAGCTCCTTCAAGGGGATGGAGCTGATTCGCCAGTCGGGCATTTCACCGGCAGCCGGCAATCTGGGCGCGAATGATCTGGGCAAGCTCTCAGCGGCCTCGGCGCCTTCCTGCGCGGTGCGTCAGGAAAACAAGGATCCGGCGTTGGTCTCCCGACCTGCCGTTTTCGGTGCGGGTGCTGCTGGCTTCTACGTCGGCGAGCCCAAGGGTCAGTATTTCGACTATGCGCACCAGATTCTCTCGGTTCAATGTGCCAATGGAGCGTTCGCTTGCGGCTCCCCAGGTTATTGGGACTTCAACGCGCACCAGTCCTATCTGCTGCTCGTGCTGCAGCGCTCGACCGGTGGTGGTTGCGCTGACTCCGATGGCGATGGCGTCTGCGACAGCGAAGACAACTGCCCGGCCGTTGCCAACCCAGGCCAGCAGAATACCTACGGCGATGCGCGCGGCGATGCTTGCGAACCGCGTCCGGTTGCTAGCTGCGATTTGGATTCCGACGGCGATGTTGACAGCATCGACATCGCGGGGATCACCGCGCTGCGTAACAAGCCGGCGTCGGCCAATCCGAAGGCGGATGCCGATGGTAACGGGGTGATCAACATCAACGATGCTCGGGCTTGCGTGCTCAAGTGCACCCGCTCGAAATGTGCAACGCAATAAGCCGATCCTGACGAATCACTGCAATTACCGAAAGGAATGATCATGTTCAAACTCAAGCAAATGGCCCGCGTTGCGGCCCTGGTGGCCGGGATGGCTTTTGGCATGGCACCAGCGATGGCCGCGCCCACGATCAGTTTCGTGTCTGGTGTCGGTGGCATCGATGTGGTGGTGAGTAATCTGGGCGGTGACATCGTTGCTGCCTATGACCTGGATGTGAGCTTCGATACCGGCGCACTGACCTTTTCGAGCCTGACCTTTGGCTCGGGCCTGGGCGATGAAGCGTCCTTTGAAGTCATCAACGACCTCCAGCCCGTTGGCGGTGGCTTGCTGGACTTCGCTGCCGTTTCGCTGCTGAGCGACCTTGACCTTCTGGCACTGCAGGGCGGTGACTCGGTGATCCTGGCGACACTGCAGTTCGTTGGAACCGATTTCAGCTCACTGGCCTTTGTCAATTGGGGTACTGGTCTTCCTACCAACGATGTGAAGGGTGCCGGCAACCAAGTCATCATCGGTCAGAGTCAGGTGCCCGAGCCCGCGTCACTCGCGCTGGTCGGCATCGCGATGGCCGGGATGCTGACGGTGCCGATGCTGCGCCGGCGCAAGGATGCAACTAAGGCCTAATCCTGATTTGCACCCAAGCAACGCAAAAGGCCGCCACGCAAGTGGCGGCCTTTTTTTGCGTCTTGCGCGGTCTGGTCAAGTCAAACCGCGGCTGCGAAGTGTCGACAGTGGTGGCTGTGACCAAAAATTGGCGATGGCGCCCCGGGGGCCCCGTCAGCTGGCCGTCCAGCCCACCGTGCTGTTCACCGGCACGATCACCGTGTCGGTGAATCGTTCGAACGGCGCTTGCAGACGGAGCACGGTGTCGATGTCGGGCGCCTCGAGCAGCGAGTAGTTGACCGACCGGTCGACGGCGACCCATTCGCCGCGAATTTTCATATCGGCCGGCATCGATGCATAGAAGGCCTTGGCCAGCGCAGCGAGTTCGCCGTAGTCGGCGGAGCTCAGGTCGGGTCGGGTGCGATTGGTCAGCATGAACAGCATGGCGTCATCTTTCTGCAGGGTTGGTGCGGCGTATCTTGCGCCAGACCAGCCATCCGGCGGCGGGCAGCAGCATGGGCAGCACCAGCCCCATGCCCAGCGATGCATCGGGCACGAGCTGCGCCCCGTTGAGCGCCAGCGCGCCCGCGTAGATCAGGTTGCCCGATCCGCACGCCACGAGGAACTGTGGCCAGCTGACGCGCGCGGCACCGGCGCTGAAAACCATGGCCTCCGCGAGCACCGGGACAGGCCGGCTGATAAACAGCGCGGCCAGCGTCGGAGCTTCGGGCAGCGCGTCGTTGCGCTGGCGCAGCAGGCGCCGGCTGACGAAGTAGGCCGCCGATTGCCCGGCCATCAGGCCCGCGAACGTGGCCGCCCAACCGGCGGCCCAGCCGAGGCGCGCCCCGAGCATCGTGCCGACGACGCTCGATGGAATCGGCAGCAGCACGTCGGCCGCCAGCAACCCGGCACCGACGAGCGCGAAGTTCGCGGAATGGTCGTCGCTGGCGGACAGCCAGCGCTCGCCGGGAAGCTCGCCGATCACGATAAAAGGCACCATCGGAATACACAGCGCAGCGGTAAGAATCAACGCGGCTCGGCCGCGAGTGCGTGGCATCATCAGTTCACGTTATCAGAAGAGTGCGTGCGGCTGTACGCCCGCAACCGCTCATGTTTCACGCAGGGAAAGGTACCGCCGACATGATCACGCTCACCGGCTCGCCGTCGCTGAAGGTTCAGGTGATGTGCGAGGGCATCCGGTACACGGCCGCACTCGGCCAGGCCGCGCAGCACTCGATGCCCAACTACTACCCCTACCGGTTCAAGGAGGGAGAGCACGACCCCACGGGCAAGGGCATCGTGACCATCCCGTACCTGATCAACACGCCGGACGGCACCGAGATCCGCATCCTGGGCAACGGCGATTCGCCGTGGCACGTCGAAGGCGATCTGGCGCAGGGCTATCTGCTGATCGACGATCGAAGCGGCAACACCGTGCCGATCGAGTTCGAGCCGTTGCGGCCCTGGCTCACGCAGAAGACGGCGGACGGCATGCCATTCGCGCAGGCCGGCGTGACCACGCACGGCGACATGCTGGTGATCAACGTGGCGCCGGGCTGCGAGTACTTCCTGCACAAGCAGGACGGCGTCTCGATGCGCTGCACCTTCTGCGCTTACGGGGCGCCCGACGAACGCACGATGCACCTGGGTCAGAAGACGGGGCAGCTCGAGATTCCCGGGCCCACGCTCGACAGGATGCGCGATGCGTTGAACGCCGTGATCGACCAGGCCGAGATCCGCCACATCTACCTGGTGGGCGGTTCCCTCACCGATGCGCGCCGGGAAGGCGAACGTTTCCTTCAGCTTGCGCGGTTCGTGAAGCAGGCCAACACGCGTGGCATCCCGGTCACCCTGGGGTCGGGGTCGATCCCCGACGACCTGATCGCACAGTTCCACGCCGAGCAATTGGTGCAGCACGTCTGCTTCAACCTCGAGATGTGGTCGGAGCCGCTGTTCGCGAAGGTGTGCCCCGGCAAGAACCGCTATGTCGGCTACCAGCGCTGGATCGAGTCTCTGGAGACCGCTGTTCGCTACTGGGGGCGCGGCAACGTGTATTCGGCGATGGTGGCGGGCATCGAGCTCGAGCCCGAGCACGGCCTCGAATGGGAAGAGGCCGCCCGCATTGCTCTGCAGGGCGCGGAAGACCTCTGCAGTCGCGGGATCATCCCGATCTATTCGCTGGTCTGGCCGGTGGGCGGCCGCCAGCGGTCCGACTTCCACGCGCGCATCCGCAGCTACTTCGAGACGCTGAGCTCGGGCTACCACGCCATACGAAAGCGTCATGGGCTGGCGGTCTCGGAGGGCTTCATGTGCCATCGCTGCGCCTACATGCAGCTCGAGTGCGACCTCGACCGCACCACACTGGAGGCTGCATGAGCGCGACAGATCCATCCGTGGCCAAGGGGCCCGATCCATCCTCGATCGTTCGCCTGAGCACGGCCTACTGGGAGAGCCAGACGCTGCTCACGGCGAACCGCCTTCGTCTCTTCGATGCGCTGGCCGATGGCGCCCGCACTGCCGATGAGGTGGCGTCTGCGCTGAGTCTGGATGCGCGCAGCACGGCGCTGTTCCTGCGCGCCTGTGTCGGGCTGGGCTTCCTGACCGAAAAGGCGGGCCGGTTCGAGAACGCGCCGGTCGCCGCCGCGTTCCTGGTCTCGCGCAGCCCGGCGTTCATGGGCAATGTGATCCGCTACAGCGATCAGCTCTACGGTGCCTGGGGCCAGCTCGAAGGCTCGCTGCGCGCCGGCAAACCGGCGTTGCCCGCCGAGACCTACCTGGGCGACGACCCCGCCCGCACACGCGGCTTCGTGATGGCGATGCACGAGCGCGCCCTCGGCATCGCGCGCGTGCTGGTCAACGTGCTGGACCTGCAGGGCCGCCGCAGCATGCTCGATGTCGGCGGCGGGCCGGGCACCTACTCTGTGCTGCTCACCGAGCGCTTCCCGGGGCTGCGCTCCGAGGTGCTCGAACTGCCCGGAGTTGCCGCGGTGGCACGCGAACTGGTCGCATCGGCTGGCGCCAGCGACCGGGTGGTGCTGCGCGACGGCGACTACCACAGCAGCGATTTCGGCTCGGGCAAGGACGTGGTGCTGATGTCCGGCATGTTCCACCGCGAGAGCGAGGCCACCTGCCGCGGGTTGATCGAGCGCGCCTCGGCTTGCCTCGATCCCGGTGGCCTGCTGGTCGTCAGCGATGTGTTCACCGACGAGGGCGGCGCCCGGCCCACCTTCGCCGCGATGTTCGGCCTCAACATGATGCTCACGGCTCCCGACGGTGGCGTGCATGCCGATGCCGACGTGATGCGCTGGATGGGTGACTGCGGCTTCCGCGACATGCGCATGGTGCCGCTGCCGCCGCCGATGCCGCACCGGGTCGTGATGGGCTTCAAGCCGTGAAACGGCGCGACGGCCTCGTCGCGGTGCTCGGTGTGCTCGCGGCAACTGGCATGACCGAGTTGCGCGCGCAGGCGCCAGCGCCCCTTGTGGGCGAATTGAAGCCGCTCGGCCAGGATCGATTCCAGATCGGACGCATCGTCGTCGACAAGCGAGCGGGTGCTTTCACCGTGCCCGGACGAGTGCACGTGGTCGGCAAGCCGCTGGAGTACCTGGCCACCAGCCCAGCCGGCATGAAGGCCTACGAAACGCTGCTGGAGCTCGACACCACCGGGAGCGAGTTCAACCTCGCGTGCATCCTGATCGGACTCGAGCGCGACCCGAAGCAGGTGCCGTGGCAGCAGATGAGGCAGGCGGCCCATCTGGCCGGCCGAAGCATCGCGATTTCGATCGCCTGGACCGAGGCTGGCAAGCGCCGGCAGGTGCCTGCTGCCGAGGCGCTGCTCAATCCGGATGCGGGCGTGAAGCCCGAATCGGTCGAATGGGTCTACATGGGGTCTCCCGCGTCCGACGGTCTGGGCCGTTTCGCTGCCGACGACGCGGGAACACTGATCGGCTTCGTGCACGATGCCAACAGCATCATTGAATCTCGGGCCGGCATCGGCATCGGCGCCTACGGATCGGTGCGTGGGCACGCGATGCTGCCGGCGGCCGGGTCAGCCGTCGAACTGGTTGTCGAAGCGACGACCGCGACGCCGTGATCGCGGCCCGTTGGGGGATGCTGCTCGTGGCGGCCATGCTGATGTCCACCGTGCTCGGTGCCACGGCGTCCGATCTGCAGCCGTCCGCACAGCGCGTGGCGGTGACCGCCATCGTCGGTTTGCTGGCCCCGCTGTTCTGGCCGGGAACGGCCTCGACACCCGGGCGCACTGCACTGCGAATTGCCGGCTGGTCGGCTTCAGCAGCCTGCGTGGCTGCAATCACGCTTCGCATGCTGGGTCATCCGGGACAGCTGGCATCGGGAGCCCTCGGCAGCTGCGGAATGCTGATGCTCATCCTGCTCCTGACGCACACGTTGGCTGCCGGGCTGGAGCCGAGATGGCGCGGTTCGGCAGGGGACGCAGGCCGTGCCCGCGAGATGGCGGGCCGCACCGTGTCCGTCGCCCTCGGCATGCTGGGCTCGCTGCCGCTGTGGTTCGGGCCCGTCGGTGAGCTTCTTTCGGGCCGACATGACTGGGTCATTGACGCGGCCATCGGCATGAGTCCGCTCACTCATCTGGCCGTCGCGAGCGACAACGATCTGCTGCACAACGAATGGCTGTACCAGAACTCCAATCTCGCCTCGTTGCCCGTGTCGTATCCCGACCTGACGCCACTGGCTTGGTCTTACGCAATTTTCTGCACGGTGCTGACGATCGTCGCACTCGCTTTACTGCGGGGGCGACGCATCCGCATCGACACTGACTGCCCCGATCTCACCAAGGAGAAACCTCGATGATGAAGAGAAGACACCTGCTCGTTCTGCCGGCCTGTGCCGTGCTCGCAGCACCTTCGGCGCATGCTGCCGATGCCATGGACCCCGAACTGCGTCGCAAGTCCAAGCGCGCCATTGCTGGCGGTTTGCACTACCTGCGAGGCCAGCAGGCTGCGGACGGCTCCGTGCTCAAGTCGGTCGGCATCACGGCCCTGGCTTTGCGCGCTTTCCTCGAAAGTCCGGAGAAATACAACGAGGCCGATGGTGCTTTCATGACGCGGCAGGTGGATTACCTGCTGGCCAACGTCAAGAGCGATGGTTCGATCAGTGCATCGTTGCAGAGCACAGCCTACAACACGGCGGTCGCACTGAACGCGCTCGCCGCGACGAAGAACCCAAAGCATGACGCTGTCATTGCCGCCGCCCGCAAGTTCCTGATCGGCCACCAGATCGACGAGGACGAAGGCTACAAGCCCGACCACGTCTATTACGGTGGAATCGGCTACGGCGGTGGCGAACGGCCGGACCTGTCGAACGTGTACATGTCGCTGGAGGGCCTCAAGGCCACGTCCGCCGATCCCAAGGATCCGGTCTGGCAGAAGGCGTTGACTTTTGTGAGCCGTTCCCAGAACCGCAGCGAGAGCAACGATCAGAAGTGGGCTGTCAACGATGGCGGCTTCACCTACCGGCCGGGCACCAATCCGCCGGAATACGAGAACGGCACGTCGTCGTACGGCGGCATGACGGCCGCCGGGCTGCTCAGTCTGCTTTTTGCCGGCGTGGACAAGACCGATCCACGGGTACAGGCCGCATACAAGTGGATGACGGCGAACTACACGCTCGAATTCAATCCCGGGACCAACAAGAAGCACGGACTCTTCTATTTCTACAACGCCTTCGCCAAGGTGATGGCGGCCTACGGAGAGGACACGTTCACCGACGGCCAGGGGCAGAAGCACAACTGGCGCAACGAGCTTGCGCAAAAGCTGATGAGTCTGCAGTCAACCGATGGCAGCTGGGCCAATACCGAGTCGAAGGCCTGGTGGGAGGACCGGCCCCAGCTTGTGACGGCATGGTCGGTGATCGCCCTCGAGCAGGCGCTGAAGTGACGCGGTGTTGCGCTGCCTGCCGCTTCTAGGGCTCGTGCTCTGCGGCCTGGCGCACGCGGTCGCGCCGCCACACATCGACCTGACGGCCGAGCCTGCCTGGAACGGCTGGTCCCGCCCCGGCCGCGCCACCGAGATCGACATTCGTGTGACGACCGACACCGAAACGCGAGCGACCCTCGATGTTGTCTCGGGCCGTCAGGCCGTGCACGCCGATCTCGATCTGCAGCCGGGTCGAACCCTGCGGCTTCAGATTCCGGTGAACTCGGCTGAGCGGGTTGCGGTGACCCTGGGATCGCAGTCTGCGTCACCTGAGCGCCGTGACATCGGCGTCTCGCTGTCCGAGTCCCCGATGCTCGGCGTGGCGCTTGTGGCGGGCGATCCGGTCGAGCTGGAAGGTTTCCACACGCTCGTGCTCGCCGCAGATGACCTGCCGCGCAACGCGTCGGCCTATTCGAGCATCGATGCGCTGATCGTGGATGCGCCGACACTGGGCGCACTCGATCAACGGCAACTGGCCGCATTGCTCGAGCACGCCGCAGGCTGCGGGCGCATCGTGGTGCTGAACCCGAATGCGCGCCTGCGACACGTGCTGGATGGCGCAGCAGGCTGCGGTGGCGGCGCGCTGATGAGTGCCGTGTCGCTGGTGGATGCCACGGAGCTGCTCCAGGCGTCGCTCTCCTCGAGCACGCTGGCGGCGATTTCGCCCGGGGTGGTCGGCGAGTTGAATCGACCGGCGCCGGCCGTCTGGCATCGAGTCGCCTTGTGTCTGGCCTTCTATTTCGCGGCTGCGGCCTTGGCGATCCTGTTCTTTTCCTCGTTGCCACTGTTGCTGCTGACGCCCGTGCTCGCGGCCGCAGCGGCCCTGGCCTTGCTGCATGCGACGGAACCGTCATCGCAACTGGTCATCTGGAGCGAGGGCGAATCGGGTGCCCGGTTCGCGCGCTACCAGGCCAGCCAGTGGTTCCCGGGGCTGGTTCGCGAGCGCAGGCGCGTGTCGATCCCGCCGCAACTGGCGTCCTCCTCCCGCCCGTGTTCGCCGAGTCGGGCGATGCGTTTCGACTTCGATGCCAGCCGCAGTCGCGCCACGTTTGCCGAGTTCGAGACGCGCCTGTTTGACCAGGCGTCGCTCTGCTATGCGGGCAGCTTCCCCACGACAAGGACGTTCGAGGTGCAGCAGCGTCCTGACGGATCGCGTGACGTGCTGAACGCGGGGACGATGGCATGGCCCCCTGGATGGTTGCTGGCCGGAGGCCTCGTCCACGATCTGCCGGCCCTTGGCCCGGGGGCTCACGGAACGATCGGCGCGCAGTCGGGACAGTCGCCCCCCGATGCCTCGGTGCGAATGGCCATGAGGCGCACACCGCCTGACGCCGTGAGCGCCCTGTGGGCACTCGATCTCGGCGGTGTCGTGGACGCCCCCATCGGTTCGAAGGGGTGGCTTCTCGTGTTTGCATCGCAGCCATGAACGAAGCCCTGGACCGTCGCGTGGCCGCCCTGACCGGGCTGGCGCTCGCGGGTGCCGTGGCCTGGTGGTGGCTGGGCAGCACACGCATCGCCCTCGACCGTGCGTCCGATGCAGGCCGCGTGGCCGCAGATGCGCTTCAGGCGCTGTGGCTCGTCCGCGGCATGGCACTCGCGGTTCTGGGCGTGCGTTCGGGGGCGCTGCGCGGGTGGCGTTCGGGCATGGAGGCGCAGTGGCTGCTGGTCGTCCCCGCCTGGCCTGTGGTGGTTCTGGTCTGGTCGGCAAGCACGGTTCCGCTGCCGCTCGCCGCAGGGGTGGAGCTGCTGCTGATGGCCGCCAGCGTGGTGCTGCCGCTGATGGGCCAGGGCCTGAGGCGTGCGCTGCGCCGGGCAGAACCCGCCGAAGTCATTGCAACGGCGATCGGGCTCGCGATGGCGTGCTCCGCATGGCTCACGCGCGACCTGTGGGTTTTGACACTTCGTTGAGTTGCGAATGACCACTCCCGACGTGCAGACCTTGATCGGAGCAGTACGACGGCACCTGTGGGGAGGGCAGCTGTTTGCGGCTGTTCGATGGGCCTTGTGGGGCACGGCCGGATGGATGCTGCTCGCGGTCGTCATGCACCTCGCTGCTCGACCGATGCCTGTGGGCGCCGTCCTGATTGCGCTTGCCGTGCTGTGGGCGTCGATGGTGGCCCGAGCCGGATGGAAGCGTCCTGCCGATGCGGCGTGCGCGCTGTGGGCGGATCGTCATCTGGGAGGCGCCTCGGCGTTCACCACCCTGCTTGAATTGGATCAGGCCCGGCCGCCGCGCGCCGTGCCAGCGCAGGCCGTGCAACACCTCGAAGCGTTTGCGACGGCCAAGGTGCCACAGTGCCTGAGCCTGCTTGCCGAGCGACGGAACCCAATGCACCTGTCCCGATCGCTGGCTTCGGCGCTGGTGTGCACGGGCTTGGCGACGCTGGTGGGCCTGATGCTGCCGGGAACGACTGCGGTCCCGCATCAGCAAGGTGCGGTGTCCGCTGCGTCCGGGGTCGTCGATCGTGCGCCGCCTGATGCGGATTCGCCTGATTCAGCGGCGCTGGTCAGTGAAATCGCCAGCGCCTTGCGAGCCAGCCCGTCCGATGCGGCGTCGCCGGAACGTCACGGGGCGGGCAACGTGCCGGCGCCGGGCAGCGGCAAGACCGATGACGATTCCGGCTCTTCGATGGCTGAAGCTGATGCCCTGTCGCAAGGCCCACGGGGACCGGCGAGTGGCGCTTCGTCCGGCGCCTCGGTGGACGCTCCTCCCATGGCCGGATCGACCTCCCTTCCCGGCACCGGTTCAGGACGCCACGCCGGGGACAGCCGCGACGAGGCTGCCGGCGGCGGTGCTTCCCGGGCGCTGCGGGGTACGATTCCGGTGCAACGATTCGAGTTGGCTGTTCGGCGTCCGTCGGCCGACAGGCGAGCCGATCCGACGCAGGTGGCGAGCTTCGATGAAGAACCCCCGAGGCGATCAACGGCAGAGAAGCAGGTGGAAGGCGACCCTGCTGCTGCAACACCCCCCGTGGCTGCACCGGATTCGTGGCTGACTTCGACCGAAACGACTTACGTACAAGCCTGGCTGAAGGCGAGCGCACGACAACGATGACTGCCACTCCTCCCACCGAAAATGCTTACGCTGACGCGCATCGTCAGATTCAGGATCTGCGCGCGCTGCTCGATCGAGTGATCGTCGGACAGTCGGAGCTCGTCACCCACCTGATCACCGCCGTGTTCGCGGGCGGGCACGTACTCATCGAAGGTCTGCCCGGCCTGGGCAAGACGCACCTCGCCAAGGCACTCGCCGCAGCGCTGGGACTGCATTGGGCGCGCGTGCAGTGCACGCCCGACTTGATGCCGGCCGATGTCACCGGTGGTGAGATCTACGTGACTGCGGCCGGGGGCGCATCGACGTTCGAGTTTCGACCCGGCCCGGTCTTCGCCCAACTCGTGCTGGTCGATGAGATCAATCGCGCGACACCGCGTACCCAGGCCGCGCTGCTCGAAGCCATGCAGGAGCGGCAAGTGACCCATGCCGGAATCACCCATCGCCTGCCTGTTCCGTTTTGCGTGCTGGCGACGCAAAACCCGATCGAACTCGAAGGCACCTATCCGCTCCCCGAGGCCCAGCTGGATCGGTTCATGTTCAAGCTCAAGGTGCCGTTTCCGACCCGGGAATCGCTGCGCGGCATGCTCGACGTTTCGCTCGATGCCGAACCCTCGGACACCTTGCGGGCCATCGCCGGACCCGACGATGTGCTTCGGATCACGGAGCTGTGCCGAACGGTGCTGCTCGGCGAGCGCTGCAAGGACGCGGCGGTCGATCTGATCATGGCCACGCAGCCTGCAGTCGGCAGTGCCAACTCGGATGGCCGCCGGCACATTCGATATGGCGCCAGCCCCAGAGCATTGCAGTCCGTGGTCCGGGCTGCTCGCGTGCGCGCACTGATGGCTGGCCGTGCGCATGTCGACATCGACGATCTCGCAGCGATTGCCTTGCCCGTGCTTCGCCATCGCATCCTCCTGCGCCTGGAGAGCGAACTCGACGGCCTGGATGTCGAATCCACGCTTGCATCGATCATCGACGGATGGCGACTTCGACTCTGATCCAGGCCGTGCTGCCCAGCGAGCCGGAGCTGCAATCGTTCGCATCGGCAGCCGCGCAGCTGTTGATCGAGCGTCAGCCCCGCTCGCCGGGATCGCGGACCGGTTCGCGTCGGGCCGGTGTCGGACTGCAGCATTTCGATCACCGCGACTACGCACCCGGGGATGAAGTTCGCCACATCGACTGGCGGCAGACGGCGCGGCGCCGGCAACCCATCGTCCGCCGGTTCGAATCGGAATCCGTTGCCGACTGGACGCTTCTGCTCGACGCCAGTTCGTCCATGGCGGTGCAGGGCGCTGCCAAGTGGCATGCCGCTGTGAGCATCGCGGCGGCGATGAGTTACGCGCTGCTCCAGCTCGGCCATCGCGTCGGTTTGCTGGTCTTCGGGACGCGCGTGCTGTCGGAATGTCCGCGTGGACGCGGGCAACACCACTACGCGGCGATCGCCCGCCTGTTGCTCTCGCTGCACCCGACGCAGGCCGGTGAGCGGTCCGAGCTCGGTGCCTGCGCGCGCCATCTGCACGGCGCCACCACGGTTTTCACGCTGAGCGATTTTCTGGCTTCCGACGAAATGCGCCGCGACCTCGGCGCGATGGCCCAGCGCTGCATGTCCCTGCACGCGATGCAGGTGAGTGACGCCACCGAAACCCGGCTGCGCCTGGCCGGCGACTTCGATCTCGTGGACGTGGAAACCGCAGCGCGGATGCCCGCCCACGCCAGCGAGCGCGCGAACGCACTGGCTGCTGTCGAGCGTGCCGCGATGACGACCCGGTTGCGCAGCTTCTGTGCGCGCAGCGGCGTTGCGTTCACCGATTGGGACATCGAAACCCCCTGGCAGCACGCGTTGCTTCGACACTTGGTTCAGGCGCGATCCAATTGTTGACCCTGGTCACACCGATGTGGTTGCTCGGTCTCCTGCTGCTGCCGGTGATTCGCTGGTTGCATCGCGGCGGGCGGCATCGCCGCGCCGTGTCCGTGTCCGTGTCCAGCCTCTCGCTCTGGAGGGGCTCGGCGGTGAGCACCCCCGCAGCAGGCGAGCGCCGGCCACCCGATCCGGCATGGCGACACCGTGCATTGATCGCGGCCTTGATCTTCGTGGCGCTGGCCGAGCCGCAGCTGCCGTTGCAGCGATCACGCGTCACGCTGTGGGTCGATGATTCGCTCAGCATGCAGACCCGCGAGACACAGGGTACGCGGCTCGTCCAGGGCATCGCGCAGGCCCGGCGGCTGCTGTCCGAGGCGGGTCAGCAGGACGTCGAGGTGCGGGCGCTCGGTGACCCGTGGCGCAACCTCGGCGCGCTCGGAGACGAGACCGTCTCGGCGCTTTCCGCGAACGTCGGCCGCCGGGAGCCGATGCCACCTCCGGCAGCGCTGCTGCGTCGCGACAGGCAGCACTGGCTGCTCACCGACGGCGCCGATGCGGCCTTGCTCGATTGGCCCGACGGCCGGCGCCCGGACCGCGTCATCGAAGAGGTGGGCACCACACGCAACGCCGGGCTGGAGCGGATTTCCGCGCGCCGAAACCCGAGCGACCCGGAGAGGATCGACCTGCTGCTGAAGGTCACGAACGGCGGCACCGAAGTGGAAACGCGCGAGGTCGTGTTCAGCACGGACGCTGGCGAAGCGGCCCGGTCGACGCTGCGAATTGAGCCCGGGACCTCTGCACTGGTGAGCGCGTCAATCGGGGCGACGACCCGGGTTCGGGCCAGGCTGGAGCCTGGTGATGCGCTGGCTGAAGACGACTCGATCGACCTCGATCTCACCCCGCTGCGCAGGCGTCGGGTGGCCACCGATTCGACATGTCCGGCGGTGCTTGTGACCGCAGTGGCCACGCATCCGGCCCTTGCTGTGGCGCCAGACAACGCCACCGACGTGGATGCGGCGCTGGACTGCGGCTCCAATGGCTCGGTCAACGAACGGGCCACGGTCCGTGTGGTGGCAGACCGCGTTCCGACGCGCTTGGTCGGCTCGCTGAAGTGGTCGCCTTCGGTCGCCGAGGCGCGCCGCATCAGGCTGGATGACGAACCATTGCAAGCTGCATCAGCGCTCCGTGCCCGCCCCGCGGACGTGATCCTCCTGGCGGCTGGGGATGAGCCGGTGATGGTGAGCCGCGCAGGCGTATCGAAGCTGCTCGAGACGTCGCTGGACTTCGGCTCGATGGGCGTCGCGCGCGGTCCGGAAGTTCCACTGCTGGTGAACCTGATGTTCGAGAGCGTCCTCGGGGAGCGCTTGCTCGATCGGATCGCGATCGTGGACCGAGGCCCGGGCTCGGTCAGGGTCGCACTGTCGGCTCGCGTTGGTGCAACCGCACGGACCTTGCCGGGCCCACCCCCGGTCGCTTCGAACGCCGAGCCGGCGGCGGGTGACTCGCAGCGCTTTCGTTCCTTGACATGGCCGCTGCTGGCGGTCGCTCTGGTTGTGCTGCTGTGGGAAATCGTCTCGCTTGGTCGCCAGTGGGTTCGCTTGAGCGGGAACACGGGGGCGGAGTTCGAGTGAGAGGCATCGGCTCCAGGACCCTGCTTGCGCTGGCACTGCAGCTGGCCGCGCTCCTGGCGCTTTCCTTGTCCCTGCTCGGTGCTTCGTGGCTCGATGTGCGCAGCAAGCCGAGGGTGCTGGTGGTGGTCGACCGCTCACAGAGTGTGCCGCGTGCGGCAGGCGACAAGGCGATTGCCGAAGTCATGCAGGCCGCGAAAGCGGCTGGCGGTCAGGACGTTCAACTGATCGAGTTCGCGGGCCGGCCGGCCGCGCGGGCAGCGAAAGCGAGTGAGCCTGCTGCCGATCTCGACCCATCGGTGTCGAACATCGAGGCGGCGTTGGAAGCGGCCTTGACAGCACACGCGAAGACGCCCTTTGCCAGCGCCGTGGTCATCTCGGACGGTCTCGAGACCGTGGGAGACACCGCGCGCGCGCTGCGCGCCGTGCGTGAGGCGAGGTTGCCCGTGCAATGGATTCCCGTGGGGCGCGAGCCACCGCAGACGCGCATCGCGGAGGTTCTGGTGCCTGACCACGCGCGGCTCAGCCAGAGGGTCCAGATCACGGTGCGGTTGGCCGGGCGGCTGGAGTCCACGGCTCGTGTCAAGGCCACCGTGCGCACCGCCGGCGGGGACACCCAGACCTCGAGTGCCCCGTCGAGCGGCGCCGGCCTGGCAACGATCGAGTTCGACGCCCGCAGCATCGGCGCGATGCTCGTGGACGTGGCGCTGGAGGATCCGGTGTCCGGGCGCGTGCTCGATGCGATGCCGGACGCCGCCGTCATCGACGTGGCGCCGCGCGCGGCCATCCTGTATGCGCAGGGGGCGACCGGCGCGCTGGCTCGGAGCTTGGCCGAGGGGGGTTGGTCGCTCGATGTCGTGCCCGCCGCTCGGCTGGACGCTCACGCGGACGGGCTCGACCGGTACCAGTCGGTCGTTCTCGAGGACGTGGCGGTCTCCGATGCCGGCCCTCGATTCTGGAGTGCCCTGGTGGACGCCGTGAACCACCGCGGCCTCGGGCTGATGGTGCTGGGCGGCGAGCGTTCGTACGCCCGGGGCGGGTACCGGGAGTCGACGCTCGAGTCGGTGCTGCCCGTGTCGTCGGAGCCCGCGGCGCTGGACCAGCCTGCGGCGATCGTGTTCGCAGTCGACAAGTCGGGCAGCATGGGTCAAGGCAGCGGTGGCGTGGATCGTTTTGCCCTGGCGCAGCGCGCCGTGATCGAGACCGCGCGCGGCCTGACGGCGCGTGATTCGCTCGGGCTCGTGGTCTTCGACGTCGTGCCGCGTGTGCTGATTCCACTCGGCCCTTCGTCGGTCGGGAGCCTGGCACTCGAACGCGACTGGCAGGTGCGTCCGAACGGTGGAACGAAGCTCGCGCCTGCGCTCGAAGCGGCGATCGGCGAGCTCGAACGTGCCGACGCTTCGCGGCGCATGCTGATCGTCGTCACGGACGGGTTTGTCGAGGGCGCCTCGCTGGAGCAGCTGCGGGCGCGACTCGATCGTTCTCGCATCGAGATGATTGCGTTGGCGGTCGGCCCGGATGCCGACGTCTCCGCGCTGGAACGGCTGGCTGGCGTGGAAGCGGGCCTGGTGCTGCGCGTGAACGAGGCTGCCGAGCTCCCGGTGGTGATGCGTGCCGGGCTGGAACGACGCCGGGCGCGGGTCGAGCGCGGCACGATCGCGGTGGAGCAGCGCCAGGCCTTGCCGTTCTTGCCCGGGACATGGAAGGACTGGCCCGCCGTCACGGCCCACGCTGTCACCCGGCCCCGACCCGATGCCGTGGTGGCGGTCCAGAGCCAGCGGGGCGAACCATTGATTTCATTCCGACGATCCGGCCTGGGTCGGGTGGTCGCGGTGACCAGCGGGCTCGGGCCGTGGACGCCGCAATGGTTGTCTTGGCGTGAGTGGCCTCAACTCGCCGGAGGCTTGGCGACCTGGATCAGTGGCACGCCCCAGGGCGGCGCACTCGGGCTGTCGGTGTCCGATCTGCCCGGCGGGCTGCAGGTCGAGGCGGATGTTCCGGGCGCGGCGGGACCGCCCGATGGGGACGCCCTGTCCATCACGGTCGACACCCCCGCAGCGCAGGGCCGGTTGCTCGACACCGACCTCGTTGGCCCGGGGCGGCTGCGAGCGGTGCTGCCCGATGCTGGCGCTGGCCTCTACACGTTCGTGGTGTCAACCCCGCTTGGAACGCAGCGGCAACTGCACTTGCGGCGCCATCGGGGCGAGAACGAGAGCTGGGGTGTCAATCCGGCGCTGGATGCGTGGACGACTGCGGGACTGGTCAGCGCGTGGACTCCGGCTTCGCTTGCGCGGCATCGCGGCGTGGATGAGGAACCGACTCCAGTCGATCGCACGCTGATTGGATTGGCGCTCGTGCTTTTCCTGTCCGGTGTCCTGGTCGACCGAACGCGACTGACAGTCGCGGGCGTCAGAGAAATTCTGGGCCGATTGCGAACGCGCATCTGGCGATCGTCGCCGTGAAGTTTTCTGGTTCACGAAGCCTGCTGCCAGCTCGGGAAATCCAACCAGCCTGACGAAGCGTCATGGACGGTGCCATGCGGGTCGATCAGCGGCGCATCACCCGGGTAGCGGCGGCGCCGCCTCGGCGGAGTCGTCGTGCCCCGCCATCAGGAACGACCGCGCCCAGTCGCCGTGCTGGCCGGTGCTGATGGACTCGTGCGAGCCGTCGGCCACCACCTGGCCATCGCGCATCAGCAGCACGCGGGCCCCCAGTTCAATGGCGTCTGCGGGATCGTGCGTGATGATCATCGCGCCCAGGCCCCTGGCCAGCCGGGCCTTCAGTCGAGACATCAGGTCGATGCGGGTCAGACGGTCGACGTTGCCGAACGGTTCGTCGAGCAGCAGCAGCTTTGCATCGGCGGCCAGCGCACGCGCCAGCGACACACGCTGAGCCTCGCCTCCCGACAGCGTGGCGACGTCGCGGCCGTCCATGTCCGTCAGGCCCATATCGCGCAGTGCAGCGCGGGCCCGTTCGTGGCGGGCGGCCCTGTTCGCAATCGGGATGGCAAAGGCGGCGTTGCCCACCGCATCGAGGTGTGAGAACAGGGTCGCGTCCTGGAACGCCAGTGCCAGAGCCCGATGCTCCGGGGCCACGAGCACCTTGCCGGCGACGGAAGCCTCGCGGTCATGCAGATGCACGCGGCCACGGGTCGGTGCGTCGAAGCCGGCGATCATGCGCAGCAGCGACGTCTTGCCACTTCCCGAAGGCCCCAGGATGGCCAGGACCTCACCGGATGCCATGTCGAAGGACACGTCCGACACCACCGCCCGGCTGCCGATCACGCGTGACAAAGATCGAACTGAAAGCATCTCGCGCGCGCTCCGCTGAAAAATTGAATCGACAGGATCGTGGCCATCATGCGGCGGCCCGTTGCCCGAGGGCCGCAGATTGCGGGGCCCCCAGCTTGTTCATGCGCCACCAGCACAGCAGCAGCGGCGGCAGCAGCAGGACCTGGGTGATCAGCACCCACACGGCGGCGCGGTCCATGTTCTGGAAGCGCGAGAACGCGTAGATCTTCAGCGCCGGGGATGAATAACCGAAAGGTTGCAGCATGAGGCTCATGTCGAGTTCCTTGAGCGACTCCATGAACACCAGCGCGCAGCCCAGCAGCAAGGCCGGCCGCAGGTGTCCGGCAAAGGCCACCATGCGAGCGCCCACCGGCCCCGCACCGAACGCACGCGCCGTCTCGATGGTGGCGTTTGGTGTGCGGCGAAGCGCATCGAGCACGGGCAGCATGGCGAAGGGCATGAAACGCAATGACTCCGACACCACGATCAGCAGGCGACTGTCGCGCCACGTGCCGAGCCACTGCGCACCCAGAGAGCCGTCTCGGCTCATCATCACGAAGGCCAGCGCCAGCACCAGCGAGGGCAGGAAGTAGTTGCTCAGGAACAGCCACGGCACGCGCTCGGCCAAGCTGGATCGTCCGCCGGACCGCAGCAGCAGGGCAGTGACTGCACAGACCACCGCTACCACGAGTGCGGTGCACAGGGATGTGCCGGCCGCGTTGATCGTGTCCATGGGGATCGAAGCAAAGCGGGTGCTGTCCCATTTGAGCCACGCCCAGCGCACGGTGAGGGCCTCGGGAATCCAGAACCCGGCCAGCGAGCAGAGCACGCTCCAGGCCACGATCACCCTGGCGGCTGGCGTGGCGAGCGGCTTGCGCGAAGCGGCGGCCGACGCTGGTGGAATGGGGTTTTGGCTGATGATTGAGGTGGACGCCCACGCCGCCACGCCGACGAGCAGCACCGATGGAACGATCATCACCACAGCCACCGTTGCCGCCACCAGCGAGCTTTGGCTGGCAAGCCAGAGGTTGAGGACCCCGACACTGAGGGTATCGATGCCCAGACGCTCGGCCGCTGCGTAGTCACCGATGGCCTGGGCAAAAACGATCATCAGCCCGGCGGCGGCCGGTACCGCGTAGGCAGGCAGGTGGACGCGCCGCAGCCGCTGCCAGGGCCCGAGCCCCAGCCCGGCGGCCAGCTCGGAAAACGAGTTCGGAATGCGCGCCGCTGCCACCCGGAAAGCGATGAACACGTAAGGCGAACAGGTGAGCCCGTGCTGAATGGCCAACGCATGCCGGCTCTCAAAGAATGCGGAAGAGAAGGACACCGTCCAGGTGGCGGCTGTCACATAGGGCGCGAACAGCAGTGGCAGCAAGGCCAGCAAACTGACCAGATGCCGACCCCGGAAGTCGAAGCGCGACACCGCCACTGCGGGGAAGGCACCAACTGAAAAGGCCACCACCGAGGCCTCCAGTGCGACCCACAGGCTCGTGCGGGCCTGGTGGGGCAGGCTGGTGCTTGCGAAGTGGGCCAGCCATCCGCTGTCGAACAACACGGGCAGGGCAGCCAGCAGGAGGTAGCTTGCCGGGAGCAGGGCGCATACCGCCAGGACCAGCGCAAAGGCCGACCTGGCGAGGCGCGCGGTGCTCACTGGGGCACCTTCGTGCTGCGCACTCCGGTATTCGCCCTGGGGGCGGCCCGGCGGGCTCATGCCACCCGGTTGCTGCCAGGCAGTCGCATCAGCGTTCAGCGTCGAAGCGGATCTCGTTGACAAACTTGATGACCTCTTCGCGTTTGCCCGCCATCTTGTCAAGCGGCACGAAGTCGATCTTGAACCTGCCGTCCACCAGACCCTGTTCGGCACCGAGCTTGACCATCAGCGGATGTGCCGACACGTCGCGCAGGACGGAGTACTGCTTGGTGCGGTCCACCATCAACTGCTGGCCCTCCTTGGAGGCGATGAACTCCAGCAGGGCGGTGGCCAGATCTCGGTTGTCGGTGGCCTTGGTCAGTCCTGCTGCCGAGCGCATGATGAACGTGCCCGTGGTCGCCTGATTGGGAAAGTAGACCCCCACCGCTTCGGCCCACGCCTTTTGCTCCGGGTTCTCGGCCATCAGCGGGTGGTAGTAGGTGTTCATCAGTGCGACATCGCACTTGCCCTCGAAGATGGCACGCGCCTGCTCACGGTCGTTGCCTTTCGGCGTGCGAGCCAGGTTGTCCCGGATACCCGAGATCACTTGGCGAGCCTTGGCTTCACCGAAAGACGCAAAGAACTGACCGAACAACGCCAAGTTGTAGTCATGACTGCCTGAACGCAGGCAGATGCGACCCTTCCACTTGGGACTGGCCAGATCCTCATAGGTGGAAAGCTCGCCAGGTTTGACTCTCGCCTTGGAGTAAAAAATGATTCGCGCCCGGTAGGCATCGACGAAGAATCGTCCAGCCGGATCCATGAATTCTGGAGGGATGCTCGCGCTGATCTTGGCCGATTTGATGGGATCGAGCAGGCCCCGTTGCGCTGCGATGTCGAGCAACTCGGCGTCCTTGGTGATGACGATGTCTGCCTCGGTGGGCCGGGATTCGAGCCGGTTCACCAAACCCTGGTCCATGAAAACGCCGATCACCTTGGCGCCGCTGCGTGCTTCGAAGGCATCGAGAATGGGTCGCAGGGTGCCCTGGTCGGTGCGATCAGAAAGGACACGCAACTCGCGTTGCTGAGCCACCGTACCGGCAGAGGTGGCCAGTGCGCTGACCAGTATCAGCAGGCTGGGGATCCATCGTTGTTTCAGGTGGGTCATATTCAATCTCGAAGGGTTGAGTAAGGATGAGAAACGGCAAGGAAATCCGGGCGGGCACAGACTGGTTTGGTCGGGAGCTCTGTGTGAGCTGCGCACCGCCGGCTAAGTTTTACACGCGCTGAAGCGACGTGGACGCGACTCCCCCTAGGTCGGGGGCAGGCAGCAGGTCAGCTTTCGCGAGTGACGGCTGCGAGTCAGCTCCAGTAGAAAACCTGGTCACCCTCTCGGGCCAGCGCCAGAAACCCTCCCATCGTGATCCGGGCTTGCGGGCCGGAGATTCGTCCCACGCGATGCAGGCAACGCCCGGATGCGAGCAGGAAAAGATCCCCGGCGTTCATCACGAACCGCCTGCAGTCGTACCGCTCTTCGATGGCCGTGAGATCGTACGAGAACCCGTTCGCGAGTTTCGGCAGGTCAGCTGAGTCAGAAGTGGCGCCATACACAAAGAGTTCGCCACCACTCTGCGGTGCGCGCAAGGTGGCCACGTAACTGATCAGTGTGCGCGTATCGACTTTTTTCGACAGCTCCAGATACAGGGCGAGCCGGTAGTGATAGTCGTGGTGGATGCCGATCTGCTTGCCGTCAACGAGACGGCGGATCGTGAACGGAACGTACGAGCGGCCGTCGGATGCCTGGGCGACCGTCACCGGCCGTGCGCCAGACAGGTGGCTCAGCACGCTGCGGATTTCATCTGCGGCGTCAAACCCTGGCTCGAAGACCGCCGATGCCTCAGCGGCATGCGTGGCCGCGCTGCTGAGATACGCATCGAGCGAAGCGCCCCGCGGATCCTGATACGTCGGAGTCGCCGGAGTGTCGGTGCCGAGGAGTTGCAGATCTTCCAGTGGCATCTTCTCGTTCGGGCGTGACCAGCCAGGGTCCAGGGCGTTCGAGTCGAGTCGGTTCCCCGCCTCGGCCAACGCCCTGCCATCGAAGGCCCCTCTGACGACGATCACATCGAGCGCTTCGTTGTACAGGTCGTCGATGCCGTTGACCACCTCCGAAAGGTCTCGAGCGTCGACTTCGAGGGACCGGACCAACCTTCGGGGGCCGTGCGGGAACTGACCTGACTGTGTGGACATCGGCAGAGGCTATGGCTGGTGCCGGAACTCGTCAAGAGCCAAGCTCGTCACCCAAGTCGAAAATCGAAGGAAGGTTCGCAGTCGAAGTGTCCCGGGCGCATCGTCGGACGGGCGGGACTCTGGGGAATCATTGGTCCCTCCACCGCTCTTCCGAAGTCCGTAAGCGCGTGCTGACTGTCACGGCGCGCCTCGCTCCCCCTGACCTGGAGGGTGCCCCTTGGCATGCGCTGCCCGCTACACTCATTTGCAGGTATGCGACGGGTGCCCTTGGTGTTTCATCGGGGCAGTCAACCGCAGCATTTCAAGTCGAGATCGAATGGTGTGAAGCAGGGACTTCGCAGCCGATTGCGATTCGCACGAAGCCGGGAAATCGGACCCTGAAACGGGAGGGGAGCACGAAGTTGTACCAGGCATCCAATCCCACTTCATTAGCTCAGCGCGTGGTCAGGCAACCGGACGACGGAATTGCAATGCCAGGACCCTGCCGGGTGGGTGGGCGATGGTGCGTTCACTCCCGCCTGCGAGAGCCGATGGCGACGGCTCGGAATCGGGTTTCAACGTGACGCCTACCCTTGTTCTCAATGTCGTGGGACTCACGCCGGGCCTGCTTCAGCATGCGCCCAACCTGCAGGCTCTGGCGCGAGATGGTGCGGTGCGCCCGCTGACCACCGTATTGCCTGCGGTCACCACCACGGTTCAGTCCACGATGCTCACGGGATTGCTGCCAAGGGACCATGGGATCGTGGCCAACGGCTGGTACTTCCGGGACCTGTCAGAGATTTGGCTGTGGCGGCAGTCGAACCGACTGGTGCACGGCGAGAAAGTCTGGGAAACAGCGAAGCGCCGCGACCCGAGCTTCACCTGTGCCCAGCTATTCTGGTGGTACAACATGTACGCTAGTGTCGATATTGCGGTGACGCCACGACCCATGTACCTGGCCGATGGCCGCAAGCTGCCGGACATCCACACCCACCCTGCTGGGTTGCGCGATGAACTGCAGGGCGCTCTGGGCACCTTTCCGCTGTTCCAGTTCTGGGGCCCAGCTGCCGGCATCGCGTCGAGCCGGTGGATCGCGGACAGCTCGCTGCACGTGATGAAGCATCATCAGCCGACGCTGACATTCGTTTATCTTCCTCACCTCGACTACGACCTGCAGCGGCTGGGGCCGAATCATTCCGACATTCCCGCGCAGGTCGCTGCAGTCGATGCGCTGTGTGCTCCGCTCATCGAGCAGGCCCGCCGACAGGGGGCGCACGTGGTGGTGCTGTCCGAGTACGGCATCACCGAGGTATCGCGTCCGGTGCATGTGAACCGCGCGCTGCGCGAGGCGGGTTGGCTCAAGGTGCGGCTGGAGCGGGGGCGCGAACAGCTCGATGCCGGTGCCTCCGACGCGTTCGCCGTTGCCGACCACCAACTCGCCCATGTCTACGTCGCGCGTCCGGAACTGGTGCCGGAAGTGGCGGCCTGCCTGGCCGCGCTGCCGGGCGTGGAGCGGGTGCTCGACGACGCCGGAAAACGGGCCGCAGGCCTGGACCATGCCCGCTCGGGTGAGCTGGTGGCCATCGCCCAGGCCGACAGCTGGTTCACTTATTACCACTTCCTCGATGACGCATGCGCACCTGACTTCGCACGCACCGTCGACATCCATCGCAAGCCGGGCTACGACCCGGTCGAGTTGCTCATCGATCCGAAGATTGCCTTCCCCAAGCTCGCCGTGGCCTCGCGTCTTGCGCGCAAGGCGATGGGCCTGCGTTATCTGATGGACGTGATCGGTCTCGACGCGACGGTGATCAAGGGATCGCATGGCCGTCCCACCGATCGGCCCGAGGATGGCCCCCTGTTTCTCACCACGGCACCCGAACTGTTGCCCGAAGGCCCCGTGCCTGCTGCGGCAGTCAAGCAGGTGCTGTTGGACCACGTGTTCGGTGTCGCCGCATGAATCCGCGCGTTGACGAACTCGCAGAAGATGCAGGTATGACGCCCGCCATCATGTTGCGACGGTGGCTGTTCCATCGTCTGGACGCGGCCGCCGACCTCTGGCTGCGTGATGCCCTCGCCAGCCTGGAGGGCGGTGGCAGCGACCGCGACCTCTACCGCTGCGTGAGTCTGGTTTCGCGCCGGCTCGGCAAGGCGCCGCTCGAACTGCAGGTGGCTGAACGGGCCGAGGCAAGTCATGCGCGTCCGGACTGGGACCCGTCGTCGTGGACCGTGGATCAGGCGGCGCGCGTCCTGCTGCTGTTGACGACCGGATCTGAAGGTGAGCGTTTCGTTTCGCGGTTGGACCAGCTCTGTGCGACCGCCGACATCGATGAACTGGTGGCCTTCTATCGCGGGCTGCCGCTCTATCCGGACCCGACCCGGCACCGGGCGCGTGCCGCTGAGGGCGTGCGGTCGAACATGAAGGTGGTGTTCGAGGCGGTGCTCCACCGCAACCCCTATCCTGCGGAGCAGCTGGCCGACGACGCCTGGAACCAGATGGTGCTCAAGGCGCTGTTTGTCGGCAGCACGCTGCACCCCATCGTCGGCCTGGACCGTCGCGCCAATGCGGCACTGGCGCGCATGCTCGGTGACTACGCACACGAGCGCTGGGCAGCCCGGCGGCCGATCAGCCCGGAGCTCTGGCGCTGCGTCGGCCCGTTCGCTGCGGGCTCGCTGCTGCAAGACTTCGCGCGGGTGCTTGAGACCGGCACGAACCCCGAGCGCGCCGCAGCGGTGCTGGCCTTGCGCGGCGCTGCTGATGCCGATGCCCATGGTCTGCTGGACCGTCATGCGGCGCTGTGCGATGCAGTCGCCGCGCGCGGGGTCGACTGGACCTCGGTTTCCGACTTCAACTGATTTGAGGGAGCACGTCATGCGCTACATCGACCCGCACATCCACATGTCTTCGCGCACCACCGATGACTATGAACGCATGAAGGCCGCCGGCGTCGTTGCCGTCATCGAGCCTGCTTTCTGGCTCGGTCAGCCACGCACGAATGTCGGCAGCTTCATCGACTACCTGTCGAGCCTCGTGGGCTGGGAGCGTTTCCGTGCCTCGCAGTTCGGCATTCGCCACTACTGCACCATCGGGCTGAACAGCAAGGAAGCGAACAACGAGGCGCTGGCCGAGGCGGTGATGGACATCCTGCCTCGCTACCTGTCCAAGGAAGGCGTGGTGGCGGTGGGTGAAATCGGCTACGACGACCAGACGGCACTGGAGGACAAGTACTACCGTGCGCAGCTTCAGCTGGCCCGCGAGTTCGACATGGTCGTCATGGTGCACACGCCGCACCGGGACAAGAAGGCCGGCACCGTCCGAAGCATGGAGGTCGCGCTCGAGATGGGCATGTCGCCGGGCAAGGTGGTCATCGACCACAACAACGAGGAAACCGTGCGCGACGTGCTCGACCGCGGGTTCTGGGCCGGCTTCACGCTCTATCCGCAGACCAAGATGGGCAATGAGCGCATGGTGGAGATCGTGCGCCAGTACGGTTCCGAGCGAATCTTCATCAACTCCAGTGCCGACTGGGGCGTGTCAGACCCGCTGGCGGTCCCCAAGACGGGCAGGCTGATGATCGAGCGCGGTATCGCCTCGAAGGACGTGGAGGCCACCTGCTACCGCAATGCGCTGCAGGCCTACGGGCAGAGCGGCCAGTTCGATGAGGCGCACTGGATGACGCCCGAGGCCGTCGACCAGCGCTCACTGTTCGAAGGCAACTCGGTGCTGCGCGGGCAGATGCCGCGTGTGGACGACGCGCACGAGCGTGTCGTTTTGGACGAGACAGCCATCAAGTAACGCCAGCCGGCCCCCTTTCCACCCACAGGAGCACCGATTCCGTGAGCGCCAAGATCACCCCCCTGCCAACGCGAGTCGATGAGCGTTCGGCCGTCTACCTGCAGTCGTTCGCGGTTCAGTACGAGTACCCGGTGTGCTTCACGGAGCACCTCTTCGCGCGCGACAACGTGGTGTTCCGAGATACCCTGCTGCGGCGTGAACCAGCACGTCGCCATCGATTCGTGACCTTCATCGACTCCAACGTCGCTGCGTCCTTTCCGTCGCTGGCCCACGACATTGCCGGCTACGCAGGACTGCACGCCGAAGCCATGGAATTGCTGGCGCACCCTGAGGTGGTCCCCGGCGGCGAGCATGTCAAGAACGATCCGGCTCTGCTCACACGCCTGCAGCACCGGCTGGTGGAACTCGGTGTCGACCGGCATGCGTTCGTCGTGGGAATTGGCGGTGGTGCCTTCCTCGACCTCATCGGCTACGTGGCTTCATCCACGCATCGCGGCATCCGGCACATTCGTGTTCCGACGACGGTGCTCGCGCAGAACGACTCGGGCGTGGGCGTGAAGAACGGGGTCAATGCTTTTGGCGTGAAGAACCTGCTCGGCAGTTTCGCGCCGCCGTTCGCGGTGCTCAACGATTCCGACTTCCTGCGCACGCTGCAGCCGCGCGACAAGATTGCCGGGGTGTCCGAAGCGGTGAAGGTGGCCTTGATCCGCGACCGCCTCTTTTTCGAATGGCTGGAGGCGAGCGCGGATGCACTGCGGGCCTGCGAGACCGCTGCGATGAGCCGCATGATCCGTCGCTGCGCCGAGTTGCATATGCGGCAGATCGCGCACGGCGGTGACCCGTTCGAGATGGGCAGCGCCCGCCCGCTCGACTACGGGCATTGGTCCGCGCACAAGCTGGAGGCTCTGACGGCGCACGAGTTGCGTCACGGCGAGGCGGTTGCCATCGGCCTGGCGCTCGATGCGCGCTACTCGGTGCAGGTGGGCATGCTTCCGGCCGGCGCTGAAGACCGCGTGTACGTGCTGCTGAAGCGCCTCGGCTTCCACCTCTGGCACCCTGCGCTGGAATCGCGTGATGCCGATGGCCACTGGCAGCTGCTGCGCGGGCTGCAGGAGTTTCGTGAGCATCTCGGCGGAGACCTCACGATCACGCTGCTGCGCGACATCGGTGTGGGCGAAGAAGTACACCAGATGGACTCCCAGGAGATCCTGCGCGCCCTGGTCTGGCTGCGGCGGCAGGAGCACGGCACGTGAATCTGGGCGACGGTGTTCACCTCACCTACTGCAGCAACGTTCATCCGGGAGAGTCGTGGGCCGAAGTCCGTGCGAACTTCGATCGGTATGTACTTTCCGTGCGTGACCGCCTCAGCTTTCCAGGCGATTTCGGAGTGGGCCTGCGTTTGTCCGCGCGCGCTGCGACTGAACTGTCCGAACCTGCGGCGCTGGCGGAATTCCGGGGATTCCTCGCCCGCAACGGCCTGTATGTCTTCACGCTCAACGGGTTTCCTTACGGCACCTTCCATGGTGCCCGGGTGAAAGAGGGTGTGTATCTGCCGGACTGGCGCGACCCGGAGCGGTTGCGCTACACCAACTTGCTGGCCGACCTGCTGGCCGACCTGTTGCCGGCGAAATGGCCTGAGGACACCGCCATCGAGGGCAGTGTGAGCACCGTCCCGGGCGCATTCAAACCCGCGCTGGGTTGTCCGCAAGACGTCGCACTGATGGTCGAGCACCTGCTGCGCCACGTGGCGCACCTCGTCGCACTGCGCTCGCGCACGGGTCGGCTCATCGCACTTGCGCTCGAGCCCGAGCCGCACTGTTTTCTGGAGACCGTCGACGAGGTCATCGACTTCTTCAGACGGGATCTGCACGGCCCTGCCGCCATTCGCCGCCTGATGGAGCTCACGGGTCTTGACCACGCCACGGCTGATCGTGCCTTGCACGATCACCTGGGCCTGTGCCTCGATCTGTGTCACGCAGCGGTGGAATTCGAGAACGCTGCGGATTGCATCCGAAGACTTGACGAGTCGGGAATCCGAATACTGAAGATGCAGATCAGCGCAGGCCTGCGGCTGCCCTCGCTCGACGCCGTTGCGATCGAGGCTCTCAAGCGCTTTGACGACCCGGTCTACCTCCACCAGGTGGTGCAGCAGGACGCCAGTGGCCTCACGCGGTTCGCGGACCTGCCCGAGGCATTTGCCGCTCTCCAGGGCTCGACGGCCGGACGAGAATGGCGCGTGCATTTCCACGTTCCCATCTTTCTTGATCGGCTGGTACCGTTCTCGTCGACGCAGCCCTTCGTTCGGGAGGTGCTTGCGATGCAGCGGGTCAGGCCGGTATCGGCGCACCTCGAGGTGGAGACGTACACGTGGAGCGTGCTGCCCGAGCCGTTTCGCAGCGGGTCGATCGACGAGTCGGTGGCGCGTGAGCTGGCGTGGGTCCGGACCGAACTTGCCTCAATAGCCAGTTCTGCAACATTGGCAGCTCCCTCGACCTTGCCGATGGGGCAAGGTCGTGTCTTGTCGAATCAGGGGCTGTCTTGAATCTGTCGATTGCCCTGCGACTCGGGCGCGTTTCGAATCTGCCGACTGTCTGGACCAACGCCCTGGTGGGGGTTCTGCTTGCAGGAAGCGTCCTGAGCGATCCACGCCTGCCGCTGATTCTGTTGGCACTTTCGCTGTTCTATGTCGGAGGCATGTTTCTCAACGACGCCTTTGACCGCGAGTTCGATGCGAAGCATCGTCCGGAGCGCCCGATACCCTCCGGTCAGGTGTCTGCGCGCGAGGTCTTCATCATCGGCTTCGGCATGTTGCTCGTGGGTGCCGCAGGCGTGGCGGCGGCCAGTCGCGGACCGGATGGCATGCCGGCATGGCGCGCTCTCGCGTCAAGCGCAGGGCTCGCTGGAGCGATCGTCTTTTACAACGCGCACCACAAGGGCAATCCGCTCAGTCCGCTCGTCATGGGGCTGTGTCGCGTCTTCGTGGTCCTCACGGCGGCGTTCAGTGTGGCTGTCGTGCTGCCGACATCGGTGTACGTGGCGGCCATCGCCCTGCTGTGTCACCTGATCGGCCTCACCTACATCGCCAAGCAGGAGCATCTGGATCGGATCGGCAACCTGTGGCCCCTTGGATTTCTGATTGTTCCCGTGCTCTATGGAGTGGTGCTTGCAATTTCGGTCCCGGCCGTTTGGGTTCCACTGATGTTGTACGCGGCTGTGCTGCTGTTTGCCCTCAACCTGCTTCGACGCCGCGCGCGAGGCGATGTGCCGCGGGCGGTCGTGACGCTGATCGCTTGCATGTCGATGCTCGACAGCGTGGTGCTCGCAGGATCCGGACAGATCTGGCCTGCCGCGCTCGCCATCTTCGCCTTCTTGTTGACGCTCGCGCTGCAACGGTGGGTTTCAGGGACCTGACTGGACAAATCACCATGGAAGAACAACGCGGAGTCGAGTGCCCGGGAGTCCCAGGTCGCGTCGCGCCCGAGATCGATCGCAATCGTTGCGAGGCCAAAGCGACGTGTATCGAGGTTTGCCCATTCGACGTGTTCGAAATCAGGACCTTGGTCCCGTCCGACCGTGACGCGCTCTCATGGCGCGGCAGGATCAAGGCGTGGGCGCATGGAAATCGCCAAGCCTACGTGATTCGTCCGGCCGACTGCCATGCTTGCCAGCTGTGCATCAAGGCGTGCCCGGAAGACGCCATTAGGCTTGTGCCGTATTCGACGGATTGAGCAGGGCATGTGTTGTGCGCCTGCCGGTCCGCAGGCGTTGCATGCTGGACACGGCCGTGACCTGAATGCTGCGGCTGCTTGAACTCAGGAACGGGCGGACAAAGATCGCTGTGAGTTCCAGCGCTTCACGCGCCAGCCGAGCAGCACGGCGATGACGACAGCGTACACCGCCACTTCGGCGAAGTTGTTCTTGGCCGCCCGCATCCAGAAGAAGTGCAGCAAGCCGAGCAGCGCGATGGCGTAGATCGCCCGGTGCAGCATCTGCCAGCGTGCCGCTCCCATCGCCTTGATGGCCCGGTTGAACGAGGTCGCGGCCAATGGAGCCATCAACAGCAAGCCCGAGGTGCCGACCAGGATGAACGGCCGCTTGGCGATGTCCTTGACGATCGCGTCGACGTCGAAGCCTTGGTCCAGCCAGCCGTAGCTGAGAAAGTGCATCACGACGTAGAAGAACGTGAACAGCCCCAGCATGCGTCTGAAGCGGGCGAGTGCCGGCGCATCGACCCATTGCCGCAGCGGCGTGACAGCGAGCGTGATGCACAGGAAGCGCAGCGTCCAGTCGCCCGTGGACCGGATCAGCGCCTCGGCCGGGTTGGCGCCCAGCATGTTGGCCCAGGCGCCGTAAAAGAGCCAGACGAGAGGCAAGAGGCACAGCGCGAACAGCAGCGGTTTCGCGGCAGGATGCAGCAACACCGACTTTCGCCGGGCCGCGCTGGCCCGTTGCGGGGCGGCGGAGACATCGGCTTTTGGGCGAATTGAGGGGTTCGGGCCGGCGCTGGTCATCGCGTTCATGGTGGCAGGACGTCCTTGCGGATCAGAAGAATTTCTTCAGATCCATGCCTGCGTACAACTGCCCGACCTGCGGTTCGTAGCCGTTGAACATCAGCGTGGCGCGCTTCTTCTGGAACAGCCCGTCCTCGCCGATGCGGCGCTCGGTGGCCTGGCTCCAGCGCGGGTGGTCCACCGTGGGGTTCACGTTCGAATAGAAGCCGTATTCGCTGCTGGCCGCCTTGTTCCAGCTGGTGCGCGGTTCCTTCTCGACGAAGCGGATGGCGACGATCGACTTGCCGCTCTTGAAACCGTATTTCCACGGCACCACCGCGCGCACCGGCGCACCGCTCTGGTTGGGCAGAACCTCGCCATACAGGCCGAAGGTCAGCAGCGTCAGCGGGTTCATCGCCTCGTCGAGGCGCAGGCCCTCGACGTAAGGCCACTGCAGCACGCGCGAGCCGACGCCGGGCATGGTCTTCGGGTCGGCCAGCGTCACGAACTCGACGTACTTCGCGTTGCCGGTCGGCTCGACGCGCTTGATCAGTTCGGACAGCGAGTAGCCGACCCACGGGATCACCATCGACCAGCCCTCGACGCAGCGCATGCGGTAGATGCGCTCTTCCATCGCGCTGAGCTTGAGCAGGTCCTCGATGTCGTAGATCTTGGACTTCTTGATTTCGCCCTCGACGCTCACCGTCCAGGGGCGGGTTTTCAGCGTTCCGGCATGGCGGCCGGGGTCCGACTTGTCGGTGCCGAACTCGTAGAAATTGTTGTACGAGGTCACGTCGGGATACGGTGTGAGCTTTTCCAGCGTCATGCCAGCGGGCACCGAACTGCGCACCGAGGGCAGTGCCGCCAGCTTGCCTGGACGCGTGGTGGTCTGGGCGAGCGCATCGCGGCCGGCCCAGGCGGCGAGCGCCAGACCGCCGCTGCCAGCGGCCAGTGCCTTCAGCAGGGTTCTGCGCTGTTCATACACCTCGCGTGAGGTGATTTCGCTGGCGACGCGGTGATCGAATCCGTGGTCTTTGTGGAAGTGCATGCGGGAGCTCCGGGGCAGCGCTGGATGGGAAACCGGTCGCTGCGAGTGTGATCGCCTCGTCGGCGACAGGGTTCAACGTTGCAATGAACTTGTGTCGCGTGGGTCGCACGATCCTTACGCTGGCACCGGACGGCAAGGAAACCGTTTCGTCGCCATCCGGTGACATCAGATCACGTCGTCGGACCCCGAGGGCGAAAACAGATGCAGCGAATTCCGGGTGGATCGCTCGCGGAAACTCTTGCGGGCGAACAGCTTGGCTTGTGCCTCGGCCGGCAGATCGGTGATGTTGAGGATGTTCTTGACGATCAGCGTGTCGATCACGTCCTCGATCACCCGCACGAAATCGGCGTCGAGTCTCGAAAATCCGTCGCCTTCGGGCGGGCGTCCGATAAACGCTTGCACCTCGGCATGCTCATCGGGAAGGAACTCCTCCGCCCGGACGTCCGGGTGCCGGTGCAGGCTGTCGATGGTTCCCGAGGGATTGCGGCGGACGTAGGGCATGGTGCAGTTCTCCAACCTCGATCACTCTACGCCGCACCAGGCGAGAGGAAGCCCTGAACTGCGGGCCAATTGCACGCCAGACTCGTCGTCGCAACCCGCCCCGAGCGGGCAAAGAAAAGCCGGTCATCGACCGGCTTTGAGTGGCTGCAGGGCTGTCGCTCAGTGCAAGCCGGCAATGTAGTCCGCGACGGCCTTGATCTCATGGTCGTTCATCTTCGCGGCGACTCCGGTCATCTGGGTGCTGTTCTTTCGAACGCCACCCCGGAAGGCTGTCAATTGGGCTTCGGTGTAGTCGGCGTGCTGACCGCCCAGCCGAGGATATTGCGATGGAATGCCGGCGCCGTTCGGGCTGTGGCAGCCTGCGCAGGCGGGGATGCTGCGCTCGGCGACACCACCGCGGTAGATCTTCTCACCCAGCGCGGCCAGATCGGCGTTCTTGGCGAAGCCGGGCTTGGCCTGCTTGGACGCGTAGAAGGCCGCCACGTTCTTCATGTCGCCATCGCTCAGCGGCGCTGCCATGCCGCTCATGATGGCGTTGGCGCGCGTGCCCTGCTTGAACTCGGTCAACTGCTTGACGAGGTACTCAGGATGCTGGCCCTGCAATATCGGTTGGGCAGGACTACCACGCGACCCATCGCTGCTGTGGCAGGCGGAGCACACTGCTGCGGTGGCGGCCCCTTTGGCCAGATCGGGCTTGGCGGGCGCGTGGGCTTCATTCGCCGAAGCGGAGAAAGCAGCAAACAGGCAGCAGGACAACAGAACGGACGCAAACTTCATGACGGATGCCGGGTGAAGAGGAATTAACCGTCGATTCTACAATTGCAGAATTTGGCAGGCGGCATGACCGAGCAATCCAAAGTTTTACCGTTGATCGGCGATGCAGTCTCCGACGCGCTTTCTGCCGAAAAACGAGCGCTGGCCTGGACGCATACCGCGCGGTTTCTCACCACGGCGAGCCAGCTGCGCGAACTGCCGCAGACCGAGCTGCCCGAGATCGCCTTCGTCGGCCGCTCCAATGCGGGCAAGTCCACGGCCATCAACACGATGACGCAGCAGAAGCGCCTGGCCTTCGCGTCGAAGACGCCGGGGCGAACGCAGCACATCAACCTGTTCGAGCTGGGACCGAAGACCGAAGCCGACACGCTTTTCGCCGACCTGCCGGGCTACGGCTACGCAGCCGTGGCGCGTGGCGCCAAGCTGCGCTGGCAGCAGGTGATGGCGGACTACCTCGAAGTGCGGCGCAACCTGGCAGGACTGGTGTTGATGATCGATTCGCGCCTCGGCTTCACCGACCTCGATCGCCAGCTGCTCGGCTTCATCGGGCCGCGCATCGGCAACGGGTCGGTCAAGCTGCTGGTGCTGCTGACGAAAGCCGACAAGCTCAATCGCAGCGAGGCCGCTGCGGCGCTGGTCGCTGCGCAGGTGGCGCTCGGCGAGATGACGACCCCCGAGGCGGACGTGAGCGTGGCGCTGTTCTCCGCGTTGAAGAAAAGCGGTGTCGGTGATGCGGCCACGCTGATCCATGGCTGGGTCCATGCGGCCCCAGGGCCGGCCCCGAGATCAGGGACGCCCGAGGAACAGGTAGAGCCCTAGGTCACCCCGTGGCGCGTAGGCGACGCCGAGGTACAGCGGTCCGACGCCCGTGTCGGCTCCGATGAATCCGCTGAAGCCCGATCTCAGCTTGGAAAGCGAGATGTCTCTTGCCTGGACCCAGGCATTGCCGGCTTCCACCGAACCCCCGATGAACAACCCACGCGTGAACAAGGGGGCGTCTTTGAGGCGCTGGTACATCGTCAGGCGACCAAGCAGGACATGGCTTCCGGCCAACTGGTTGTATCGGTAGCCCGACAGCCGGTGAAAGCCGCCCAGGTTGTAGCTGTATCGACCCAGGCCGGACAGGTCTTCGCCACCCGCGCTCTTCGCGCTCATATGCGCATTGAAGGTGGTGCGTCCCCAGGTGGTGACGCCGGTGCCCTCGAACTCCACGCGAGTGAAGTTCTCGTCTCCCTGCGGGCCGGAAACCGATCGCTCGCCGACCACGGCTTCTCCGACGACGCGGTAGCCGTGCAACGGAAAATTGACGTAGTCCAGCTGATCGACGGTGGCGCTGAGTCGCAAACCTGTCTCGTGCACGGTCAAGGCGTTGCGAGGACCGGTGAAATTCGATGAGACCAGGTCAGGCTGGTTGCGGAAGACGACGTGGCTGACACCCAGTCGAACCTCGCCCCACTCGCCCCACGGTTGCCCGAGGTCGACGCCCAGACGCCCGGAGGTGCGCGTGAACCGGCCTTGCTCGTCTCCGCTGTCGGGCTCGTAGTAGGTGATCTTTCGTCGCTCGACCGATGCATAGCCGGCAACGAACCAGTCGTTCTTCAAGCCGATCGACCAGTTCAGCGGGTGGTACAGCTCGGTGAGCAGCTTCGGCGTCTCGCCGATCTGCACGAAATTACGCCATTCGCTGCCGGCCTCGTCCAGCCATCGGCGGTTGTGGTTCACCTTGATGTTGAACGCGCTGTCGCCGCGGAAGTCGGTGAACAAGTCGATACCGACGCGAAAGTAGTGCGGCCCCCAGGGCTTGTCTTCGATGTCGAAGACCAGGCCGTCGCCATCGGGGGTGTGGACCAGGCGATAGTCCGCCCGCGTGTAGTCTCCGCTCGCGGCCAGGCGGCGCGCATCGCGCTCGGCCTTGGCGTCGTTGAAGGCCTCGCCACGGGTGGATTCGAGTTGGTCGAGCAGCCGCTGCGGGTTGGTCAGCTTCGATCCCTCGATCTGGATGAACGCCAGACGGGCCGGTTGTGCCTCGTTCTGTCGATGGGCGGCCTGCCACTGCGCGTAGGCCTGTGGAGCCAAGGCCAGTGGGGCCAGGCGCTGCAATTGCAGGCGGACGCCGGCCTCGCCCTGATCGATCAGCTCGCGTGTCTTGCCGAAATCGCTGGACGACAGCACGCCGAGCGCGGGTGTGATCAGCACGTCGTCCGGCTTCAGCATCGCGAGGCTGCGCTGCACGTTCTGCTCGGTCAGGATGCTGATCATCTGCGTGGTCAGTCCGCCGACCGATCCGAGTGCGTCGCGGCCCGACAGCGGCGTGCCGATGTTGACCGCGATCACGATGTCGGCGCCCATCGCGCGTGCCACATCGATGGGCAGGTTGTTGACCAGACCGCCATCGCCGAGGATCCGACCATCGGCTTCGGTCGGCGCAAACACGCCCGGCACGCTCATGCTCGATCGCAGCGCCAGCGCCAGGTCGCCCCCGCTCAGGATCACCGGCTCGCCGGTCTCCAGATTCGTGGCCACCGCGCGAAAAGGAATCGCGAGTCGGGAGAAGTCGCGCACGCTGCGAACGGGCAGCGTGTAGCGCCGCAGCAGGGTTTCCAGCCCGCGCCCCGACAGCGCTCCGAGCGGGGCACGCAGCTCACCGTCGCGCATGCCGAACTCGAGCATCGGTGACAACTCGAAGTCCGCCTCCTTGCGTCTTTGCGTCAGCAAAGGCCGATCGACCCGGCTGGCGAACACCTCGTCCCAATGGACTGCGAGCAGTTCGGATTCGAGGCGGCTCGCGTCCATGCCGCTGGCGTACAGCCCGCCGATGATCGCGCCCATCGAGGTGCCGGCGATCACGTCGATCGGGATGCGTTCGCGCTCCAGCATCTTGAGCACGCCCACGTGAGCGAGACCGCGCGCGCCACCGCCCGACAGCACGAGCCCGATGCGCGGACGGCCCAGCGACCGCTCGACAGGCGGCACGGGTTCGGCTGCCGATCCGGCGATGGCGAAAGTCAATGAGACGAGTGCACAAGCGTTGAGGACGACGGACGACATGTGCATGCCGAAATTGTGCGGGAACTCCCCGCAGAGGCCGAGATGCGTCAGCCCGTCTCGCCGAGGTGGCTCCTGACCCGATCCAGCGCGCGCTGGATCAGTTCGCTTTCCGACAGGGGTTTGACCAGGCCTTCAGAGGTCAGCCGTTCCAGCGCCTGCCGCGTGATCGAGTGCGTGCGAGTGGCTGTTTCGCCAGCGAACACGAAGAAACGCTGCGAGTCGCTGCGCCACAGCAACTGGACCCGGCGCCACCGCCCGCTCAGGAACCAGCGACAGCACCAGCCGGTCACCATCGCATCGACCGGGTTCTTCGACCCAGGCCCTGGCGGATCGACATCGGACATCAGATCGGCCGGTATGGTGTCCATCGAGAACACGTCGATCAGCGAATCGGCGAAGCCCTTGCCGGGCGCCTGCGTCTCCTCGGCCGGGACCTCGTCGCGCAGTCGTTGCATGATTTCCTGGGGCGTGGGCTCACGGGCATTCGCACGCGCCCCAGGACGCAGGGCCTCGGTATGTATCGCCATCAACTCGTCCAGGACGGCCTGCTGCTCGGACTCGTCCATGGATATCAGCGTCATGCCGGACCGCAGGCACTTGAGCAGATTTGGCAGCAGACCCAGCAGACGCTGCCGACTCTGCGGATGGTCTGGCAACCGCAGGCTCCACAGCAGGTCATCGACCGCCTTGAGGTACCCGGCGGTTTGCTCATCCTCGTCGCCGAAGCGCAGCATCGACTCTGTCACCACGCGGGCCCACGACTGGACCAGGAAGCCACGGATGCGCGGGGTTGTCTGTACCGAGCGGATCTGTTCGGCCAGCTGATGCGACAGCTCGCGCTCCAGCCCTTCTCGCCGCTCGGTGGCCTTCAGAGAATCGATCGTGGGCTGGGCGAGCACCTGCTGTTGGCGCAGTTCATCGGCGAGATGCGCTTCGAGCCGCTCCAGACCCTTGGCGTAGAGCGACGCTGTCTGTTGCGGTGCCGAGGCGATCTCGTGGGCCAACGATTCGCAGAACGCCAGCAGCCGGCTGGTGCGTGCATCGCCTGGCTGAGGCCAGACTTCGGATGCCGCAGCGATGCGGTTCATCAACATCCACACCGGGTGCGGGTGGCCCTCCAGCATGCTTCGATCGACCAGCGCCACGCGCAGCGCGGATACCTGCAGGCGCGCCATCACGGCACGCACGGCGGCCGAGAGCCGGGTGTCCGACAGCACCGCCTCGAAGATCCGGGACAGCAGTTCGACGATCTGTCTTTCGACCACCTCGTGCGTGTGGGTGAGCAGGGCAGCGCGATGCTCGCGCAGGGGAGCAGGGCCCTGGATCGCGGTCGCATCGACCCGCAGTCCGTTCGGTGCTTCTCGGCTTTGGAGCAGCGCCTCGATCTGCTGGAGCGTTTGCTCGAAGGCCGCCGTGAGTCCCGTGCCGGAGGATGCGTTCCGGGCCACTGACGACGGCGTCAAGGCCGGTCCCAACTGACGCAACGTGAGCCCAGGATCACCTTGGGAGGCGCCAGCGCCCTGCGTTCCAGGCATCCTGTTCAATAACTGCTCGAAGCTTTGCTGTGTGGCGCTGCTTGCTGCCGATGGTGCTGGCGGGACTCCGCTGGGCAGCACCATCGTGCGGTAGATGCTGGGCTCGACTCCTTGCGATTCGAGTCGCGTGGAGGCGCCAGCCCAGGCCAGCTTCAGCTGGGCGGCCATGGTGGTGGCCGCCGTTCGAAGCAGCAGGCTGCGCTGCACAGGCGCGCGGTGGGTGGCACAGGTGGCTTCCCACAGCGCCTGGGCGTAAGTCGCCGGGCGCAGCGGATTGGATTCGGCGCTGACATGCGACTGCCCGATCAGGGCCGAGGTGAATGTCTGCAGTTCGCGCAATTCCCATTCGGCGACGCTGTCGATCAGCTGGGAAGCGCGCGAGATCTCGATGTCCGCTTCGACTCGCGTTTCGTCCATCAACTGCAAACCGTCCATCACGGAGGCGCCATCGGCGGATGACGCGCTGTCGAGTCCGTGTACATCGGCCATCACCAGCCGGTTCAGGCTCTCGATGAAGGTTTGTGCAAACAGGCGAGCACCGTGCTGCAGCAACTCGACCGTCTCGTGCTGTGTCTGGCGTTCGCCCGCGCTTGACGTCGTGTTCGGTTTGGCGGGGCTTTCCAACTGCGCCAGGGTGGTCGCCACCGTGCGTTCGACGAGCGCAGCGGAGCGGGACAACTCGTCCTCGACAAAACGCAGCAGCAGGGCAGAAACCGGCATGGTGATGGACCGTGGGAAGTCGCGTGGCAATCGATGGGAATTATCCGGTCGATCCATCGGTGCGACGCGCTCATCTCGGGTTGTGCATCCATGAAAAAGGGCTGCCGAAGCAGCCCTTTTCAGAGGCAAGACGCTCAGACCCGACGCGCCCGACGTCAGAACACTTACATGTCCATGCCGCCCATGCCACCCATACCGCCCATGCCACCGCCCATGCCACCACCGGCACCGGATTCATCCTTCGGTGCTTCGGAAACCATGCACTCGGTGGTCAACATCAGCGAAGCGACCGAAGCTGCGTTTTGCAGCGCCGTGCGCGTCACCTTGGTTGGGTCCAGGATGCCCATTTCGATCATGTCGCCGTAGGTGCCGTTGGCGGCGTTGTAGCCGTACGTGCCCTTGCCGGCCAGCACCGCATTGACGACCACGCTCGGCTCTTCACCGGCGTTCGACACGATGATGCGCATCGGCTCTTCGATCGCGCGCAGGATCAGCTTGATGCCGGCGTCCTGGTCGGGGTTGTCTCCCTTGATCGTGCCAGCGCTCTGCTTGGCGCGCAGCAAGGCCACGCCGCCACCGGCGACGATGCCTTCTTCAACGGCTGCACGCGTGGCGTGCAGCGCGTCTTCGACACGGGACTTCTTTTCCTTCATCTCGACTTCGGTCGCGGCACCGACCTTGATCAGTGCGACACAGCCGGCCAGCTTGGCCACGCGCTCTTGCAGCTTTTCACGGTCGTAGTCGGACGTGGCTTCCTCGATCTGCACACGCACTTGCTTGACGCGCGCTTCGATGTCGGCAGCGGCACCCGAGCCGTCGATGATGGTGGTGTTTTCCT
>JAURWR010000011.1 GCA_030654805.1 Burkholderiaceae bacterium
CCTGCAGGAGTTCGGATTCGAGCCCGACGCGCCGACGCTCGCGGAGAAGATGGAGATCCCCGAGGACAAGATCCGCAAGATCATGAAGATCGCCAAAGAGCCGATCTCCATGGAAACGCCGATCGGTGACGACGACGATTCGCATCTGGGCGACTTCATCGAGGACACCAACAACACCGCGCCGATCGAAGCGGCCATGCAGGCCGGACTGCGCGATGTGGTCAAGGACATCCTCGACTCGCTGACGCCACGCGAGGCCAAGGTTCTGCGCATGCGCTTCGGCATCGAGATGAGCACCGACCACACGCTCGAAGAAGTCGGCAAGCAGTTCGACGTGACGCGCGAGCGCATCCGCCAGATCGAGGCCAAGGCGATCCGCAAGCTCAAGCACCCGAGCCGCTCGGACAAATTGCGCACGTATCTGGACAACCTGTAAAGGTTGACTGGATGGGTGGCCCGCGCTAGTGGGCTGCCGCGCAGCGGGCATAGGTTGCTGGCGGAGCGGGTTCGGAGATTGCACCGCATAAAAAATACAGGCTGCGAATCTTCTCCCGCAAACCCTGGGTCTCCCTACAACACAATCAGGCCTCACCCTTGTGTGGGGCTTTTTTCATGGTGCGTTGGCGATAGACTGTGACGTAATTCACAGTCACCAAGGCATGATTCGAAACCTCGAACGTTGTGTGCTCTTCGCCGATCTGCGCGGCAGCACCGGCCTGTATGAAACCCTGGGCAACGCCATCGCCACGCAACTGGTGACGCAGAGCATCTCTATGCTCGGTCGCGTGGTCGGCGCGTGCGGCGGAACACTGGTCAAAACCCTCGGTGATGGCCTGATGGCGACCTTCATCGACTCCACCTCGGCGGTCAAGGCGTCGATCGACATGCACGACGCGTTGGCACGCGGTGGACTCGACGAGTCGGTCGTTGCTGCCGGTCGGTCACTGCGGCTGCAAGTGGGTCTCGCGTACGGGGAAGTCGTCGAGATGGCCGGCGACTACTTCGGAGATGCCGTCAACGTCGCAGCACGCCTACTCGAACACTCCGGAGACAACGAAACGCTGGCCACCACGACCGTGCTGGACGGGCTCGCGACGTTCGACCGAGTGCAGTTTCGCCGCCTCGATCACCTGCAGCTACGCGGGAGGGTTGAGCCGGTCGAAGTGCACGTCCTCGAAACTCAGCATTTCACCGACATGGCGGCCACCGCATTCGGCGACATCATGATGGCGCCAGAGCCCGAAGGCGTGCGCCTCACCTGGCTGGATGTGAACCAGGTCTTCGCCACCGACAGCATGCCGCTGGTACTGGGGCGCAGCACGCAGGCGACCTACTGCATCGACGACAACCGAGTCTCTCGCTCTCATGCTCGCATCGACTGGCACGGCGGCGCATTCCAGTTGTCGGACCTCAGCTACAACGGCACTTATGTGCGCTTCACCGGCGACACGGAAGTGGTCGCCTTGCGGCGTGGCACCTGCACCCTGCACGGCAGCGGCGTGATCGGCCTGGGCACCGCCCCCTCAGACCCGACGGCTCCCTGCGTTCGCTTCGAAGTGCTTCGCTTTTCCGACACCCTGCGACAACCGCCCACCGAAATCTGACGCCAGCTGGCGCTCGTCGATAATCGTCTGTTAGCCCCAGGACGCTGCATGCCATTCGCTCCCGAACCTGTCCACGAACATGGCAAGCCCTCCTCGCCCGACACAGCAGTGCTTCTGTGCAACCTGGGCACCCCCGATGCACCCACCGCGCAGGCGCTGCGGCGCTACCTGAAGGAGTTTCTCAGCGATCCGCGCGTCGTTGAAATTCCGCGTCTGCTGTGGTGGTTCATCCTGAATGGCGTGATCCTTCAAGTGCGGCCCAAGCAGTCCGCCGCCAAGTACGCCAGCATCTGGACCGACCAAGGCTCGCCGCTGAAGGTGTGGACCGAGAAACAGGCGGCGATGCTGCAGGGCTACCTCGGCGAGCGCGGACACCGCGTGCTGGTGCGGCCGGCGATGCGCTACGGCTCGCCCGCCATCGCCACAGCGCTAGACGAACTGCGATCTGCTGGCATCACCCGCGTGCTGGTGCTTCCGCTGTACCCGCAGTATTCCGGCCCCACCACGGCCAGCGTGTGCGACGCCGTGTTCGCGTGGGGCAAGCGTGCGCGCCGCCTGCCCGAGTTCCGCTTCGTCAATCAGTACCACGACGATCCGGCCTACATCAGTGCACTCGCCAAGCGCGTCTCAGATCAATGGAAACAGTCGGGCCGCCCCGAGAAGCTGGTGCTGAGCTTCCACGGCGTACCGCGCCGCACCTTGATGCTGGGCGACCCGTACCACTGCCAGTGCCTGAAGACCGCCCGCCTGCTGGGTGAGCGACTCGGACTCGGCCAGGACGAACTGGTGGTGACGTTCCAGAGCCGCTTTGGCAAGGCCGAATGGCTGCAGCCCTACACCGAGCCCACGTTGATCGCACTCGCCAAACAAGGTATCAAGCGGGTCGACATCATGTGCCCGGGCTTCACCGCCGACTGCCTGGAAACACTGGAAGAAATCGCCGAAAAGGCCCGCACGGCCTTCCTGAATGCAGGCGGCACCCAGTTCAATTACCTGCCCTGCCTGAACGACCAGCATGAATGGCTGGTCGCACTCAGCAGCATCGCGATCAACCACCTGCAGGGCTGGGACTGCAACGTCATCGACGACGCAACCGCCCGAGCGGCACAGCGCGAGCGGGCGCTGGCGCTCGGCGCCGATCGCTGAGCCGGGTCGCCAGCCCCCCTCCACTTGATCCACAGGGCTCGCGCTTGAGACTCGACAAGTGGCTTTGGGCCGCCCGCTTCTACAAGACACGCAGCCTGGCGACCGATGAAATCGGCAAGGGGCGCATCAGCGTCAATGGCCAAGCGGCCAAGCCCTCGCGCGAACTGCGCCCAGGGGACCGCATCGAACTGCGTCAGGGCGGGGTCGTTCGCACCGTCGTGGTGGTCGCACTGAGCGAGATCCGCGGCCCGGCACCGGTTGCGCAGGCGCTCTACGACGAGACCGAGGAAAGCATCGCGTTGCGCGAGAAGGTCGCCCGCGAACGGCGTGAGGCGGCCGAGCCCTCGCTGGCCATCGAACAGGGTCGACCAACCAAGCGGGACCGCCGCAAGCTGGCTGACTGGAACCGCTGGAGCGCCTCGGTCGACGACGAATGAGGCACCAGATCGGTCGGCACCCAAAGAATGCAAAAGCCCTCTTGAATCCCAGGGGATCAACTCCATGTGTGGTGCTGAAGGGAATTCAGCCGACATGAGCCACACCGAACCTCAAACATCTGCCCACAGCGACCCCACCGCGACCGAAACCGGCAAAGCGGCGGCTCAGGGCAGCGAAGCCATGGACCCGGCGTCGAAACTCGCCGAACTGGAAGCCAAGCACGCCGAGGTGGCAGACGCCTACCTGCGCGCCAAGGCCGAATCCGAGAACGTCCGCCGCCGCGCCGAAGAAGAGATTTCCAAGGCCCGCAAGTTCGCCGTCGAAGGCTTCGCGGAAAGCCTGCTTCCTGTCAAGGACAGCCTTGAAGCCGCCATCGCGATCCCGGCTGCTACGCCCGAGCAATTGCTCGAAGGCGTGCATGCGACCCTGCGCCAGTTGGCGGCCGCGCTCGAACGCAATCGCGTCGTCGAGATCAGTCCCGCAGCCGGTGCCAAGTTCGACCCGCATCAGCACCAGGCGATCAGCGTCGTACCGGCCGATCAGGAGGCCAACACCGTGGTCGCCGTGCTGCAGAAGGGTTACCTCATTTCGGACCGGGTGTTGCGACCGGCCCTGGTCACCGTCACCGCCCCGAAATAGCGGTTGCAGATCGGGGCGCGGTGCACAGCCCGCCCGGCACCCACCCTTGAAAAGACGCGAGTTATCCACAACTCGGATTCAAGACAGTTTCAGCTCTCAGGAGATTTCGACATGGCAAAAATCATCGGTATCGACCTCGGCACCACCAACTCGTGTGTGTCGATCATGGAAGGCAACACCACCAAGGTGATCGAGAACAGCGAAGGTGCGCGCACCACGCCGTCGATCGTCGCCTACCAGGAAAGCGGCGAGATCCTCGTCGGCGCCTCGGCCAAGCGACAAGCCGTGACCAACCCGAAGAACACGCTGTACGCGGTGAAGCGCCTGATCGGTCGCAAGTTCACCGAGAAGGAAGTGCAGAAGGACATCGACCTGATGCCCTACAAGATCGCGGCCGCCGACAACGGCGATGCCTGGGTTGAGGTGCGTGGTCAGAAAATCGCTCCCCAGCAGGTCAGCGCCGAGATCCTGCGCAAGATGAAGAAGACCGCCGAGGACTACCTCGGTGAAGCGGTTACCGAAGCGGTCATCACCGTGCCGGCGTACTTCAACGACGCGCAGCGCCAGGCGACGAAGGACGCCGGCCGCATCGCCGGTCTGGACGTCAAGCGCATCATCAACGAGCCGACTGCGGCTGCACTGGCCTTCGGCCTCGACAAGAACGAGAAGGGCGACCGCAAGATCGCCGTCTACGACCTGGGCGGCGGCACCTTCGACGTATCGATCATCGAGATCGCCGATGTCGACGGCGAGAAGCAGTTCGAGGTGCTGGCCACCAACGGCGACACCTTCCTGGGTGGAGAAGACTTCGACCAGCGCATCATCGAATACATCATTGCCGAGTTCAAGAAAGAGCAAGGCGTCGATCTCGGCAAGGACGTACTCGCGCTGCAGCGCCTGAAGGAAGCGGCCGAGAAGGCCAAGATCGAATTGTCCAGCGGCGCGCAGACCGACATCAACCTGCCCTACGTGACAGCCGATGCGTCGGGTCCGAAGCACCTGAACATCAAGCTCAGCCGCTCGAAGCTCGAAGCGCTGGTCGAGGAGCTGATCGAGCGCACGATCGCCCCGTGCCGCACCGCCATCAAAGACGCCGGCATCGCCGTGAGTGCGATCGATGACGTGATCCTGGTCGGCGGGATGACCCGCATGCCCAAGGTGCAGGAGAAAGTCAAAGAGTTCTTCGGCAAGGAGCCGCGCAAGGACGTGAATCCCGACGAGGCCGTGGCCGTCGGTGCGGCCATTCAAGGCCAGGTGCTGGCCGGTGACCGCAAAGACGTTCTGCTGCTCGACGTCACCCCGCTGAGCCTAGGCATCGAGACCCTGGGCGGCGTGATGACCAAGATGATCCAGAAGAACACGACCATCCCGACCAAGTTCGCACAGACCTTCAGCACCGCCGACGACAACCAACCGGCCGTGACGATCAAGGTCTACCAAGGCGAGCGCGAGATGGCCTCGGGCAACAAAAGCCTGGGTGAGTTCAACCTCGAAGGCATCGCGCCGGCCGCACGCGGCACGCCGCAGATCGAGGTCAGCTTCGACATCGACGCCAACGGCATCCTGCACGTGGGCGCCAAGGACAAGGGCACCGGCAAGGAAAACAAGATCACCATCAAGGCCAATTCGGGTCTGACCGAAGCCGAGATCCAGCAGATGGTGAAGGACGCCGAGCTGAATGCCGCCGAGGACAAGAAGAAGCTCGGCCTGATCCAGGCGCGAAACTCGGCCGACGCGATGATCCACAGCGTCAAGAAGAGTCTGGGCGAGCATGGCGACAAGCTCGATGCCGGCGAAAAGGAAAAGATCGAGGCCGCGTTGAAGGATGCCGAGGAATCGCTGAAGAGCGAGGACCAGGCGACCATCGAGGCCAAGACCGAAGCACTGATGACCGCCAGTCAGAAGCTCGGTGAGAAGGTCTATGCCGATGCACAGGCCGCAGCGGGCGCAGCCGAAGCCGCAGCAGCCGGTGCTGCCGGTGCGTCGGCAGCATCGTCGGACAAGCCCGCCGACGACAATGTGGTCGATGCCGAGTTCACCGAAGTCAAAGAGAAGAAGTGACACGACTTCGATAGGCTCAAGACGCCGGGTTCGCCCGGCGTCCTCGCCGCGTCAGGGTGCTCGAGCGCAGGCCGAGGCTCGACGCGGCGTTCTCATTTGAACCAGACGACGCTGCGGCGTGATGGACGAACCGATGGCAAAGCGCGATTACTACGAAACCCTGGGCGTCACCAAGAATGCGTCCGAGGAAGACATCAAGAAGGCCTATCGCAAACTGGCGATGAAGCACCACCCTGACCGCAACCAGGGTGACGATGCGAAGAAGGCCGAGGAGAAGTTCAAGGAGGCCAAGGAGGCCTACGAGATGCTCTCCGACGCGCAAAAGCGTGCCGCCTACGACCAGTACGGCCACGCAGGCGTCGACCCGAACATGGGCGGCGGCGGATTCCGCCCGGGCGGGGACGGCATGGGCGGCTTCGCCGAGGCGTTCGGCGACATCTTCGGCGACATCTTCAGCGGCGGTGGCGCCGGTGGTCAGCGGCGAGGTGGTGGTCAGCAGGTGTTCCGTGGCAGCGACCTGTCGTATGCGATGGAAATCACGCTGGAAGAGGCGGCTGCGGGCAAAGAAACACAGATCCGCATTCCGTCCTATGAGACCTGCGAAACGTGCAAGGGCAGCGGCGCCAAGCCCGGCACCAGCCCGAAGGTCTGCGGTACCTGCAATGGCTCGGGCGCGGTGACGATGCGCCAGGGCTTCTTCAGCATCCAGCAGACCTGCCCGACCTGCCGCGGCGCCGGCAAGGTCATTCCCGAACCGTGCACCGCCTGCAACGGTCAGGGGCGCATCAAGAAGAACAAGACGCTCGAGGTCAAGATTCCCGCCGGCATCAACGAAGGCATGCGCATTCGCTCGGCGGGCAATGGCGAGCCCGGGACCAATGGCGGCCCCCCCGGCGATCTTTACATCGAGATCCGCGTCAAGCAGCACGAGATCTTCGAACGCGATGGCGACGACCTGCACTGCACGGCGCCCGTCAGCATGATCGCAGCGGCGCTCGGCGGTCAAATCCAGGTGCCCACCCTCACGGGCAAGGCCGAGATCGAACTGCCCGAAGGCACCCAGCACGGCAAGACCTTCCGCCTGCGCGGCAAGGGCATCAAGGGCCTGCGATCGAGCTACCCGGGTGACCTGTACTGCCATGTCACGGTCGAGACACCGATCAAGCTGACCGAGCACCAGCGCAAGCTGCTGAAGGAACTGGAAGAGTCGTTCCAGAAAGGCGGGGACAAGCACTCACCCAATTCGAAGTCGTGGTCCGACCGGGTCAAGGACCTGTTCAAGTAGGTCTGAGGAACCGGGGAATCGGCTCGCAGGAACCTCTATCCGACCCTCAAGCGCGCAGCCAGTCGTCCGATATCCATAGGGTTACCTTGGATATCGGATGTCTATGTCTGGATTGCGATCGTTCCACCCGACTGATGCAGCTCACCCGCAAATTCATGGGCCGAGCAGAGAGAGCAGTGCCTGCATTGCCGAGTCAGCCGTACAACAACCCCGTGCCGGAGTCGAACAATGAGAGCCCACGACCCCGAAGTTCAGGCCTGCAAAGCACTGGTGATCGACGGCAACCCGACCTCGCGCAGCACGCTCATGAACATGATGCGCGACATCGGCGTCGGCCAGGTCTCTCAGACCAGCCGCGTGGAAGACGCGCGCCGCGAGCTCGAGAACCGCGTGTTCGACATCGTGATCTGCGATTACCACTTCGACAACTCGTCAATATCTGGGCAGGAGTTGCTCGACGACCTGCGCAGAGCGCAGCTGCTGCCCTACTCCACGGTGTTCGTGATGGTGACCGGCGAATGCTCGTACGTGAAGGTGGCCGAGGCGGCCGAATCGGCACTCGACAGTTACCTGATCAAGCCGCACACCGCGGCCGCGCTCGAGGAGCGCGTTCTCCAGGCCCGGTATCGCAAGAAGGTCCTGAAATCCATTTTCGAGGCCATCGAGGCCGAGGACTTTGAAGGCGGCGCCCGGCTTTGCATGGAGCGGTTCGAAGCCCGGGGCGAGTTCTGGCTCTACGCGGCGCGCATCGGAGCCGAGCTGTTCCTGCGCATCAACGACCACGATTCGGCGAAGGCCTTGTACGCAGCGGTTCACGAATCCAAGGCGCTTCCTTGGGCTAAATTGGGTCTGGCGCGGTCCGAGCTGGAGGCCGGCCAGCTTCCGAAGGCGACCCGCATCCTAGAAAGCCTGATCGCCGAGCAACCGACCTACGCCGACGCCTACGATGTGATGGGGCGCGTCCAGCTTGAGCAGGGCAACCTGGCTGCCGCACTTGAAACCTATCGGGAGTCATCCAGAGTCACGCCCCAGAGCATCAACCGGCTCCAGAAGCAGGGCATGCTGGCCTTCTTCATGGGTCAGACCGACGAGGCGATCAACGCACTCGATCGCACCGTTCGCATCGGATTGGCCTCGAAGATGTTCGACTGCCAGACCCTCGTACTGCTGGCGATGCTGCAGTTCGACAAGGCGGACGGCAAGGAATTCAAGCGCGCCTACGCGAGTCTCGAATTGATGGCAGACCGCCGGCCGGAAAGCACCCGCCTGCAGCGCTTCAAGCGCATCCTCACCGTCTTCCACCGCCTGTTTGCCCGCAAGGTCGGCGAGTGCGTGGACCTGGCTCGAGATCTCTCGAACGACCTGCGGCGCGAAGACTTCGACTTCGAGGCCGCCACCAACATGCTGGCCATGCTGTCACGCCTTAGTAACACCGAGGTCCAGCTGGCGGATGCCGAAATGTGGGTCCGCACCGTGGCCCTGCGCTTCTGCATCTCCAAGGCGTCATGCGAAATGCTGTGCAGCGCGGCGGGCAACAACGCCGTCTATGCCTCACTGATCCGCGAAGGGCTGCACGAGATCAGCACCATGGCCGAAAAGGCGATGACGCACAGCCTCACCGGATCACCCGCTGCAGCTGCCGAAGCACTGATGCTCAGAGGGACCGAAACACTCAACGCAAAACTGATCGAGCTGGCCGGTGCGGTGGTCAACCGCCATGCGGCCAAGATCCCCGCTCACGCTGCGATGGCCGTCAAGATCGAGGACCTGAAACTGCGGTTCTGCACCAAGGGAACCCAGGTCAACTTGGGACAGGGATCGGGGCGGTCGGCCGGCGGGTTGATGCTGCGCACCGCATCCGCAGAAAAATCGCCCAACAGCGAGCGGTCAGTAGTCGTCTGATCCGGCGCTGCCCGGCGCCAGGTTGTCGAATTTGGTCAGCGGCTTGAGGAAGGTCAGCTTGACGGTGCCAGTCGGCCCGTTGCGCTGCTTGCCGATGATGATCTCGGCAATACCCGGCTCCTTGCAAGCCTCCTTGGTGTAGTACTCATCGCGGTAGATGAACATGATGACGTCGGCATCCTGCTCGATCGCGCCCGACTCGCGCAGGTCGCTCATCATCGGACGTTTGTCGGTACGCGACTCAACGCTGCGGTTGAGCTGCGACAACGCGATCACCGGGCACTGAAGCTCCTTGGCCAGCGATTTCAGCCCGCGCGAGATCTCGCCGATCACGGTGGCGCGGTTCTCTTCGTTGGCGCCGCCGCTGCCGCTCATCAGCTGCAGGTAATCGACGACGATCAGGCCGAGCTTGCCGCACTGGCGAGCCTGACGGCGCGCCCTCGCCCGCAACTCGCTCGGCGTGAGCGCCGGGCTTTCGTCGATGTACATGCTGACGCTGCCGAGCTTCTCGATCGCCTCGGTCAGACGGCCCCATTCGTCGTCCTTCAACGCCCCGGTGCGCAGATGCTGCTGATCGATGCGACCCAATGAGCCGACGAGGCGCAATGCGAGTTGCGACGCACCCATTTCCATCGAGAAGATGACCACAGGCAGGCCTTCCTGAACGGCCACATGCTCGGCAATGTTCAGCGCCAGCGCGGTCTTGCCCATCGACGGCCGCGCGGCCAGCACGATCAGGTCACCGGGCTGGAATCCGGCGGTCATGCGGTCGAGATCGAAGTAGCCGGTGCGCACACCGGTGACCTCTTCGGCGCCGTTCTCGTGCAATTCGGTCACGCGGTCCAGCAACTGGACCACCAGCGAATCCATCGTCTGGAATCCCTGCCGCGAGCGTGAACCTTCTTCTCCGATCTTGAAGATCTTGGCCTCGGCTTCATCGAGGATCTCCGAGACCGCCCTGCCCTGCGGATTGAACGCGCTGGTGGCGATCTCGTCGCTGGCCGACACCAGCTTGCGCAGCACCGCGCGCTCACGAACGATCTCGGCGTAACGACGCAGGTTGGCCGCGCTCGGCACGCTCTGGGCCAGCGCATTCAGGTACACCAGCCCGCCGCATTCCTCCGCCTTGCCCAGGCTTTGCAACTGCTCGAAAACCGTGATCACGTCGGCCGGTCGGGTGGCGTTGACCAGGGCGCCGATCGCGGCGTAGATCGCCCGGTGCTCGAAACGGTAGAAATCGCTGTCGGTCAGCAGATCGCCAGCGCGGTCCCAGGCGCTGTTGTCGAGCAGCAGACCGCCGAGCACGCTCTGCTCGGCTTCGATCGAATGCGGCGGTATTCGAAGTCGGGCGACTTCGTCATCGCCCCGGGACGGCTGGGAGAAAAGCTGAGGTGAGGAGAGGAGAGCTGACATCCGAAGATCATACGAGCGCTCTGCACGCCCGGCTGTGGACAACGTTGTGCAGATGCTGGGTAAATGCTGGGGACGCGCGCCGGGGGGGCAATGAAATGAAAAAGGCCGGCAGAGCCGGCCTTTCGAAGCGCGTGAAGCAGGCGGGTGTCAGGCGGTTTCGCCCACCACCACGACCTTGACTTCGACCACGACATCGGTGTGCGGGGAGACCGACACGGCGTGCTCGCCAACCGTCTTCAACGGGCCATTCGGCAAGCGAACCTGCGACTTGACCACCTTGAAATCGATGCGTGTCAGCGCTTCGGCGATGTCGTTGTTGGTGACCGAGCCGAACAAACGCCCGTCAACACCGGCCTTTTGCGTGATGTGAACGGTGCGACCGCTCATCTTCTCGCCCAGAGCCTGTGCCGCTGCCAACTTGTCGGCAGCCGCCTTTTCGAGTTCGGCGCGCTTGAGCTCGAATTCCTTGATCGCCATCGCGGTCGCACGGCGTGCGGCGCGGGTAGGGATCAGGAAGTTGCGGGCATAGCCGGCCTTGACATTGACGACATCACCGAGGTCGCCCAGGTTCGCCACTTTTTCCAGCAGGATGATTTGCATGATGTGGTGATCCTCAGACGCGGTGCTGATCGCTGTACGGCAGCATCGCCAAGAAACGCGCCCGCTTGATGCAGGTCGTCAGCTGACGTTGGAAGAACGCACGGGTTCCGGTCAGGCGGGCCGGCGTGATCTTGCCGTTCTCGCCGATGAAGTCGCGCAGTGTCTCGACGTCCTTGTAGTCGATCTCGGTCACACCGGTGACGGTGAAACGGCAGAAGCGCTTGCGGCGGAACAGCAGCGATTGCTGGTTGCGCTTCGGCTTGCGATCCTTGGAAAACTTACCTTTACCGCGTGGTGGTGGCATATCAAACCTCTGTCAAATTCAATTCAGATCGGGACCGTTCGGACCGTCAGTCCAGTTCGGTCACATGGAACACGACGCCTTTGCCGTTGCGCTGTGATCCCAGGAAGCCGGCAAAGCCGTGGGTGCTTCCGAGATCAATGCAGCTCAACGCCTTCGTGATGTCGCCCACCGCACGCGCCTTGATTTCCATCGAAACCTGGCGCGGCATACCGTTTTGCGTCACTTGCGATTCGTGCCTGAGGCTCAAATCGAGTGCCGGCAACCCGGCGGGGGTGTAGCGCAGAGCGCCTCGCTCAACCACTGCTGCCGTCAGAACCAGTCTGTTCATCGGGCGGATCCGGTCAAGCCGACATCACTCAGACAACTCAGGCAGCGGACTCCTGCGGTGCGCGACGGTCTTCACGGTCGCTGGTCTTCATCATCACCGAAGGTGCCGTCTCGGCCTTGCTCTTCAGCACAGTCAGGTGGCGCAACACGGCGTCGTTGAAGCGGAAGCCGGTTTCCAACTCAGCCAGAACTTCCTTGCTGCATTCGATGTTGATGCACAGGTAGTGGGCCTTGGCCAGCTTCTGGATCATGTAGGCCATCTGGCGACGTCCCCAGTCCTCGACCCGGTGAACCATGCCGCCGCCGGCGGTGATCACCCCTTTGTAGCGTTCCAGCATGGCCGGAACCTGTTCGCTTTGATCCGGATGGATCAGCAGCACGATTTCATAGTGACGCATTGAATCTCCGTGTGAATTCCGAAAGTGGAAGCCACCCCGAGCGTCGACCTGGGTGTGGCAAGGCAAGCCCGCGAGTATATCCCGTCGGCCCCATACCCGGTAGCCATTTCTTGCGACTCGGCCAATCACGGCGAGGCAAGGCCAACGCCACCCTCAGTCGGCCTTCGGAATCCTCAGATTGCGCGTGAACGCGCGCGATTCGGCTCGTGGCCTGGGCGTCAGCAGGCTGACCACCACGAGAACAATGGCGCCCAAACTCATGCCAAAGACCCCCGCCGAGATCGGAGAAATACCGAACCAAAGCGCTGGCGGGCTGGTGACCCCGAACAGGCTCCGCATCCAGGGTTCGTTCTGCACCATGTAATAGATCGTGATCGCCAGCCCCGCCACCATGCCGGCCAGCGCGCCCGGCTGGTTGGCACGGCTCCAGAACACCCCGAGCACCAAGGCCGGGAAGAACGCAGCCGCCGCCAATGAAAACGCGGCAGACACCAGAAAGACGATGTCGGCGGGCCGCTGCGCAGCAACTGCGGCCGCACCCAGCGCCACCGCGAGCAGCGTGACCTTGGACAAGGCGACCCGACGCGCCGCCGAAGCCCCGGGGTTGATCATCTTGAAGTAGCAGTCGTGCGACAGCGCGTTGGCAATCGTCAGCAGCAGCCCGTCGGCGGTGGACAGCGCGGCGGCCAGTCCGCCGGCTGCCACCATGCCGGAGATCACATAGGGCAGCCCGGCGATCTCGGGCGTCGCCAGCACGACGATGTCGCCGCCGATGCGGATCTCGCCGAGCTGCAGGATGCCGTCCTTGTTGATGTCGATGACCGACAGCAGCGACGGATCGACGCGCGACCAGGTCGACATCCAGGCCGGCAGCTGATCGAAACGGGTGCCGACCAGCACGTTGAAGACCTCGTACTTGACCATCACCGCGAGCGCCGGCACGGTCATGTAGAGCAGGAAGATGAAGAACAGCGCCCAGGTGACCGAACGACGCGCCTCGCGCACCGACGGGGTGGTGTAGCAGCGCGCCAGGATGTGTGGCAGGCCCGCCGTGCCGACCATCAGGCACAGCACCAGTGCCAGGAAATTCATGCGCGACAGGCCAAAAATCTCGCGCTCGTGCTCGGTGCCGTGCGGATCGCCAGCGAACTGCTGGCCGTGCGGCGGCATGCCCGCCAGCGGACGCGCCCGCGCCTCGTTGGCGGCGACGGCACGGGTCCAGGCCTCGCGTGCAGCGGCCTCGGTCTTAGGCATGCGCAACAGCGCCTTCTCGGCCGCCTGGATGTCGGCCAGCGGCGCGTTGTCGGCCTTCAACTTCTCGACCTGTCGGCGACCGGCCTCGCGTTCGGCGGCCAGCGCCTTCGGCACATCGACCAGCCGCGCTGCATAGTCTTGCGCACGCGCCTTGAAGGCGGCGATGACCTCCATCTCCTTCGGGTCGTTCAGCAGTTGCTGTTCGCGTTCGGTCACCTTCGCGAGCTGCGCACCGTAGACCAGTTGTGGGATCGGCACGCCGGTCTGCTTGACCGACAGCCACATCACCGGCACCAGAAACGCGATGATCAGGATGATGTACTGCGCCACCTGCGTCCAGGTCACCGCGCGCATGCCGCCGAGGAACGAGCAGACCAGCACGCCGCCCAGCCCGAGGAAGATGCCGATCACGAAATCGACGCCGGTCAGGCGCGCGGTGATCAGCCCGACGCCGTAGATCTGCGCGACCAGGTAAACGAACGAACACAGCAAGGCCGCCAACACGCCGACCAACCGTGGCAGATTGCCGCCATAGCGTGCGCCGAGGAAATCAGGGATCGTGAACTGGCCGAACTTGCGCAGATAGGGCGCGATCAACAGCGCCACCAGGCAGTAGCCACCGGTCCAGCCGAGCACGAAGGCCAGCCCGCCATAGCCCTGCAAGTACAGCGTTCCGGCCAGACCGATGAACGACGCCGCCGACATCCAGTCGGCGGCGGTGGCCATCCCGTTGTAGAACGCCGGCACACGGCGCCCGGCCACGTAGTACTCGGTCGGGTCGGTGGTGCGGCTCAGGATGCCGATGCCTGCGTAAAGCAGCACGGTAGACAACAGAAAGGTGACGCCGATCCAGTGCTTGGGCATGCCCATCCGCTCGAACATGGCAAGCGCCAGCACGAACACGATGAAGCTGGCGGTGTAAGCCAGGTAGATGCGATCGAGCCGGCGCCTGAACGGCACGCTGCCGAGCGGCTCAGCCACGATCAGGCAGCGGCCTCCACACCGCGGTTGGCCAGCGCGTCGGCGCGCTCGTTGCCGGGGTCGCCCGAATGACCCTTGACCCAGCGCCAGTCCACGTGGTGCAGACTTCGCAGCGCGTCAAGCCGCTGCCACAGCTCCGCGTTCTTGACCGGCTTGCGATCGGCGGTCTTCCAGCCACGCTGCTTCCAGCCGTGGATCCATTCGGTGATGCCCTTGCGGACGTATTCGCTGTCGGTGTAGATCACCACCGAGCAGGTCCGCTTGAGCGATGCCAGCGACTCGATCACCGCGGTCAATTCCATGCGGTTGTTGGTGGTCAGCAACTCGCCGCCGAACAGTTCCTTCTCGTGGCCCTCGGTCGCCAGCCACGCGCCCCAGCCACCCCGGCCCGGGTTGCCCTTGCAGGCACCGTCGGTGTAGATCGTCACCAGCGGGCGCTCTATCTTCCGTGCCGAGTCAGTCATCGCACGCCACCCGACTGTGTTCATTCATGCCATCAATCATGTTCGATCATCTCTCTTGTCCAGCGCGACGCCTCCCGGTGGTGCGGCAGCTGCTGCGTCACCACGGCCGGTGAGGCGTGGGCCTTCAGGCGCTGATCACGCACCAGCCCGACCAGCCGCATGCCGCGCACCCGCTTGACTGCAGTCAGCGCGTAGACCGCACCGAACACGGGCCACCAGCGACCGCCGGCGGGCTCCATCCACCCGAAGCGCGACAACCACTGGTCCGATCGCAGCGGCGGCCGGTAGCAACCGAATCGTCCGGTCTCGACCTCGAAGCTGAGCAGCCGCAACCAGTCGCGCAGGCGGCGGTAGGCGATGAGCTCGCGTTCGCGTGGCAGGAACATCGACTTGCCCCGCCCCAGGCCGAGGCGGCGCCTGGCAAACCCGGTCTGCTGGCGCATGCCCCACAGGCTGGTGGGGTTGAATCCGATGATGACGACCCGCCCCTCGGGCATCAGCACGCGTTCGACCTCGCGCAAGGTCAGGTGCGGGTCGCGAGCAAGTTCGAGCGCATGAGGCAGAACCACCAGGTCGAGGCTCTGACTGTCAAAGGGCAAGGCATCGAAATCGCAATTCAGAGCGACCGCACGCTGACCAGGAATCTTGGCGTGCACGAGGCCGTCGGAGCGATGTGGTGTGTCTACCGCCAGCCAGCGATGCGGCATGCGGTTGCCGCGCAAGGCATCGAGTTGAGGCAGGCCCAGTTGCAACGCATGAAAGCCGAACACATCGGCCACCGCTTCGTCGAGATGTCGCTGCTCCCACTCCAGCAAATAGGCGCCGGGCGGGGTCGCGAACCAGGCGCCCAAACTTATACTCGTCGCGGTTTCCGTCATGAATTTAATCGCACTACCCGCGTTCGCCGACAACTACATCTGGCTGCTTCACGACGGCACAGATGCCGTCGTGATCGACCCCGGAGATTCTGCGCCGGTGCTTGCCGCACTCGATCGGCTGAAGCTCCGACTCGCATCGATTCTAGTGACGCACCATCACGACGATCATGTCGGCGGCGTCAAGGGCCTGCGGCCCCTCCTTCAGGGCCCCGTGTACGGCCCTGCCTTCGAAAACATCCCCGAGCCGTGCCTTCGCGTACGCGGCGGAAAAACGATCAGGGTGCTGGGTCTGGACTTCGATGTGATCGACGTGCCCGGGCACACCTCGGGCCACATCGCGTACTTCCATCAATCAAAACCGCGACCTGATACACCCACCGAAGCACCGCTTCTCTTTTGCGGCGACACGCTGTTTTCCGGCGGTTGCGGGCGCCTGTTCGAAGGCACGCCCGAGCAGATGCACCATTCGCTGAGCGCGCTGGCGAAACTGCCGGGCGACACCCGCGTGTGCTGCGCCCACGAATACACGCTGGCCAACCTGAAGTTCGCCCACGCCATCGAGCCCGACAATGACGCACTCGATCGATACACCCGGTGGTGCGAACAACAGCGCGCGGCCGGCCTGCCCACCCTCCCCGGCCGCATAGCCGAAGAGCGTGCCGTCAACCCGTTCCTGCGATGCGATGTACCTGCGGTGATCGATGCAGCGCTCAATCACGGCGCCCGCAGCGATCAGCCGGTCGATGTCTTCGCCGCGCTGCGACTGTGGAAGAACGAATTCCGATGACTTCCTTGACATTGCTCCCACCCGCCCTGCGCAGGCCGACGCTTTGCCTCACGCTGATGCTCGCCACGTGGTGGATTGGTTCAGGCTGCGCAACGCACGCCACGGGCCCCGCATCGACCACGACAGGCGGGTCCTCGATCGGCGTGACGACACCGGCAACACCTCCTGCACATGCGGAACCCGCAACGCGCCAAGCCGCAGCTCAAACCAGCTCGACCGATGAGCTGCCGCCAGCGGCGGCTCCGGTCGACCCGATGCGTCCCGACGTCAGCGTGAACCTCGACGATGCGGCTGCCCAGACCGACCTGTGGGCGCGGGTTCGGCGCGGGTTCAGGATGTTCGACCTCGAAGGCGAACTCGTGCGCGACAAGGAGCAGTGGTACGCGAGCCGGCCCGACTACGTCAACCGCATGACCACCCGTGGCAGCCGCTATCTGTTCCACATCGTCGAGGAACTCGAATCCCGCAACATGCCCACCGAGCTGGCGCTGCTGCCCTTCATCGAAAGCGCGTTCAATCCGCAGGCCATGTCGTCGGCCAAAGCATCTGGCATGTGGCAGTTCATGCCTGCCACCGGACGCGACTTTGCACTCAAGCAGAACATCTTCCGCGATGACCGGCGCGATGTGCTGGCCTCGACCCGCGCCGCGCTGGATTACCTGCGGCGCCTGTACGGCATGTTCGGTGACTGGCACCTGGCGCTGGCTGCCTACAACTGGGGCGAAGGCAATGTGCAGCGGGCCATCGCCCGCAATGAGAAGGCCGGTCTGCCGACCGACTACCTGAGCTTGAAGATGCCCGAGGAGACTCGGAGCTACGTGCCCAAGCTGCAGGCGGTCAAGAACATCGTCTCGAAGCCGGAGTCCTTCGCGCTGGCGTTGCCCGCGCTGGCGAACCACCCGTACTTTCTCGGCGTGCCGATCCAGCGCGACATCGACGTCGACCTGGCTGCGCGCCTGGCCGGCATGTCGCTCGACGACTTCCAGACGCTGAACCCGCAGATGAACAAGCCGGTGATCCTGGCCGCCGGCACACCGCAGGTTCTGCTGCCCTACGACAACGCGAGTGCCTTCGTGCGCAAGCTCTCGGAGCACCGCGCGCCGCTGGCGACCTGGACCGCCTGGGTGGCTCCCACGACAATGCGGCCCGCCGATGCCGCACGCCAGGTCGGCATGAGCGAATCACGGTTGCGTGAAGTCAACCTCATCCCGCCGCGCATGCTGGTCAAGGCTGGATCGACCTTGCTGGTCCCTCGCAACGAGCAGCGCCACACCGACGTGGCCGGCCATGTCGCCGACAACGCGACGATGTTGCTGGCGCCCGACGTGCCGCCCCTGCGCCGCGTGGTTCTGAAAGCAGGCAAGGCCGATTCGGTGGCGAGCATCGCGAGGCGCTATCGAGTCGGCGCGGCACAGGTAGCCCAATGGAACGACGTGGGCACCGGTGCGCGCTTCAAGCCCGGCGCGACCATCGTTGTCTACGAAGCGAAGCGCAAGGCCGCTTCCACCCGCGTGGCAGCAGCCGGCAAGGCAAAGAAACCTGTTTCGATGGCTGCTGCGGCCGGAAGAAAAGCAGTCACCAGAATCGCGCAGAAGAAGGCGTCGACCACCGTCCCAGCCGCGACCCGCAAGTCCGTGCGGCTGGCCGCCAAGTGATCAGGCGCCTGAAAACAGCACCGCCACGTTGACGGCCAGCGCCGCAATCCACACCAGACTGCGCAGCCCGGCGCGATCCAGCAGGTAGAACGCCACGTAGGCGCAGCGAAGAAGGATGAAACTCACCGCCAGCAAGTCGACGCGGTTTTGAGGCACACCGATCTGCTGGGCCCACAGCAGCGCACCGATGAAGAACGGCAACGCCTCGAAGCAGTTGGCCTGCGCGGCGTTGGCACGCAGGCGCCAGCCGTTCTGGCGAGCCAGCCATTCGCGCGGGTGGCTGTTGTCGTAGCCGCCTTCCGAAGCCGGCTTGGAGAACGTGCCCCACTTGGCGATGCCCGCACACGCGATCGGCATCAAGGCGGCGATCAGGATGCACCAGGTGCTGATGTTGCTCATGGCGTGTTCACTGGCTGAAAGGTCTTCAACGGCGATCGACCAGCGCGTGCGCGATGGTGCCCAGATCGACGTACTCGAGTTCGCTGCCCACCGGCACGCCGCGCGACAGTCGGGTCACACGCAGGCTGCGGGCCTTCAGCGCCTCGCTGACCGCGTGCGCGGTCGCTTCGCCTTCGGCGGTGAAGTTGGTCGCGACGATCACTTCCTCGACCCCGCCTTCTGACGCACGATCCAGCAGCGCCTGCAAGCCGATGTCGTGCACGCCGATGCCGTCGAGCGGGCTCAAGCGCCCCATCAGCACGAAATAGAAACCGTCGTAGCTGCCGGTTCGCTCCATCGCGGCCTGGTCGGCCGGTGTCTCGACCACGCACAGCAGCCGGGCATCGCGCTCGGTATCAGAGCAGATGCCGCAGACCTCACTTTCGGTGAAGGTGTGGCAGCGCACGCAATGTCGCACGTTCGCGACCGCCGCCTGCAGCGACGCCGCCAGCCGCTGTGCGCCGGCGCGATCGTGCTGCAGCAGGTGCAGCGCCATGCGGCGCGCCGACTTTTCGCCGATGCCAGGCAGCCGACGCAAGGCATCGATCAGCGCTTCCAGTGCGGGTTCAGCCACGAGACGTCAGAACCTGCGACGACACGCTCATGGCATCGCTCAAAACGGGAACTTCATGCCCGGCGGCAGCGGCATGCCGGCCGTGAGCTTGCCCATCTTTTCCTGCGACACCTCTTCGGCGCGGCGCAGGCCATCGTTGAACGCGGCTGCGACCAAGTCTTCAAGCATGTCCTTGTCATCGGCGAGCAGGCTCGGATCAATCACGATGCGCTTCACGTCGTGCTTGCAGGTCATCGTGACCTTGACCAATCCGGCACCAGACTGCCCTTCGACCTCGATCGTTCCCAGCTCTTCCTGCGCCTTCTTCAGGTTGTCCTGCATCGCCTGGGCTTGCTTCATCAAGCCGGCCAGTTGACCCTTCATCATGGTGTTGTCTCCTTGGTGGATATCAGTGGTGTTTCTGGATGGTTCATTGGTACCGGACCGAGCCCGGAACGATGCGAGCACCGCTGTACTGCGTCGTCAGCGCACGAACGACCGGGTCGTCCTGGATGATCTGTTCGGCTTCGCGCTGGCGGCGTTCTCGCTCGGCAGCATTTCGAGATGCGGGGGTGTCGACGGCCGGACCGGCCAGCACCTCGATGCGCACCGCCGTGCCGAGGTGCTGTGCCAGCGCGTCTTCCAGCTTGTCGCGCTGTAACGCCGAGCGCAATGTCTCACGCTCGACCTGCAGCACCCAGGTAGATGGCGATGCGCTGTCGTCGATGCGCACGCACTGCGACTGCAGCGCAAGCTCCCGCACCATCGCGACGATGCTGCCCGCCTGCGCCATGGCCTGCACCACCGCGCTCCAACGGTCACCGAGTGACGTGTTGACTGGAGCGTCGACCGGCGGGGACCCGGCCTCGCATGCGGCCGCTGCCGTCGCGGACGCGACGGACACGTCGGCGATCGCCAGGGCCGCCGGCGCGGCCCCAGCCACCCGCACCGAGGCTATCGGGGCGGCGGTCACGCTGTCATCGCCCCACGCCGCATCGACCCACGGCGGCGGGGTCGGCTCGGCGGCGGTGTGCATCGCAGGCACCACGGCGGTGGCAACGCTGACAGGTGCCGTTGCAGCAGCGACGAAAACCTCCTCGTGGCGAAGTTCACGGCGCGCAGGAGTGGGATCCGGGTTCGCCACAGGCCTGTCACGTCGCGCAGAAGGCGTCACCACCACGGTCGCGGCAGCGGGCTGCGGGACGGTCGTGCGCGGTGATTCGACGCTGCGGGCTCCTGCGGGCGGGCAAAACGCCAGCATGCGCAGCAGCACCATCACCAGACCGCTGTGTTCGTCGGGCGCCAGCGCCAGTTCAGCACGGCCGTGCAGCGCCATGCTGTAGAGCACCTGAGTCTCGTCGGCCGCAAGACGCGGGGCCAACCGCGTCGCGGCGACGGCATCGGGCTCACTTGCGTCCAGTGCATCGGGTACCGCCCCCGCCACGGCCATCTGCTGAAGCAGATCGGCCAGTTCCTCGAGGGTGCCCGTCGCTGACAGGCCCAGACCGCGCAGCGCGTCGGCCTCGGCCAGCAGAGCAGCGCCGTCGTGGTCGGCAAGGGCCTCGATGAGGCGGACGGCGTGCCTGCGATCGACGGCACCCAGCATGTCGCGCACGCCGGCTTCGAGCAGCGTGCCGCCGCCGAACGCGATGGCCTGATCGGTGACCGACAGCGCGTCGCGCATCGACCCGCGTGCGGCGCGCGCCAGCAGCCGCAGTGCGCCGGGCTCGGCCGCAATGCCTTCATCGGCCAGCACCCGCGCCAGGTGGTCGCGCAGCGTGTTCATGCCCATCGGCCGCAGGTTGAACTGCAGGCAGCGCGACAGCACCGTGGCCGGCACCTTCTGCGGGTCGGTGGTTGCCAGCACGAACTTCAGGTACTCGGGCGGCTCTTCCAGCGTCTTCAACATCGCGTTGAACGCGGTGTTCGACAGCATGTGCACTTCGTCGATCATGTAGACCTTGAAGCGGCCGACCACCGGCTTGTAGACGGCCTGGTCGAGCAGCGGCGTGATCTCCTCGACGCTGCGGTTCGACGCCGCATCAAGCTCCATGTAGTCGACGAAGCGGCCTGCATCGATATCCCGACAGGCGCTGCAGACGCCGCAGGGGCTGGCCGTGATGCCGCCCTGTCCATCGGCGCCGGTGCAGTTCAGCGACTTCGCCAGGATGCGCGACACCGTCGTCTTGCCAACGCCGCGCGTGCCGGTAAACAGGTAGGCATGGTGCAAACGGCCCTGCGTCAGCGCATTCGACAGCGCCTGCACCACGTGTTCCTGCCCCACCAGGGCGTCGAAATTGCGCGGTCGATATTTGCGGGCCAGCACCAAGTAACTCATCAAACGATTCTAGTTGCCGGCCACCTTCCGACCGGGTGGCGCGGGGGCTGCCAGATAATCACCGGGCACTTCCAGCCTCGCCTGCCGGGGCCCCTTCCACATGATCACGCCCTCCTCTCCCGCGCCCGACCAGGGCACGCTCAGCTACGAACAATCGGGCGTCAACTACGACCTGATCGATCCATTGAAAGTGGCCGCACAGCGCGCCGCTGCGGCCACCGGCGCCCACCTCGCTGCCCACGGCTTCAGCGAAGTCGCCGCTTCACGTGGCGAGTCGGCCTACGTGGTCGACGTGGGCCCGTTCTACCTGGCCAGCATCGTCGAATGCCTTGGCTCGAAGGCGCTGGTGGCCGACGAGATGAGGCAACTCACCGGCAAAAGCTACTATGACGCGATCGCGCAGGACACCATCGCGATGGCGATCAACGACCTGATCACTGTCGGCGCCACACCGCTGGTCGTGCAGGCCTATTGGGCAGCCGGTGGCTCCGACTGGTTCGCGGATGCACAAAGAGCACAAGCGCTGGTGGCAGGGTGGAAGGCCGCTTGCGATCGCTGCGGCGTGGCCTGGGGCGGCGGCGAGACGCCGGCGCTGGCGGGCATCGTCGAAGCCGGTCGCATCGACCTCGCGGCCTCGTGCACCGGGCTCATCAACCCGAAGGAACGGCTGTCCGTCGGCGACCGCCTGGCGCCGGGCGATGCGATCGTGCTGCTGGCGTCGAGCGGCATCCACGCCAACGGCCTGAGCCTCGCGCGCAAGCTGGTCGAACGCCTGCCGCAGGGCTACCTGACACCGGTCGAACCCGGCGTGTCGACGCTGACCTACGGCGAGGCGCTGCTTGCTCCGACGGTGCTGTATTCCCCCGTGACGGAGGCGCTCTACCGTGCCGGCGTCACGCCACACTACTGCGCCAACATCACCGGCCACGGCTGGCGCAAGCTGCTGCGGCACCCGGCCATTCACACCTACCGCATCCACACCGTGCCTGACGTTCCAACGGTGCTGAGCTTCATCCAGCGGCATGCCCAGCAGGACGACCTGGAGGCGTACAGCACCTTGAACATGGGGGCCGGTTTCGCACTCTTCGTTCCGGCTGACCAGGCCGAGCGCACGGTGGCGGTGGCCGAGGCGCAGGGCGTGCGCGCCTGGGTCGCCGGGCGGGTCGAAGCAGGCCCGAAGCGGTTGCTGATCAAGCCGCTCGGGATCGAGTTCGGCGACGACGCATTGCAGTTGCGCTGACCTTGCCGATCGCTGGTTCAGGATCGGTCACTTACAATGACCCTCGACGGGCCTCCCCGCATGGAAGCGCGGCCAACCGGGTCAGGTCGGGAACGAAGCAGCCCCAACCGTTGTGACCAGTGCCGGGGTCAGGCTCGTCACCTTGATCTGTCCGTGGCGAGACGCTCACGACACCCGGGCTCCTGGGGAGTCGGTGCGGGATCCAGACGACTCGATCACGCGCCACCAGCGCGGCAGTCCGGGCCGGATCAGCTGGCCTGCTTGAACGCCATCACCGCCTGGTTGCGCAAGGTGCGCAGCAGCGACAGCTCTTTCTCGTCCAGTTCGATGCCACCGGGCTGCGCCTGATCGGCATAGATCATCGCGAACGGTGCGCCCTTCATCATCAAGGGCAACAGCAGGAACGATGGTGCGTTCACCGTCTTTCGGTACCAGGCCGGCAGGCGCGCCTCCATCGCGGGCGTGGTGGCATCGCGTATCAATGTGTCGGCACCCTTCACGCAAACCGCAGCGAACAGGTCGGTGCCACCCTTCAATGGCACCTTGAACAGCGCCGCCGCCGCGTCGCCGCCCTCGCCCAGACCGAAGCGGCCGGTCAGTGTTTCGGTTTTCGCGTCGCGCAGGCAGAACAGCACCCGGCGGAAGCCGAGGGCGCGGTACATGGTCTCGAGGATCATGCGCAGAACCTCGTTGAGCTTGAAGCTGTCGACCATCGAGTTGGTGATGTCCTGGATGCCGGCTGCCAGCACATCGGCCGCCTTGCCTGGGCCGCTCGCCGGTGCAGCCGTCGCTTGGTTGTCGGGTCCGGACAGGATCGCGGTGGCCGCCAGTGCGTGGGGCGACAGTGAGTCGGTGTTCGGCTGCGGGGCGTCATCCAGGAGGCCGGCGGTACCCGCGCCAGCAGGAGGCGCCAGCAGCCGAGCGGATGGCGAGTTCTTGCTGACCACCAGATTCATGGCTCGTGCCGATTCCGTGAGCCTGCTGCGCGCCACCGCGGTCGCTTCGCAGATGTGTTTCGAACTGATTCCCAGTACACGGGTGTAGCGATCGGCAGCACTGCTGAGGGCCCCCGCCAAGGCCGTGGGATCGGTGCGCAACATCGTGTCGGTCAAGTCGTTGGCGGCCATCGCCAGCCAACGCAGCCGCTCAGACGTGGCATCGGGCGGACGCGATGGCGGCTCACCCCCGGGCTTGCGCATGCAACGCTGCAAGTTGTCCGGAAGCCCCCACGATTTTGCGACGCCAACACCCAGATCCTCGAAGCTCAAGCCCAGCACCTCGACGGCAGCCGAGTTCTCAGCGCCTGACTTCGGGGAGTCACCCGACGCCAGGCCCCGATCCAGCAGGCTGCGGACCTGGCGAGCCTCGTCGGGGAAGTAGTACTGGGTCAGCAGTCGACCGAGGTTCTGGAACATCGAGCCGATGAACGCCTCTTCACTGTCGCGGCCCATCGTGCACAGCTCACCGGCCAGGGTGCCAGCCATCAACGAGCGCAGGAATTCTTCCTTCAGCAGGTTGGCATGTCCCTTGTCCTGCATGTGTTCGAGCAGCACCAGGCTCAGCGCCATGTTGCGGATACCCGCAAAGCCAATCAGCGCCGCAGCTCGCGAGACCGTGCTGATGCTGCCGCCACCGGCATGCCGGTAGCTGGCGGTGTTGACCAGGCGCAGCAGCTTGTTGGTCAGCGCAACGTCCTTCAGGATCTCGTTGGCCAGGCTGTTGAGGCTTTCGGTTTCCGAATTGGCCACACGCTGGATGCGCGAAACCGCATCCGACAACGCCGGGAAATCGCTCTTGTGGCGCATTCGGCGCAACAGAAAATCGAGCGTTCCGCTGCTCGCCGCAGCGCCGGCCGCAGCCGCCTCGGATGCGTTTTCCGCCGGATTCAGCCACGCCTGCAAGGCGTCACTGAAGGCTTCGGCGCTGGCGTGCCGGCGTGCCGGATCGCGCGCCATCGCGCGCAGCACGATGGCGCGCAACTCGTCGTCGACCTCGGTGCTGACACTGGCGGGCAGCTCGAGGTCCTCGTGGGCCGCGCGGTAGATCGCACGGTACGGGTCCTTTTCAGAGATCACCGGCCTGCCCGCCAGCAATTCGGCCAGAACCAGGCCGGCCGAATACACATCCATCGCTGGGGTCGGCGCCAAGCCCTCGGCTGCCTCCGGAGAGAGGTAGCCAGGCGTGCCGACGATATGGTTCTTCTGCGTGACATCGTTCGTCTTGACTGCGATGCCGAAGTCCATCACCCGAGCACGGCCACCGATGTCGATCAGGACATTCGATGGCTTCAGATCACGGTGCACGATGCCACTCTCGTGAGCAGCGCGCAGCGCACTCAGGATGTCCAGGACGATGGCCACCGCCGCCTGCGGCGCGAACGCGCCCTTCGCGCGCAACACCTCGGTCAGCGTGTGGCCGGCCACGTATTCGAAGACGAGGAACGGCTGGCCCTCGTGCACATCGGCTTCGAACACCGGAACGATGTTCGGATGGGTCAGGCGGCTGACACTGCGGGCCTCCTGCAGCCATTGAGTGGCATCACCCGAATCGACACCGCCACCATTCCGGATGATCTTGACGGCCACCTCGCGTTCGAGGTGCGTGTCGAATCCGAGCCAGACACTGGCCTGAGCGCCCTTGCCAAGCAGGCGACGCAGCTCGAAGCGGCCCAGGCTCTGCACGGCCGGCGTCGCGGCGAGGCTCGCCATGATCGGGGTCAACCGGCAGCCACGACGGGCTGCGCAGCGGCGGGGTCGGCTTCGATACCTGGCCCTGATGTCTGGACCGGCGCTCCGGTGCGCAAGGCTTCACGGGCAGCGGCCAGCGACTCCTGCACGATGCGCGGCGTGAGCCCGAGGCTGCGCGCATAGCGCTGCGCGACCGAGGTCCGAGGCACAGAGCCACGGGAACCTCTGGCTGCGTTGGATGGTGCCCCGCCGTTATCGGCTGGCGCGTCTGGAGTTCCGGCGGCATCACGGGACGCGATGGCCGGCATCAAGGACGCATCGACCGCTTCATTGGCCGCGCTGGCGGTGATGCGCAGCACGTCGCTGTCGTCGTCCGGCATGCGCACAGGCAGATCCTTGGGCAGCCGGCGGATCATGTGCAGCATCTCATCCCCCAGACCCCAGTGGCGTGCCACGGCCGAGCCGAGGGCCTCGATGTCGATCCCCAGCACCGCGAACGACGCATCGGCTTCGGCCCAGCCGGGCACGCCAGGGGTCCCTGCAGGCGCATCGGCGGGCGGCGGCACACCCTGCATCAGGTGGCGAATCTGCTCGAATTCGTCCGGAAAGTGGTATTGCGCCAGCAGGCGGCCGAGGTTCTGCAAGACGGTGACCAGGTAGACGACCTCGGCGTCGTACCCGGCTGGTCTCAGGGCCTGCGCCGTGTAGCCGGCCAGACGCACCCGGTCCATCAGCGAACGCAAGGCCTTTGCACCGGTCTCGGACAGCGGCCCCGGCCAGAGGCGCAACCCGTTGGCGGCTTGGCGCACGCCGTTCAGACCGATCAGCGCGATCGAGCGGCGGATCGTCAGCACCGGCGCCGAACCGGCGGCCTGCGTGCCCTGCACATGCACCGAATTGACCTCGCGCAGCAACTCGAAACTCAGTGCCATGTCCTGCAGGATGAGTCGAGCGATCTCATCGACATGCTGACCCTCCATCGCGGCCATGCGTTCGACGCGTGCGCTCATGCCGGGCAGCGCGGGCAAGGCGCCGACGGTGCGCAGGCGGTCGAGCATCAGTTCGAGCGGGCCGTCGCGACCCAGCGCCTCGGCTTCAAGCCAGCCTTGCAGCGCTCGCAGGAAGGTTCGCGCGCTGAGGTAGCGCTGGCGATCCTGGCTGGCGGTGCAGCGGTTGGCGATCGCACGCAGTGCCTCGGGAATCGGATGCGGCGTGCTCCACGGCAGGCGCACCAGGTCGCGGCCCACCGGCGTCAGTCGCAGCATCGCCTTCGAGATATCAGGTTCGTCCAGGACCGGCGCACCGGTCAACAGCAGGTGCAGCAACAGACCACAGGCCAGCACGTCGCGTTCAGCGGCTTCGCGCTGGGCACGCAGGGTGTCGGCCTCGACCAGAACGGCCTGATCGACGCCGCGCCTGACCCCATCGGTAGGCTGCGGAGTGCCCTGGTTGCTGGAGGTCGAAAGGGCCATCAACTGCACTCGGCCCGCGTCGTTGATCAGCAGGCTGTGCAGTTGCAAGTCGTGGTGGGCGGTGCCGGCCTCGTGAGCAAACGCCAGGGCTTCCAGCACCTGGCAGACCCAGCCGACCGATTCGTTCGGCGAAGGATTCGGGTGCAGTGTCAGCCACTCCGTCATCGTGACGCCGTTGGCGCGGTCGACGGCGATGTACGGCCAGTGTTCCTGGACGTCGACCTCAACGCCCTGCGCGAGATTCGGATGATCGAGTCGTGCGGCGTGGCGGACCGGCTTCAGCCAGCGCTCAAGCGCCATCGGATCGACAGGCTGCACCCGAGGCAGCGTCAGCACGAGTTGCTGTTGTATCAGCGGATCGTTGACCAGCCACACCATGCTGCCCTGGCTCTTGCCCAGCAGTTGCAGCAGCTCGAATCGGCCGAAGTTTCGACCGAGCTGGCTCGGTCGTTCGCTGGCAGTGGAAGGGGGATTGCCGGTCATGGTCAGGGATATCGGATGCTTTCTATTGGAAATGGACCCCTGCGTCGGCCAAGCGATGAATTCACGGGCCTTTGCCGTGCATTTGCCTCGCCACGCCTTGTTTCAGACGTTCCACCGGTTCGCTGGTAGCCGCTCAGCCGTGCCCAAACCAGCTCAAGCGAGCTCGATCACCGCACCCCGGCCGGTGATGAAGGCAGCCCGCACGGTGGCTCCGGGCTGCAGCCGCAACACGGCCCGCCGGTAGCGCAGCAACTGCTGACGGTGATCGTCGAGGTCCTGCGGCGAGTGACTCAGCTTGTAATCGAGTACCCACCAGACACCGACTCCGGCAGCCTCGGGGGAGACCCCGTCGCCTGCATCGCGCAGATGGACCACGCGATCGATGCGCAAGACCTCACCGCCTTCGTTCACGCCGACCTCGTTGCCGGCCCAGAAGCAGCCGGCCGGATCGAAGAAGCGCTGACAGTCCGGGCTGCCCAGGATGGCCCCCGCCACCCGCTGCACCCCCGAAAGCTCCGCGCCGAACTCGCGGGCGGCTGCCACGCAGAGGACATCAAGCGCTGAAACTGCGGGCCGATCGCTGCGTACTGCCCATTCCAGGACCCGATGCACAGCCTGGCCGAGGCGACTTGCGTCGCTGCTGTCGTCCTGGCTGCCCGCCGCCCCCACGCCTGGCGCGACGCCTGCCGTGGCAGGTGACTGCCAATCCGGCAGCACCGGCAAGCGCACATCCGCCATCGAGGTATCGGCGGGCGCATGGCCGAAGGACGCCGGCGCCCAGGCGACCGTGTGCGGCTCCAGACGCTGCCACCAAGACACGGTGGGCGACACGCGATGAGGCGCGGTGGCGCTGACCACCACCCGGTGCTTGGCACGTGTCATCGAAACGTACAGCCCATTGAGCTCTTCGCGTCGTCGCGCCGCCAGTTCCTCGTCGAACAACGGCTGCAGCAACGGCGGGCACTGCGACTCGGCATAGACGTAGGCGCAGCACACCGGGTGCGGTGATTCGACCGGCCACTTCACCAGCAGGGTCGCGGTTTCAGCCACGTTGGGTTCGGGCTGCGTGTCCATGATGAAAACAACCTCCGCTTCCAGGCCCTTGGCGCCGTGGACGGTCAGCAACTGAACCGCATCGGACTGCGCGGGCACGGCAATCGTGAGGCGCCGCCGTCGCAGCGCACGCACGAAGTTGTACGGTGTTGCGCCGCGTGCGCCATCAAGCATCAGGGACTGCGCCAGCAAGGCATCGATGGAAGCCCGGGCGGCAGCGCGCCGCGTCGGTGGCACGGCGGCCAGGGTGCGCTCGATCACCTGGCCTTCGTCAACGATGCGGTCGAGCAGATCGTGCGGTGGCAACACCCGGGCGGCCTGCTGCCACGCACCGAACAGCGAGCGCGCGCGCTCCAGCGCTGGGCTGGGCTCGTCAACCCCGTGCAGCGCAATCCACCAGGCCAGAGGACCGGCGCGGCGACCCGGTACATCGTCATCGTCGCGGCTGGCGGCCACCTCGGTGGCCAGTTGCACCAGATCGACGTCGCTGCAACCGAAGATCGGACTCTTCAGCGCCTGAGCCAGCGACAACGCGTGACCGGGCGACGCCAGCACATCGAGCACGGCAACCAGATCACGCACCTCGGGCGCGTCGAACAGGGCACCCTCCTCGACGGCCGCGCATGGCACGCCGAGCGCCTCGAGCGAGGCGGCCGCCAGCCGCAGCGATTCACGCTTGCGGCACAGCACCTGGACCTGGCCCGGCGACACGCCACCAGCCAGCACCGCGCTCACCGCGAGCGCGACGCAATCGGCCTCCTGCTTGCGCAGCCGTTGCTCGGGCTCGACACGCGGCACCGACAGCGTGTCCCGCCACCCATCGTCGTCGGCCGATTCGTTGCGGTCCTGGGGTTCTCGCAGCACCCGAGGCAGACCGCAGACGCCTGCTCCGGGCACCGAACCGAGCGATGTGGAGTGCGGTCGGAATCCCGCGAACTCACCGTCGCGACCGGCTTGCGCAAACACCTCGTTGAGCACAGCCAGCACCTCGGGCGCGTTGCGTCGCGTGTGGTCGCAGCTCAGCACGCAGCCGTCGAGGCCCTGCTGGACGAAATCACGCGCTGCCTCGAACACCTTGGGTTCGGCGCGACGAAAACGGTAGATGCTCTGCTTCGGATCACCGACGATGAAGACGCAGGGCGGTCGCTGTCCGCTGGCTCCACCGCCCGCCCCGGCATAGCCCGACAACCAGGCCGCCAGCGCATGCCACTGCAGGGGGCTGGTGTCCTGGAATTCGTCGATCAGCAGGTGTCGCACACGGGCATCGAGTCGCTCCTGCACCCAGCCCGACAGCGTCGAGTCGCCCAGCAGCGCGACCGCACAGCGTTCGAGGTCGGCCATCTCGACGAGCCCGCGAGAACGCTTGTAGGCGGCCAGTTCGTTGAACAGAACGCGCGACAGACGCACCATCCGAAGGTGCTCGTCGCGCGCTGCGTGCTGCGCGACCGCATCGCGCAACACAACCAGCAGATCGATTGCCGCTTGTTGCTCAGGCCCATCGCCGAGACCCTTGCGCGGGGTGCCGGCAAGCGTGAAGAGCGCCAGCCAAAGCGCCTCGAACACCGCCTTGTGGTCAGCACTCGGCAGCGCGCCCATCGACAGCGCAGCTTCGATCGCGCGTGCCGCCTCCGTCGCCTTGGCCTTGCCGCCACGTCCCAGCACCGACGCACAGCGTTGCATCGTCTGGCGCACCGACGGCAGATGAACCCAATCGGTCGGACACGCGGCATCAGCAGCACCAAGCCACGGTGACTCTGGAGCCGCAACGCTGGTTTCGAGCGTGCCGGCCGCATCGGCCAGCTCAATTTCGACTCGTTTGGCCCAAGCGGCGTCGAGCCACTTGCGCAGTTGAGAGCGGCCGCGGCGCAGCACGAGGTGGTGATAGTCGGCGCGCAGCGCATCGTCAGCGACGACCACGCCGTGAAAGCGCCGAAACACCTCGCTCTCGTGATCGGCGATGTCCTCGACGATCTGCGCGTCGCGCTGCACACCGAGCTCGATCAGCAGATCGAGCGGCGCGGCCTTCAGCAGTTGCGAGAACCACGCGTGGAAGGTGCGAATCTCGACCGATCGACCCGCCCGCTGCAGCCGCTGCTGCAAACCTGCGAGCGCTGGCGCGAGTGCCTGGGCGGTGGCGGCGTCGAGCCCGCGCTGCTGCAACGCCTCGATCCGCTGGGCTTCGGTTCCCACATCGGCCGACAGCGTGGTCAACCACTCGGCGAGCCGGGCCCGCATCTCGCCGGCCGCCTTGCGGGTGAAGGTGATCGCCAGGATCTCCTGCGGTTCGGCGCCGTCGAGCAGCGCACGCAGGATGCGCGACACCAGCATCCAGGTCTTGCCCGCACCGGCACAGGCCTCGACGACGACGTGGCGGCGCGGGTCGCAGGCGACCGCATAGAAGGCGACGGAACCGACCGCAGCGCCGTCGATGAGATAGGCGGGTTGCCCCGCAGCGATCGGTGCGCTCATGGGGTTGATCCCGCAGCGGGAAGCACGGCCCACTGATCCCGTCGGCACAGCCCGCGGGCCTCGCAGTACTCGCAGGCCGCACCCTCACCGAGCGCAGGCAGCACCGCGCCACCACGCAATCTCGCGAGATCGCGTCCCAGGCCGTCCACCAGGGCCTCGGCACTCTGCTCGACATCGGGGTGACGCACCTCCACGATCTTCTGCGAGTCGTCGAGCGACAGGTAGATCGCATCGAGCGGGCCGATCTCGCCGACCCGCCTGCCCTGCTCGATCGCCAGCGCGGCATAGAACGGCAGCTGCGTGTCTTCCTGCCGCTGCTTGATCTTGTCCCGCAAGGCGGTCGTGCTGCCGGTCTTGTAGTCGATCAGCTGCGTCACCGGCCCTTCCCCTCCGGAGATGCTGTCGATGCGATCGATCACGCCGTGCATCGCGATGCCTTGCCAGGCCTCGGGATGCGCCGTCCACTCGCGTTCGCCATCGAGCCACTGCGCGCCTTCTCGATCGCGCCCGTGCAGCCAGTCGACATAGCGTGGCGCAAAGCGCTCGAAGGTCGCGGCGAACGGCAGGAAGTCGGCATCCGGAATTCCCATCTCGGTCTGAGCCGCGACGGCCGCCTCGGCCAGCGCGCGTGCATCGTCCTGCGCCGCCATGGGCAACGGACGAGCCCGATGAAACCGGTCCAGGACTTCATGCAGCCAGGTGCCGTAGTCGCGCTTCTCGACTTCGCCATCGAGCTCTTCGGCCGGCTGCAATCCCAGCATGCGCAGCGCGAAGAAGCGGTACGGACAGGCTCGCAGAGCTTCGCAGGCGCTGGCGCTCAATCGATCTGGCAGCAACGCCGGCGCCGACGGCAGCGGCCGAGAGACCGGGGTCGGCGACGTGACTTGCACGGTGCGCGGATCGGGTGCGTTGCCGAGAACCACCAACCCGGCTTCGCGGCGGGCCGACATCAACCGTTCGAGCAAGGGGCTGGGCGACACCGGCTCGCCGTCGTCATCGGTGCGCCGCAGCAGCGTCACCGGGACACCGCGCAGCGCCTGCGCGAAAGCAAGCGCCTCGCGCTCGCGCCGCTCGGCTGCAGTCGGCAGGCCGAGAGCTGCCGCCTCGGCATCATTCAACAACGGATGCGGCGACGGCGCAGCGCCCAGGTGCTTCTCGTCCGTCCCCGGCCACACGATCGCGGTGAACGGCCGCAGCATCGCGCGGGGTGCCGGGATCACGATCACGGCGGGCGACGCGGGCGATGCGGGAACAAAGGTCGCCTGCTCGAGCGCGGAGTCGACCCAGCGGGCGTAGTCCGCCAACGTGAGCGTCTCGGTGTGAGAGACCAATGCGCTGGTCGCGTTCAGATGCAACGCGGACAACACTTGTCGGCCGGCATCATCGTCGGCAAGTGATGCCGCGAGTCCGCTGGCCTGCATCGCTGCACGCGCACGTGCGCTCCAGCCGACCAGGTTCTGGGCGCCGGCCCCACGCAGGGGCTCGGTGGCCTGCGCGGCCAGTTCCCAGAGCGCGGCCGCAGCCGGACTCAAGCGCTGCGGATCGACCCAGGTCGGTCGGGCCCAATGGTGTCGGCGCAGGGTGAACTCGAGCGAAGCGACCGCCACCGCATCGAACGCCGTTGCCGGCCAGGACTTGATCGCGTCAAGCACGTCATCCACCGTGGCGGTGGCTGTGGCCGCGCGCAACAGCAGACCCACGCTCGCGCCGGCGCGGGTGGTCGACAAGGTCCACCCGGTTTCGTCGCGCAGCGGCACGCCGTGCCGGCCCAGCAGCGCGCGCACCCGTCGCACCAACAGGCGATCCTGCGCGATCAACGCCACCGGCGCGCCGTGCACGGACAGATCGACGAGAACCTGGGCGGCGGCGCGTTGCGCTTCGTCCTCGAAGCCGCTGCACACCTGCACCTGAACGCGGGCCTGCGGCGCCACGGCACGGATGACGTCGTCGCCGGACGGATCGGCATCGATCCAGAACACCGGGCAGTCGGGCGAGGCAGCGTCGACGACCGCCTGCGTGAGCGCATCGGCCCCGCCGGCCTGCACGACGATCCACGCCGATGGCCGCAGGGTGAACAGCACATCGGTCGTCGGCGCGGTCGTGGCAGCAGCCCACTCGAAGGCGATGCGCGCCAGATGCCGCTCCGTGCCACCGACACCGCCCACCGCGCCGAGCATCTCGCGCATCGAGGCACGATGCGCGGCACGCTGAGCCGGCGGCACGGCCGCGATCGCGCGTGCGATCGCCTGAGCCACCTGCGTCACTGCGGTCGCCGCCTGATCGAAGGCGCGAGGGTCCCGATGCAGCCACGCCGCGAAGGCCGCCTGCCCGCGCAGCAGGCGGCGCGCGGTCAACCCGTCCAGCGCCGCATCGAAGCAGATGTCGTGATCCGCCTCCGGTTCGGGAGGCGACGCGCTGCGGGCCAGCGTCTGGGTGGTCTCGACCTGCGGCATCCACGCGTCGGCTGCCGTCCAAGCCTGGCGGGCCAGAGGGAGGTGTTGGGCAAAGGGCACGAGGAAGACGGCATCACGAAGGCCGATGCCCTGTTCTTTCGCCCAGTGAACCGAAGCGGCAATGGCGGCCGACCAGAGATCCCCGCCTGCAGATTCAAGAAAGGTTTTTGTCATCGTGGCGATAGAAAAGGAGTCGTCTCGCCAGCGTCACAGGACGTAAGCCAAAGCACCCGATGTGCCAAAATCATTGTGCCTTGCAGCCTACCTCCAGGCTCGCTCGTACCAAGGACAACCATGAGCAGCGAACTGATCACCCACACCTCCGACGCGTCGTTCGACAGCGACGTTATCCAGTCCAGCAAGCCGGTGCTGGTGGATTACTGGGCCGAATGGTGCGGTCCCTGCAAGGCCATAGCGCCGATCCTCGACGAGGTGTCGAAGACCTACGACGGCCGTTTGCAGGTCACCAAGATGAACGTTGACGACAACCGCGACGTGCCGGCCAAATACGGCATCCGTGGCATCCCCACGCTGATGCTGTTCAAGGACGGACAGCTTGCGGCAACCAAGGTTGGCGCGCTGACGAAAGCCCAGTTGACAGCCTTCATCGACGGCAACCTATAATCGACCCCTGTTGGGTGGGGCTCTCCGCTCCACCTTGTCGATTGCCCGCAGTCCCACTCTCGGATTCCGGCAACCCAGTGAATCTGCCAGACCACAAGTCGGCAGCCCTCCCCCTCCAGCTCGTTGCCCGGCATGTCAATGCCGGCGTCGACCCACGGAAGCACCTGTCAACAGGCTGCGGTCGTGTCCAGAAACACCTGTTGATCATTTTCCCGGTTCGCCCCCATGCACCTGTCTGAACTGAAAGCGCTCCACGTCTCCGAACTCATCACGATGGGCGAGGCGCTGGAGATCGAGAACGTCACTCGCCTGCGCAAGCAGGAATTGATGTTCGCGATCATGAAGAAGCGCGCCAAGGGCGGCGAACAGGTGTTCGGCGACGGCGTGCTGGAGGTATTGCCCGATGGCTTCGGCTTCCTGCGCGCACCGGATGCCAGCTACATGGCGTCCACCGACGACATCTACCTGAGCCCCAGCCAGATCCGCCGCTTCAACCTGCACACCGGCGACGATGTCGAAGGCGAGGTGCGGGTCCCGAAGGACGGCGAGCGCTACTTCGCGCTGGTCAAGGTCGACAAGGTCAACGGGCTGACCCCGGAGCAGAGCAAGAACAAGATCATGTTCGAGAACTTGACGCCGCTCTTCCCGAAAGAGCAGTTCAAGCTGGAACGCGACATCAAGTCCGACGAGAACATCACCGCACGCATCGTCGACCTGATCGCGCCGATCGGCAAAGGCCAGCGCGCCCTGCTGGTGTCGGCGCCGAAGAGCGGCAAGACGGTGATGATGCAGCAGCTCGCGCACGCCATCGTCGCCAACTACCCCGAAGCGCACCTGATCGTGCTGCTGGTCGATGAACGGCCGGAAGAAGTGACCGAGATGCAGCGCACCGTGCGCGGCGAGGTCATCAGCTCGACCTTCGATGAACCGGCCCAGCGCCATGTGCAGGTCGCCGAGATGGTGATCGAGCGCGCGAAGCGCCTGGTCGAGATGAAGAAGGACGTGGTGATCCTGCTCGACTCGATCACCCGGCTGGCCCGCGCCTACAACAACGTGCTTCCGTCCAGCGGCAAGGTGCTGACCGGTGGTGTCGATGCCAATGCGCTGCAGCGGCCCAAGCGCTTCTTCGGCGCGGCGCGCAACATCGAGGAAGGCGGATCGCTGACCATCATCGGCACCGCGCTGGTCGACACCGGCAGCCGGATGGACGAGGTGATCTACGAGGAGTTCAAGGGCACCGGCAACTGCGAAATCCACCTGGATCGCCGCATGGCCGAGAAGCGCGTCTACCCGTCGATCCTGCTGAACAAGTCGGGGACTCGCCGCGAAGAATTGCTGCTGAAGCCGGAAATCCTCCAGAAGACCTGGATCCTGCGCAAGCTGCTCTATCCGATGGACGAAATCGAGGCGATGGAGTTCATCCTCGACAAGATGAAGTCCACCAAGACCAACCACGACTTCTTCGACATGATGCGTCGCGGCGGTTGAGCCGCGTCGGCCTCACCCCTTGAGGTCGGCTCGACCTATAATCTTGGGTTTCCCTCACAGTGGCAAGTGCGCCGAATGGTTCGGCGTGGCTCCCGCGACACAGCACAGAGGTTTCAATGAAAGACGGCATTCACCCCAACTACCGCGACGTCTGCTTCGTGGATCTCTCCAACGGTTTCAAGTTCGTCACGCGCTCGTGCGCGACGGCAAAGGAAACCATCAAGCTGGATGATGGCCGTGAAGTGCCGCTGTTCAAGCTCGAAACCACCAGCGAATCGCACCCGTTCTACACGGGCACGCAGAAGAGCATCGACTCGCTCGGCGGCCGTGTCGAGAAGTTCCGCAACAAGTTTGCGCACTTGAAGAAGTAATCCGGGCCCTGCCCATGAACGTTCAGAAAGGCAGCCTCGGCTGCCTTTTTTTTGGATGATCAACTCCTCTCTGAACCCCGCCCTGGTGTCGCAGCGCGCCGTGCAGCGCCTGCCGCGCTGGGCACTGCTCTTGTTCTGCGCCGCGTACGTGCTGCCAGGGGTTTTTGGGCGCGATCCGTGGCGCAACGCCGATGTGACGGCGTTCGGATACATGATCAGCATGGTCGACGGCCGGTCTTCCTGGTGGATGCCGGCCATCGGTGGCGTGGCCGCCGACCCGTCACCCCTGCCGTATTGGCTCGGTGCGGCGTTCATCCGCCTGCTTGGACCCTGGATCGATCCCGCCCTCGCAGCACGACTTCCGTTCGCCATGCTGCTCGTCTCCGTGCTGCTGCTGACCTGGCACGCCGCCTATCATCTGGCCCGCACCGAAGCGGCTCAGCCCTTGCCCTTTGCCTTCGGCGGCGAGGCCGATCCCGCTGACTACGCCCGGGCGATGGCCGATGGTGCGCTGCTCGCGTTGATCGCCACGCTGGGCCTGCTTCAACTCGGACACGAAACCACACCAGAGCTCGGGCAGCTCGCCTGCGTCGCGCTGTTCATCTATGCGATGGCAGCCAGCCCTTTCAGGGGCCCGCGTCCGAAGATCGCGGTGCTGATCAGTCTGCCGGCGCTGGCTGCCTGCGGTGCACCCACGATCTCCGTCGCGTTGGGTCTGGTGGGCATCGCCGTGAGCGCCCGTTCCAACTACCCCATCGTGCGTCGCTTCACACCCTGGGTCGGCGGCGCAACCGCTTTGACAGCCGCCTTGGCCACTGCGCTGGCCCTGTGGAGCTGGCAGGTTGGCAGTTATCGAACGCTCGATCAGGTGCTGGCTGTTCCCCGGCAATGGCTGTGGTTTCTGTGGCCGGCCTGGCCGATGGCGTTGTGGACGCTGTGGCAGTGGCGTCGCCATGTCCTCAACCGCCACATTGCCGTGCCCCTGGGTTGCGCGGCGGTCACGGCCATCGCCAGCGTCGTGGGCGGTGGACAGGATCGCGTGCTGATGCTGTCGCTCCCCGCCTGGGCGCTGCTGGCGGCATTTGCCTTGCCGACGCTCAAGCGCAGCACCGCTGCAGCGGTCGACTGGTTTTCGGTGTTCTTCTTCAGCGTTTGCGCGATTGCGTTCTGGGTCATTTATTCATCGATGCAGATCGGTTTTCCGGTGCGCCCAGCGCAGAACGTCGTGAAACTGGCCCCGGGCTTCACCCCGCAGTTTTCTCTGCTGGCTCTCATTCTGGCCGGTACGGGCAGCCTGGCCTGGGTGTGGCTGGTTCGCTGGCGAACCGGGCGCAACCAGCACGCGATGTGGAAGAGCCTGGTGCTGCCGGCCAGTGGAGTTGCCCTGTGCTGGCTGCTGGTGATGACACTCATGCTGCCGGTACTGGACTACGCACGCAGCTACCGTCCGCTGGTCGACCGCGTGGCGCTGCACGTGCCCAAGGACGCCTGCATCGCAACACCGCGCATCCAGCGCAGCTTTCAGGCCGCACTCGAATACTTCGGCGGGTTTCGCGTGGACGCCAGTGGAAACGCTGCCAACACGACGTGCAACTTCCTCCTGCAGGTCGAACCCCGCAAGGGCAAACGACCACCCGCACCGGCCGGCTGGGCTCGGGTGGCGCGGGAATCACGGCCCACCGATCGCACGGAATGGATGGTGATCTACGGTCGACAGGGACGCGACAGCTCTGCGGCGGATCGATGATCCGGTCGATCCCGGGGCAACCCAGGATCGTACGGAAGTTCAGCTCATGCCGACGTGGATCTCTTCAGTCGAAGGCTGCTGTGCAACCTCGCCCGCAGAGTCCGAAGATTTGGCTGCAGCACGCACTCTGGCCGCCGGAAACAGCAGCTTGAAGCTGGAGCCCTGGCCGGGTTCACTGCTTATCTCCAGTTCGCCACCGTGCCGCTGTGCGACATGCTTGACGATCGACAACCCCAGGCCGGTGCCACCCGTGTCTCGCGAACGGCTGCCGTCGACGCGGTAGAAACGCTCGGTCAGTCGCGGCAGGTGTTCCTTGGCGATACCGAGGCCGGTGTCGCGCACCTCGAGTTCGCCAACGCCATCGCTGTGTATCGACCACAGCACATGCACCGAGCCACCCGAGGGCGTGTAGCGGATCGCGTTATTGACCAAGTTGGCAATCGAGCTGTGCAGTTCCTGCTCGGCACCGGCAATTGCATCGTTGGCGCCGTCTGTCGTCGAGAGGCTGCCGAATACCAGCGTGTGGCGCCCGGCCGAAAGCGCCTCGGCCGAGGCATGCACTTGCGTCAACAGCTGGCGCACAGGCACCCACCGATCAGACCCGGGACGCGGGCTGCCTTCGAGCTGCGCAAGTGTCAGCAGATCACCGACGAGCAGCTGCATCCGCTGCGCCTGCTGGGCCATCAGCTCAATGACCCGACGTCGCTCGACATCGGTCAATTTCAGGCTGGACATCGTCTCGATGAAGCCCGACAGCACCGTCAGCGGGGTGCGGATCTCGTGCGACACGTTGGCGACGAAACCGCGCCGCATGCTGTCGCTGCGTTCGCGCTCGGTGATGTCCTGCGACAGGATCAACTTCATGCCATCACCGTAGGGCCGGATCAGCACCGACACCGTGCCGCGCGATCCGGGTCCGGGGAAACTCACCGCCTCGTCGTAGACACCCGCCTGCATGTAGGCCACGAAGATCGGCGCACGGACCAGGTTGGTGATTGCCTGCATCCGGTCACGCTGCGGATCGAGGCCGAAGTGATCTGCACCGACCGAATTGCACCAGACGATCTGATCGTTTTCATCGAGCAGCATGACGCCATTCGGCGATGCCTCAATCGCCGATAGAAATTGTTCGAGTCGGGTCTGCTCGGTTGCAACTTGCCGCTCAAGCGACCGCATCGAACGTTCGACACAGTAGCCTGCCTCACCCCAGAAGCCGGCATCACGGGGTGCGGGATTGCCATCCTGCCGGTGCAACCACTCCATGAACCGCTGACCTCGCAGCACATCGACGAGTGAATAGGCGAAGGCACCGGACATGGCTCCGACCAGCGCGCCCAGAACTGGCCAGTGAAACTGGCTGCCGATCATCCGGCCCAGCATCCCCACCAGCAACACGCTGAGCACCGCACCCAGCAGTCGGGGAAAAATCCAACCCATGAATAAAGATCGTTTCCCGAACCTATCAGGCCGAGAGAGCCTGGGCCTGCTGGGTCAGTCGATACCCCGCACCACGCACGGTCTCAATCATGCGGGAGCAGCCCACAGGCTCCAGCGCCTCGCGCAAGCGCTTCACGTGGACATCCACGGTGCGCTCCTCGATGAAGACATGGTCGCCCCACACGCGATCAAGCAACTGAGCACGGCTGTGGACCCGCTCCGGATGCGTCATGAAGAAATGCAGCAGACGGAACTCGGTCGGCCCGATGCGCACTTCGCGATCATCGCGAACCACCCGCCGTGTCGCAGGGTCGAGTTTCAACCCGGCCACGTCGACCATGGTGTCGAGCGCTTCGGGAGCCTTGCGGCGCAGCACCGCACGGATGCGGGCCAGCAACTCGTTCGTCGAGAACGGCTTCGTCAGATAGTCATCTGCACCCGCGTCGAGGCCGGAGATCATGTCGCCCTCCTCAGCTCGCGCGGTCAGCATGATGATGGGCAGATCGCGGGTGCGAGCCTGAGACCGCCAGCGCTTGGCGAGCACGATGCCGGACTGCCCCGGCAGCATCCAGTCGAGCACGATCAGGTCCGGCAACACGCCATCGACCTCGATCTGCGCCTGATCGGAGTCTGCGGCGATGGTCACGTCGTAGCCGGCATGACGCAGGTTGATGGAAATCAGTTCGGCGATTGCCGATTCGTCCTCGACCACCAGTACACGACTCATTGTTGACTCCCTGTGGGTAGATTCATCGCACCATGGTCTCGACGTCCTCGACGGAGTTGTGTCTCACATCGGTGCCCTTGACGATGTAGATGATCTGCTCCGCCAGGTTCTTGGCATGGTCGCCGACGCGCTCGATCGCCTTCGCGACGAACACCAGATCGATGCTCGACGAGATGGTGCGTGGGTCTTCCATCATGAAGGTGATGAGCTTGCGCATCAGGCCTTCGAACTCCTGATCGATCTGGTCGTCTTGCTTCAGGACCTGCAACGCCTTGTCTACATCCAGGCGGGCGAAGGCATCAAGGGCCTTGCGCAGTTGAGCAATGGCGAGTTCGGATTCGAACTTCAGATCGGCCACGGGCAACCGCAACCGGCTCGACACCCCTGTATTGATGAGCCGCTGCACCGTGCGGGCCACACGCGCGGCCTCGTCGCCGACACGCTCGAGGTTGGCGATCGTCTTGCTGATGGCGATCAGCAGGCGCAGGTCGCGGGCCGTCGGCTGACGGCGGGCGATGATGCTCGACAGATCTCGATCGATCTCGACTTCCATCGAGTTGACGGTCTCTTCGAGCACCAGCACCTGGGAGGCCGTCTCGGCGCTGAAGTGCGTGAGGGCGTAGACCGCCTGTGCGACCTGGGATTCGACCAATCCGCCCATCTCGAGCACCCGGGTCGAAATGCCGCTGAGTTCGGCGTCGAACTGCGTGGAAAGGTGTTTGTCAGTCATGTCAGAGTCCCTGAAAGATCTGTGGCGAGTGGAATCAACCGAAGCGGCCGGTGATGTAGTCCTCGGTGTCCTTCTTCTTCGGCTTCATGAAGATGTCGGACGTTGGACCGAATTCGATCAGATCCCCCAGGTACATGTAGGCCGTGTAATCCGAGCTGCGGGCCGCCTGCTGCATGTTGTGGGTCACGATCAGCACCGTGTAATCGGACTTCAGTTCGTGGATCAGTTCCTCGATCTTGCCGGTTGAAATCGGATCGAGCGCCGAACACGGTTCGTCGAGCAGCAGCACCTCGGGCTTGATCGCGATGCCGCGTGCGATGCAGAGACGCTGCTGCTGACCACCGGACAGTCCGGAGCCACTCTGGCTGAGCTTGTCCTTCACTTCGTTCCAGAGCGCGGCCTTCTTCAGCGCCCATTCGACCCGCTCGTCCATCTCGACTCGCGGCAAGGTCTCGAACAACTTCACGCCAAAGGCAATGTTGTCGTAGATCGACATCGGGAATGGGGTCGGCTTCTGAAAGACCATGCCGACGTTGGCCCGCATCAGCGACACGTCCTTCTTGGACGCCAGAATATTCTCGCCGTCAAGCAGGATCTCGCCTTCGGCCCGCTGTTCCGGGTAGAGCTCGAACATGCGGTTGAAGGTGCGCAACAGAGTCGACTTGCCGCAGCCCGAAGGGCCGATGAATGCGGTGACCTTCTTCTCGGGAAGATCGAGATTGATGTTCTTCAGCGCATGGAATTTGCCGTAATAGAAATTCAGGTTGCGCACCGAGATCTTGATCTTCTCGGTCACCGGGACGTCGACTTTCTTGTCCATGATGCAGGCCTCCGGCCGTCAGTTCTTGTTGCGGAAAAGGACTCGCGCCAGGATGTTCAGCAGCAGCACCCCCAGCGTGATCAGGAACACCCCGGCCCAGGCCAGTTTTTGCCAGTTCTCGTACGGGCTGAGTGCGAACTTGAAAATAGTGACGGGCAGGCTGGCCATCGGCTCGCCCAAGCTGGACGACCAGAACTGGTTGGACAGCGCTGTGAACAGCAAAGGAGCGGTTTCACCTGCGATGCGAGCCACTGCCAGCAGCACACCGGTGATGACACCTGCTCGCGCCGACTTGAGCGTGATGCTGAGGATCACCTTCCACTTGGGCGTGCCCAATGCGTAGGCCGCCTCGCGCAAAGCGGACGGAATCAGCGACAGCATGTTCTCCGTGGTGCGGATGACCACCGGGATCACGATCAGCGCCAGTGCCAACACACCGGCGAACCCAGAGAACGACTTCATCGGCGCCACCACGACGGTGTAGATGAACAGCCCGATGACAATCGACGGAGCCGACAGCAGGATGTCGTTGATGAACCGGGTGACGCTTCCGAGCCAGGTCTTCTGGCCGTACTCGGCGAGGTAGACGCCGGCCATCACACCGATCGGTGTGCCGAGCAGCGTGGCCAGACCCACCATCACCAGCGACCCGAAAATCGCATTCAGCAGACCGCCAGTCTCGGCCTGAGGCGGTGGCGTCATCTCGGTGAAGATGGACAGAGACAAGCCGTCGATGCCCAGCCGGATCGTTTCGATCAGGATCCATGCCAGCCAGAACAGCCCGAAGGCCATGGCACCGAGACACAGCACCATCGCCACCGCGTTCACCCGCTTGCGGCTGTTGTGCTTGGCAAGCCGCGAGGCCTGCAATGCTTCGGAGGCGCTCATGAACGGCTCCCTTCGTTCTTCTGCAGGCGGCTGAGCAGCAGCTTGGACAAGGACAGCACGACGAAGGTGATGAAGAACAGCACCAAGCCCAGGTAAATCAGCGAAGCCTGATGCAGCCCCTCGCCCGCTTCGGCGAATTCGTTGGCCAGCGCCGAAGTGATGCTGTTGGCGGCCTCGAAAAGGGACAGGCTGTTCAGCTGGTTGAAATTGCCAATGACGAAGGTCACCGCCATGGTTTCACCGATGGCGCGACCGAGGCCCAGCATGATTCCGCCGATGACGCCGGTCTTGGTGTACGGCAGAACGACCTTGAACACAACCTCCCAGGTCGTCGATCCGAGAGCGTAGGCCGACTCCTTGAGCATCGCGGGAGTCACCTCAAAAACATCGCGCATGACCGACGCAATGAACGGGATGATCATGATCGCCAGGATGATGCCGGCGGACAGGATGCCGATGCCGACCGGAGCGCCCGACACCAGTTCGCGCAACACCGGCACATCGACCAGCAGCGCCTGAAGTGGCTGCTGCACATAGGTCGACAGCACCGGGCTGAACACCAGCAGGCCCCACATGCCGTAGACGATGGAAGGCACCGCCGCAAGCAACTCGACCGCCACGCCCAGGGGGCGGCGCAGCCAGTTCGGCGACAACTCGGTGAGGAACAGCGCGATGCCGAAGCTCACCGGCACCGCGATCAACAGCGCGATGAACGACGTCATCAGCGTGCCGTAGATCATGACCAGGCCGCCATATCGGTCCTGGACAGGATCCCATTCGCTGCGCCAGAGGAAACTGAGGCCGTATTCCGAGATCGCAGGCCAAGCGCCAACCACCAGCGAGCCGATGATCGCGAACAGCAGCCCCAGCGTCAGCAGCGCGGCACCGTGGGCCAGAAGGGAAAAAACCTTGTCGACCCACGGCGACGATCGACGCGCCGTCGGGGGTGTGCCCATCGGGTCGGATCGTTCCATGTTCTTCTTGTCGTAAGGAGAGGCGGGAAGTGTAGCGGCCACGATTTCTCCGATCGGAGGGAAAGAGTGGGGCCCAGCGCCATGGCGCCGAGCCCCCTCAGGCGAACACAGAGCGTCGGATCAACCGATCACTTGTAGGCGATCACCTTGCCGGCGGGATCCTTGATCTCGTTCCACTGCTTGCGGATCAAGCCCTTCAAGGCATCCGGCAGCGGGACGTACTCCAGTTCGGCAGCCATCTTGTCGCCTGTCGAGTAGGCCCAGTCAAAGAACTTGAGAGAGTTCGTGGCCTGGCCAGGCTTGTCCTGGGACTTGTGCATCATGATGAAGGTGGCGCCAGTGAGTGGCCAGGACTCCTTGCCGGGCTGATCGGTCAACACTTGGTAGAAAGTTTTCGTCCAGTCGGCACCGGCCGCAGCCGCTTGAAAATTGTCGGCATCGGGGCTGACGTAGGCTCCAGCTTGGTTCTGTAGCTGGGTGTACGTCATCTTGTTCTGCTTGACGTAGGCGTATTCGACATAGCCAATCGAATTCGGCAGACGCGTGACGAACGCTGCAACGCCTTCATTGCCCTTGCCACCGGCGCCCGTGGGCCAGTTGACGGCAGTACCTTCACCGACCTTTGACTTCCACTCTGCGTTGACCTTCGAAAGGTAGTTGGTGAAGATGAAGCTCGTGCCAGAACCGTCGGCACGTCGCACGACCGAGATCGCCGCATCCGGCAGCGGGACACCCGGATTCAGAGCGGCCAGGGTGGCGTCGTTCCACTTGGTGATCTTGCCCAGGTAAATGTCGCCCAGGACTTGCCCGGTGAGCTTGATCTGCCCCGGGGCGATTCCCTTGATGTTGACCACCGGCACCACACCACCGATGACGGTCGGGAACTGAACCATCCCGTCTTTGGCCAACTCTTCATCCTTGAGAGGTGCGTCAGACGCGCCGAAGTCGACCGTCTTTCCGCGAATCTGCTTGATACCGGCGCCCGAACCGACGGACTGGTAATTCACGCGAACGCCCGTGGCTTTGTTGTAGGCATCCGCCCACTTGGCGTAAATCGGCGCCGGAAAGCTCGCACCTGCGCCGGTTACATCCTGTGCCATCGCGGCGCCGGAGGCGGCGAAGAAAGCCATGGAGATGGCAACGATTCGATTCAGCGTGAAAGTCATGTTCGAGCCTTTCTGTACCCATGCCGGGCAGTCGATGGATTGCGATGGACTCTATGTGTCAAATATGACATCGCCATGACACACCATGACGCCACTCGGACCATCGGCAACCCATACCAATCAAGTCAACGCACCGAACTTGTCATATGACCTTCACCTTGCTGTCACAAATACCCAATAACTTAGCCGGGCTCGTAACACAGAGGCGATGCAGAGGAAATGCAGCGCCTTATCCAGACCCATCCAGGAGCCCTATATGCAAATGAAGACGATGTTGATCGCCAGCGCACTGACCGCATTGCTCGCGAGTGGCTGCGCGACCGCACCTACACCGATGACGATCAGCGAGACGGCGGCTGCCACGCCACAGTTGTCTACCTTGACCAAGCTGATCAACGATGCCGGGTTGACCGAAACGCTGAAGGGCCCCGGGCCATACACCATGTTTGCCCCGACCGATGACGCCTTCAAGGCGGTACCAGCGAAGACTCTCGATGCACTGGCCAAGGACAAGGCATTGCTGACGTCGGTCCTGACCTACCACGTGCTACCAGGGAAGGTGGTGTCGGCGGACGTCAAGAACGGCCCGACCCCCACGGTGCAGGGCGCACCAGTTTCTCTCTACAAGTCAGGAACGTTCGTCACCGTCGAGGAAGCCGTGGTCACCACGCCTGACATCGAAGCATCGAATGGCGTGGTTCACATCGTCGACCGGGTGTTGATCCCGCCGGTCAAGAAGTAATCAGCTCTTGAGCGAATCGGCCAGACGCTCGGCGCAGCTTCTGGCCGTGCGCTCGTCACTGGCTTCGACCATGATGCGCAGCACCGGCTCGGTCCCCGAGGCACGAATCAAAACGCGCCCGGAACTGCCCAGGTCCTTCTCTATGTCGCGCTGGGTGCGCTGCAGCGGCAGGTGGGACGTCCAGTCCAGACCGTCCTGCAGGCGCACGTTGATCATCACCTGAGGAAACAGGCGAACCGACCGAAGCTGATCGGCCAACGGGATGCCATTGCGCTTGACCGACTGCAGGATCTGCAGCGCACTGACGATGCCGTCCCCCGTCGTGTGCCGGTCCAGCGACAACAAGTGGCCGGATCCTTCGCCTCCCAGGGTCCATCGCCGGGCGAGCAGTTCTTCGAGAACATAGCGGTCGCCGACGCGTGCACGCACGAAGTCCAGACCGCGCTGCCGCAGCGCGGTTTCCACCGCAAGGTTGGTCATCAGCGTGCCCACCACGCCCGGGACCACCTGGCCTTGCGCGAGACGGTCGGCCACCATCACGTAAAGCAACTCGTCGCCGTTGTAGAGCCGGCCGGCGGCATCGACCAACTGGAGGCGATCGGCGTCACCGTCGAGCGCCACCCCGTAGTCCGCGTGATGCTCCTGCACGGCACGCACCAGTGCTGCCGGGGCTGTCGCACCGAATCCCGCATTGATGTTGGTGCCGTCAGGGCTGCACCCGATCGCGATGACCTCGGCACCCAGTTCGTGGAACACGCTCGGCGCCACGTTGTAGGCCGCGCCGTTGGCGGCATCGACAACGATCTTCATCCCCTTGAGCGACAGCTCGCTGCCGAAGGTGCTCTTGCAGAACTCGCTGTAGCGGCCGCGCGCATCTTCGAGCTTGCGAGCCTTGCCCAGGTCGGCCGACGTCACCCACTGCGGTGGCTGTTCAAGTGCGGCTTCGACCTGCCGCTCCCACTCGTCGGGCAGTTTCTCTCCGCGAGCCGAGAAGAACTTGATGCCGTTGTCGCCATAGGGGTTGTGCGACGCACTGATCACCACGCCCAGACTCAGGCGCAAGGCCCGGGTCAGGTAGGCCACACCTGGCGTTGGCAGCGGACCGGTCAGCAGCACATCGACTCCTGCCGATGCGAAGCCTGCTTCGAGCGACGACTCGATCATGTAGCCCGAGATGCGGGTGTCCTTGCCGATCAGAACCGTGGGTTTCGAATCGGACGCTTTCAGCACCCGACCGACCGAATGACCCAGTCGGAGCATGAAATCCGGCGTGATCGGGCTCTGCCCCACCGCACCGCGAATGCCGTCGGTACCGAAATACGATCTGCTCATCGGAGCCTCCTCCTCAAGGTGAAATTTGCGGCGCAGCCGCAGGCAAGCCCGCAGCGCGCCAGACCTTCAACGCATCGACTGTCGCCGCGACATCGTGAACACGGACGACACTGGCACCGTTCAGCACCGCCGCCAATGCGGCCGCCACGCTGCCCGCCAGGCGATCTGCGGGGTCGCGCCCGGTGACCGCACCAATCGACGATTTGCGTGACCACCCGGCCAACAGCGGCAGGCCCAGCACGAGTAACTCCCGCTGACGCCGCAGCAACTCGAAGTTGTGGTCTACCGTCTTGCCGAAACCGATCCCCGGGTCGAGCACGATTCGGTCGACTGCGACGCCCCGAGACCGCAGCGCGTCAACACGTACAGACAGCATCTGGCTGACCTGCTCCACCACGTCGGCATAGTTCGCCTGCTGCTGCATCGACTTCGGATCCCCCTGCATGTGCATGAGGCAGACGCCACAGCTCGGATGAGCGGCGATGGTGTCAAGCGCTCCAGGTGCGTTCAACGCGTTGATGTCATTGATGATGTCGACACCGAGGGCGAGGGCTTGAGCCATCAATGCAGGTTTGGTGGTGTCGAGCGAGACCGGCAGACCCATCACGAGCGCCGCCTCCAGAACCGGCATCACGCGGGTGCGCTCCTGCTCCAGAGGCACCGGATCGGCTCCAGGCCGGCTGGACTCGCCGCCAATGTCGAGGATGTCGGCGCCCTCGTCGATCAAGCGCCTGCAATGGTCCGCCGCCGCCCGAGCGTCGGCGAACTTCCCTCCGTCGGAGAAAGAATCAGGCGTCGTGTTGACGATACCCATCACCAACGGCCGGCTCAGGTCGATGCGATGGTTCGTGGTTTGCCAGAACATGCGCACGGGCAATCGGTGATGGAGGCATGAGGTCGGCAACGAAAACGGGGCCGAAGCCCCGTTTGACAGTCAGATGCCGACCGTTACGCTGCGGCCGGTGCGCTGTCCGCCGACACCGGGGTGGATGGCCCGCTCGGGCGGCTGGAAGACGATGTCCAGTCCTTCGGAGGACGCGGTGGCTTGCCGTTCATGATGTCCTCGATCTGGTCGCTGTCTATGGTTTCCCATTCGAGCAGGGCCTGGGCCATCGCGTGCATCTTGTCCTTGTTGTCCTCGATGTGCTTGCGGGCTATGGCGTATTGCTCATCGATGATGCGACGAATCACGCCATCGACCTTGCGCATCGTCTCTTCAGACATCGTCGTCGTCTTGGTGACCGAGCGACCGAGGAAGACCTCGCCTTCGTTCTCGGCGTAGACCATCGGCCCGAGTTCATCGGTCATGCCATAGCGGGTGACCATGTCCCGCGCAATCGACGTCGCCCGTTCGAAGTCGTTGCTGGCGCCGGTGGTCATCTGATTCATGAACACCTCTTCGGCGATGCGTCCACCGAACAACACTGAAATGGTCGACAGCATGCGTTCCTTGTCGAGGCTGTATCGATCCCCTTCGGGCAGCTGCATCGTCACACCCAATGCGCGGCCGCGAGGAATCACTGTCACCTTGTGAACCGGATCGGTCTTCGGCATCAGCCGCGCGACCAACGCATGTCCGGATTCGTGATATGCGGTGTTCTTGCGCTCCTCCTCCGGCATGATCATCGACTTGCGCTCCGGGCCCATCATGATCTTGTCCTTGGCCTTCTCGAAGTCCATCATCTCGACGACACGACCGGCGCGGCGCGCCGCGAACAGTGCGGCCTCGTTGACCAGATTGGCCAAGTCGGCACCCGAGAAGCCAGGCGTCCCACGCGCCAGGATGTCGGCGCGGATGTCCTGCCCGACCGGCACCTTGCGCATGTGCACGTTGAGAATCTGCTCGCGGCCACGCACGTCAGGCAAGGTCACGTAGACCTGTCGGTCAAAGCGACCTGGGCGCAGCAACGCCGGATCCAGAATGTCAGGCCGGTTGGTTGCCGCCATCACGATCACGCCGACATTGGTCTCGAAGCCATCCATCTCGACCAGCATCTGATTCAACGTCTGCTCGCGTTCGTCGTTGCCGCCACCCAGGCCGGCACCACGGTGGCGACCGACCGCGTCAATTTCATCGACGAAGATGATGCAGGGCGCACTTTTCTTGGCTTGCTCGAACATGTCGCGCACACGGGCCGCACCGACGCCGACGAACATCTCGACGAAGTCGGAGCCAGAAATGCTGAAGAACGGCACCTTGGCTTCGCCAGCGATGGCCTTGGCGAGCAGGGTCTTGCCGGTTCCCGGCGGGCCGACCAGCAACACACCGCGCGGGATCCGACCACCCAGCTTCTGGAAGCGCTGCGGGTCCTTGAGGAAATCGACCAGCTCCTTGACCTCTTCCTTCGCTTCGTCGCAACCGGCGACATCGGCGAACGTGGTCGTGTTGTTGGCCTCGTCCAGCATGCGTGCCTTCGACTTGCCGAAGCTGAACGCACCGCCTTTGCCACCGCCTTGCATCTGACGCATGAAATAGATCCAAACGCCGATGAGCAACAGCATCGGGCCCCACGACACAAGAATGTTCATCAGCAGCGAGGGTTCTTCCCGCGGCTTGACGTCGAACTTGACGCCGTTGTTGATCAGGTCGCCGACCAGACCGCGATCGAGGTACGTGGCGGTGCTGCGCAGACGCTTGTCATCCGTCGTCGTCGCGACGATCTCCGTGCCTGCGGGCCCCTCCTGAAGCGTGACGGTGCGAATGCGCTTGCTGCGCACTTCTTCCAGGAAATCGGAGTAGCCGATCTGACCATTGGACGACGCGCCTCGATCAAATTGCTTGAACACGGTGAAAAGCACGAGTGCGATCACCAACCAGACAGCAATTTTCGAGAACCATTGATTGTTCACCGAGGCTCCAATTCTTCAACTTCAGACGTCGGCGTACACCGTGAACCCGACCTTGCCTTCATATGGAGTCGAGTTTATGCGACTCAAGTGCACCGCAGACTTTGGCTTCATCCCCTCGCGACACAGCTGTGTCAAGGTCGCGACGGTTCCTTCAACGGGACTTCGGCCACTTTGCGCAAGGCCTTGAGACCCACCCCTACGAGAAAGGTTTCAGACGATCGGTCGCGAGACGCTTTGGGTTTGATTGATTTCACAGTGCGGAAATTGGTTTTCAGCAGACCGACGAGTTCGCTGTAGTTGCCGCCGTTGAAAACCTTGCACACCAGGGCACCGCCGGGAATCAGGTGCCGGGTCGCAAAATCGACCGCCAACTCGACCAGGTGCGTCACCCGCGCGGCATCGGAGCTGGCGATGCCCGTCAGGTTGGGCGCCAGGTCGGAGACGACGACATCGACCGGGCGACCGCTGACGGCCGTCTCGAGCTGCGACAGCACCGTTTCGTCCCGGAAATCGCCCTGGATGAAGACGACACCGTCGATCGGCTCGAAGTCCAGAATGTCCAGCGCGATGATGGTGCCGTTCAACGGACCGAGGCCCGCGCCCACCGAATCGGGCACCTTGACCGACAGCTTGCGCCGCACATACTGGCTCCAGGCACCGGGTGCAGCGCCCAGATCGACAACGACCTGGCCAGGCTTCAGCAGGCCCAGCGTCTCGTCGATCTCCTTCAGCTTGTAGGCTGCGCGGGCCCGGTAGCCCTCCTTTTTCGACAACTTGACATAGGTGTCGTTCAGGTGATCGAGCAGCCACGCCTTGTTAATCTTCTTGCTTTTGGATTTGACTTTCATGTCGGCAGGCGCTTAGCCACCCGAAGGCTGCTGCGCCTCCCTCGGAGGGCAGTAAACGAAGTGAGCGTGGGAGTGGTCATGTGCGTCGATAATAGGGCGATGTCCGCCATCACTCTCACATCCCATCAGCGCAAAGAAAAGCGCGCCGACGCCCACCATCTCGACCCGGTGGTGCTGATCGGAGGCGACGGGCTCACCCCCGCCGTCGTCCGCGAGATCGACGCCGCGCTGAACGCCCACGGGCTGATCAAGGTGCGCGTCTTCTCCGACGAGCGCGCTTCCCGCGAAACCATGTTCGCCTCCTTGACCGACGAGCTCAACGCCGCCCCGATCCAGCACATCGGAAAGCTGCTCGTTTTGTGGCGGCCGATCCCGCCGAAGGAAAAGGAAGAACGCGACGACCGCAAACCGGGTCCGAAGGTCGTCAAGCTCCTGAAGTTCTCAAAGAGCGGCAACCACCGACCCCAGGTCAAGAAGATCAGGGTGCTCGGCAACGAGCGCATCGCAGCCGGCGGCGAGATCAAACGGGCCCGCAAACGCGTGACCAGCATCAAGCGCAAGGTCGTGGACTGAACGATTGCACGGCCATCCAGCAGATTCGGATGGCTGAACCTAGGCCGGACGTGCGGCCAGTCGCCAGGCGAGCGTCAACACCAGCAGCGCCTTCAACCCGTAAAACCCGGCGGATAAGCCGTGCAGCGCAGCGAACGACAGGCTGCCCTGCCCAGCTCGCGCCGCAGCCATCATCGGCTGGATAACGAAGTAACCGGCAACGGTGCAGAAGAGCGTGCCGAGCACCAGGAACAGGTTGGTATTGAAAGCCGAGATCACTGCCTGACCGGGCCGCTCGTTGGTCAACCTGCGCATGAGAATCAGCAGGATGACGGCAGTCGCCAGACTCGCATACGCTTCGATCGAGAACATGCGCCCTGCACTGCGCCCGGCAATCTCCGCCGTCGTCACCGCGAATCCGGCCGGCGCGCCAATGAACCCGACGCCCAGCAGCAAACCTCCCCAGACGCCTGACAACCAGGCGGCAGCGCGATACAGCACGGACTCGCTCACACGTAGCGCACGCCCATGACCTCGTAGCTCTTGACGCCCCCGGGCGCCTGCACTTCGGCGATGTCGCCGACTTCCTTGCCGATCAGCGCACGTGCGATCGGCGAGCTGATCGAGATCAGGCCGAGCTTCAGGTCGGCCTCATCGTCGCCGACGATTTGATAGGTCACGGCGGCACCACTGGACTCGTCTTCCAGATCGACGGTGGCGCCAAACACGACCTTGCCCTCGGCATCCAGCACCGACGGATCGATCACCTTGGCGGCTGCGAGCTTGCTTTCGATCTCGAGAATGCGTCCTTCGATGAAGCCCTGCTTGTCCTTCGCGGCTTCGTACTCGGCGTTCTCGGACAGGTCACCCTGTGCCCGGGCTTCGGCAATCGCCTGAATGACGGCGTGACGCTCGACCGTCTTCAGTCGATGCAGTTCGTCCTTGAGTTTTTCGACACCACGTTGGGTGAGAGGAATGGTCTGCATGTAGGTAACCCAGGGCAAAAATGAAGCCGCCGCCGGAAAATCCAGCGGCGGCTGTGAGTGAAGCTTCGAAGCTTTTTCGAGTTTAGTGCAACTCGGAATGCAGTTCCTGCAGGGACAGAACCACCAGATCGTCTTGGTGCTTCATTCCCTCGACGGCCGCTTCGCAGCCGGCCATGCTGGTGTAGTAAGTGACACGCTGGGCCAGCGCTGCTTGACGGATATGACGCGAATCGGCGATGGCCGTGCGGGTTTCATCGACCGTGGTGAAGACCAGTTGGATGTCGCCGGCCTTGACCATGTCCACGATGTGTGGGCGACCGTCCTTCACTTTGTTGACCGCCTTGACGGGCACACCACCTCCGGCGATCGCGGCAGCCGTGCCCTTGGTCGCGACGATGGAAAAGCCCAGCGCGACCAGGTCGCGGGCCACAACCACCGCACGGACCTTGTCGCCGTCCTTCACCGTGATGCACACCGTGCCCTTGCTCGGCAAGCGCGAGCCCGCGCCCAACTGGCTCTTGAGCATCGCCTCACCGAAGCTGCGCCCGACGCCCATCACTTCACCGGTGGATCGCATCTCAGGCCCGAGAACCGGATCGACGCCAGGGAACTTGTTGAACGGGAACACCGCTTCCTTGACGCTGAAGTACGGTGGGATGACTTCGGCCGGCACCTTGCCGTTTTTCTGCTGTTGCTCGGACAGCTTCATGCCGACCATGCAGCGCGCCGCGATCTTCGCCAACTGCAACCCGGTGGCCTTCGAGACGAAGGGCACCGTCCGCGAGGCGCGGGGATTCACCTCAAGCACATAGACAACCGCCTCAGCGCCCTCGCCCTGAATGGCGAACTGCACGTTCATCAGACCCTTGACCTTCAGCGCGCGAGCCATCAGCGTGGTCTGGCGGCGCATCTCGTCTTGCAGCGCAGCGGGCAATGAATACGGCGGCAGCGAACAAGCCGAATCACCGGAGTGGATGCCGGCCTGCTCGACGTGTTCCATGATGCCGCCGATCATCACGCCCGACGCCTCGTCGCTGCCGTCGGCGATGCAGTCGACATCGACCTCGATCGCGTCGTCGAGGAAGCGATCCAGCAGCACCGGCGACTTCTCGCTGACCTTGACCGCCTCGCGCATGTAGCGCTCGAGATCCTTGTCACCGTGGACGATCTCCATCGCGCGGCCGCCGAGCACATAGCTCGGGCGCACGACCAGCGGGTAGCCGATTTCCTTCGCCAGCGTCAGCGCCTGCTCTTCGGTGCGCGCAGTGCGATTCGGCGGCTGCTTCAGGCCGAGTTCGTGCAGCAGCTTCTGGAAGCGTTCGCGGTCTTCGGCCACGTCGATGCTGTCGGGCGAGGTTCCAACGATGGGCACGCCAGCGCGTTCCAGGTCGAGCGCCAACTTCAGCGGCGTCTGGCCTCCGTACTGCACGATCACGCCGACCGGCTTTTCCTTCGCGACGATCTCGAGCACGTCTTCCAGCGTCACCGGCTCGAAGTACAGGCGGTCCGAGGTGTCGTAGTCGGTCGACACGGTCTCGGGATTGCAGTTGACCATGATGGTCTCGTAGCCGTCCTCGCGCATCGCCAGCGCGGCATGCACGCAGCAGTAGTCGAACTCGATGCCCTGGCCGATGCGGTTCGGCCCGCCGCCCAGCACCATGATTTTCTTGCGATCGGTCGGCTCGGCCTCGCACTCTTCGTCGTAGGTCGAGTACAGGTACGCGGTCTGCGTCGAGAACTCGGCCGCGCAGGTATCGACGCGCTTGAACACCGGGCGCACGTTCGCTGCCCAGCGCGCTTCGCGCACGAGGTGCTGATTCGTGCCGAGCAGCTTGGCGAGGCGCCGATCGGAGAAGCCCTTCTGCTTCAGATAGCGCAACTCGTCCTTCGACAAGCTGGTCAATTCACGCCCAGCCAAGGCCTGCTCGGTCTGGATCAGCTGCTCGATCTGCGCGAGGAACCACGGGTCGATCGCGGTTTCCTCGAAGATTTCCTGCAGGCTCATGCCGATGCGGAAGGCGTCGCCGACATAGAGGATGCGCTCCGGCCCCGCTTCGCCAATCTCTTCGATGATCTCGTCACGATCGGTGCTGCGCTCGCTCAGCCCGTCGATCCCGGTTTCCAGCCCGCGCAGCGCCTTCTGGAAGCTTTCCTGGAAGGTGCGGCCCATCGCCATCACCTCGCCGACCGATTTCATCTGCGTCGTCAGGTGCGAGTCGGCGGCCGGGAACTTCTCGAACGCGAAACGCGGAATCTTCGTCACCACGTAGTCGATGCTCGGCTCGAAACTCACCGGGGTCGCACCGCCAGTGATGTCGTTGCGCAGCTCATCCAGCGTGTAGCCGACCGCGAGTTTCGCGGCGACCTTGGCGATCGGAAAACCCGTGGCCTTGGATGCCAGCGCCGAAGAGCGCGACACGCGCGGGTTCATCTCGATGACGACCATGCGGCCGTCCTTCGGGTTGATCGCGAACTGCACGTTCGAACCGCCGGTGTCGACGCCGATTTCGCGCAGGATCGCGATGCTGGCGTTGCGCAGCAGCTGGTATTCCTTGTCGCTGAGCGTCTGTGCCGGCGCCACCGTGATCGAGTCGCCAGTGTGGATGCCCATCGGGTCCAGGTTCTCGATCGCGCAGACGATGATGCAGTTGTCCGCCTTGTCGCGAACCACCTCCATCTCGAACTCTTTCCAGCCGATCAGGCTTTCCTCGATCAGCAGTTCCTTGGTCGGCGACAGGTCGAGGCCGCGCTTGCAGATCTCTTCGAACTCGTCCGGGTTGTAGGCGATGCCGCCACCGGTGCCGCCGAGCGTGAAGCTGGGGCGGATCACCATCGGAAAGCCGCCGCTGCCCGTCAGCAACATGATCTCGTTCTGCACAGCCAGCGCTTCTTCCATCGAGTGCGCGATGCCGCTGCGTGCCGAGCCCAGGCCGATGCCGGTCATTGCGTCCTTGAACTTCAGCCGGTCTTCGGCCTTCTCGATCGCTTTTTCATTGGCGCCGATCATCTCGACGTTGTACTTCGCCAGCACGCCGTGCTTGTGCAGATCGAGCGCGCAGTTCAATGCCGTCTGGCCGCCCATCGTCGGCAGCACCGCGTCGGGCCGCTCCTTGGCGATGATTTTCTCGACCACCTGCCACGTGATGGGCTCGATGTACGTCGCATCGGCCATCTCCGGGTCGGTCATGATCGTCGCCGGATTGCTGTTGACAAGGATGACGCGGTAACCCTCTTCGCGGAGCGCCTTGCAGGCCTGGGCGCCGGAGTAGTCGAACTCGCAAGCCTGGCCGATGATGATCGGACCGGCGCCGATGATGAGGATCGATTGGAGGTCGGTGCGCTTAGGCATGCTGACCTCCGATCGCTGCGGCGCGTGGCGCCTTCGCTTCCATCAACGCGGTGAAGCGATCGAACAGGTAGCCGATGTCGTGCGGCCCGGGCGAGGCCTCGGGGTGGCCCTGGAAGCAGAACGCCGGGCGATCGGTGCGCGCCAGTCCCTGCAAGGTGCCATCGAACAGGCTCACGTGGGTCGGTCTCAAATTGTTCGGCAAGGTGGTCTCGTCGACGGCAAAGCCGTGGTTCTGGCTGGTGATGCTGACGCGCCCGCTGTCCAGGTCTTTCACCGGGTGGTTGGCGCCGTGGTGGCCGAATTTCATCTTGAAAGTCTTCGCGCCGGAGGCCAGCGCCAGGATCTGGTGGCCGAGGCAGATGCCGAAGGTCGGGATGCCGGTGTCGATCAAAGCCCGGGTGGCCTCGATGGCGTAATCGCAAGGCTCGGGATCTCCGGGGCCGTTGCTGAGGAACACCCCATCGGGCTTCAATGCGAGGACGTCCTCGGCCGACGTCTGTGCCGGCACGACCGTGACCCGGCAACCCCGGCTGGCCAGCATCCGCAGGATGTTGCGCTTGACGCCGAAGTCGAGCGCAACGACATGGAAGCGCGGCTCACCGAGGCTGCCATAACCGCTGCCGAGCGCCCATTCGGTCTCGCTCCACGCGGCACGTTCGCGGCAGGTCACGACCTTCGCGAGGTCGAGCCCGGCCATGCTTGGGGCCGCGCGCGCGGCGGCCAGCGCCTGTTCGAAGTGCGATTCCGCCAGCGCCTCGCCGACGTTCAACGTCAGGATGCAGCCGTTCTGCGCGCCGCTGGTGCGCAGCAAGCGGGTCAGACGCCGCGTGTCGATGTTGGCGATGGCAACGGTGCCTTCGCGCTGCAGATACTGCGGCAACGTTTCGGTCATGCGGAAGTTCGACGCCAGGACCGGCAGATCCTTGATGATCAGGCCGGCGGCGTGGACGCGATCCGATTCGACATCCTCGGCATTGACACCATAGCTGCCGATGTGGGGATACGTCAGCGTGACGATCTGACGGCAATAGCTGGGGTCGGTCAGGATTTCCTGGTAGCCGGTGAGCGCGGTGTTGAACACCACCTCACCGCAGGTCTGTCCGGGGGAGCCGATGGAAATGCCGATGAACCGGGAGCCGTCTGCGAGAACAAGAATTGCGGGGGGCAGGACGGGCAGCAAGGAATTCTCCGTTGATGCACCCAGCTCTGCCCCGCAGCGTGGGCTGCGAGTCGGAATCCGGTGGGAAACTGAAAGGGTTTCGCTGGGAGCGGGTGTGTTCGGGTAAACCTCCGGATTGTAAGGCGAGACCGGTAGCCGAACCTTGAAGCCTCTTCCGACACTCAAGCACCGAGGGCCGCAATGCCCGCCTTGGCAATCTGCGCGTCCTCGCTGCTCTTCACGCCGCTGACACCCACCGCACCGATGCAGTGCCCTTCGGCCATCACGGGAACGCCTCCTTCGAGCAGCCCGTCGATCTCAGGCGCGCTGAGAAACGACACCCGCCCGCCGTTGATCAACTCCTCGTAGATGCGGCTTTCGCGGCGCCCCAGCGCAGCGGTCTTCGCCTTGGCGGGAGCGATGTGCGCCGAGACAGGCGCTGCACCGTCGAGCCTCTGAAACCACAGCAGATGGCCGCCATCGTCGACGATGGCAATCGACACGGCCCACTGGTGGGCGGCCGCTTCTTGTTCGCAGGCCGAGGCAATGCGTTTCACGTCGACCAGGGTCAGAGCAGGTCGGGAGATCATGGCGCGCCACCTTGCAAGAGCCAAAACCCGACTGTATCTGCCGCGGCTCACGCGTTTCGGAACCGCCGTGCCACTGGACTGGAACCTGCGCTCTGCATCAGGCGACTCGACTGGTGGGGAACTAGAATCGAGGACTGCAAGTCACACCGCATATCTCATTCTCCTGGGAGTTCTGTATGAACCAAACACTGCGCGCTGGCTATGTCGGCTCGGTCCCCTCGGTTGAACAGCGCAATCGCGTTCTGCGCAACACCTATTGGCTGCTGGCTTTGTCGATGGTTCCCACGGTGCTGGGCGCCTGGATTGGTGTCACGACCGGCATCGCGCGATTCATGACACCCGGCATCAGCCTGATCGTGTTCATGGGCGGCGCGTTCGGATTCATGTACGCCATCGAAAAGACCAAGAACTCGGCTTCCGGCGTTCCCGTGCTGCTGGGCTTCACCTTCTTCATGGGTCTGATGCTGTCTCGCATGATCGGCGCCGTTCTCGGACTGTCCAACGGAGCCAGCCTGATCATGATGGCGTTCGCGGGCACCGGCGCGATCTTCCTAGGCATGGCCACCCTGTCGACCGTGATCAAGCGCGATCTGTCGTCGATGGGCAAGTTCCTTTTCATCGGAATGATCATGCTGGTGGTGGCCGGGATCGCCAACATCTTCATCCAGTCGAGCGCGCTGATGATCACGTTGTCGGTGCTGGCGATCGGCATCTTCTCGGCCTTCATCCTGCACGACCTGAAGCGTGTCAAAGACGGCGAGGAAACCAACTACATCAGCGCGACACTCGGCGTGTACTTGAGCATCTACAACGTGTTCCAGTCTCTGCTTGCGATCCTGGGTATCACGGGTGGCAGCAGCGATTGAGCCCTGTCGGCAGGATGCAAGAAAACGGGGCCTTCGGGCCCCGTTTTCTTGGCCTCTCAGCTTCTCTGGTCGAAGACTGCGATGCTTTGGCTGCGGCCCACGTCGCTACGCGACATGGCCCTGCACCGAAACCTGTCGGTCAAAGACCGCCAGGCTTTCAACATGCGCGGTATGCGGGAACATGTTGACAGCGCCCGCCGCTGAAAGCGTGTAGCCGGCCTGATGCACCAACACGCCGGCGTCGCGCGCCAGTGTGGCCGGGTTGCAGCTGACGTAGACGATGCGCTTGGGCAACGGATAACCAGGCGCCACCGCAGGATTCTCGGCAACATCGGCCAGGGCCTTGGCCAGCGCGAAGGCACCTTCACGCGGAGGATCAATCAGCCACTTGTCGGCGTGCCCGAGACCGACCAATGCCAGCGCGTCGATCTCGAAAAGATTGCTCGCCGCAAATCGCGTCTTGGCCGCGAGGCCATTGAACGCCGCGTTTTCACGCGAGCGCTCGACCAGCGGCTCGCTGCCCTCGATGCCCAGCACCTCACGCGCTCGTGTCGCGATTGGCAGGGTGAAATTGCCCAGGCCGCAGAACCAGTCGATCACGCGCTCTTCCGGCTGTGGGTCGAGCAAGCGCATGGCGCGCGCCACCAGCACACGGTTGATCTGGTGATTGACCTGCGTGAAGTCGGTCGGCTTGAAATGCATCGTGATGCCGAACTCGGGCAGGCTGTAGGTCAGGCTCGGCGCAGAAGGGTCCAGTGAATGCACCGTTGCCGGTCCTTGCGGCTGCAACCACCACTGCACCTGGTGCAACGCAGCGAAGTCGCGCAGACGCTGAAGGTCCGAATCCGTCAACGCCTCCAGGTGCCTGAGCACGAGTGCAGTGGTGTTGTCGCCGACCGAGACCTCGATCTGAGGCACCCGCTCGCGCCGGTCCAGGCTACCAATCAACTCAGCCAGCGGAGTCAAGAGTGCACTCAGGTGCGACGGCAGCACCTCGCAACTTCTCATATCGGCCACATAGCTCGATTTGCGCTCGTGAAACCCAACCAGCACCTTGCCCTTTTTCGCGACGTAGCGCACTGACAACCGGGCACGGTATCGATAGCCCCAGGACGGTCCTTCGATGGGGCGCAGCACCTGTTCAGGCTTGACCTTCGCGAGGTGCCACAAACCGTCCTCGAGCGCGCGCTGCTTGGTGGCGAGCTGCGCACCAACCTGGAAATGCTGCATCTTGCAGCCGCCGCACACCCCGAAATACCGGCAATGTGGCGTGACTCGCTGCGAGCTCTCGCGACGCAGCGCAACGATGGACGCCTGCTCCCAGTTGTTCTTGCGGCGGAAGACGCTGACCTGCACCTGCTCACCCGGCAGAGCGCCTTCGATGAACACCACCTTGCCTTCGGTGTTGTGGGCCACGCCCTGACCTTCGAGGTCGAGCGATTCGACGCTCAGCCATTCGGTATTCGATGTCATGTCTTGATTATCTTGGGCACGCAGTGCACCGCTGCGGCCTCAGTTTGGCCACAGGCCCGGGGCTGAGTCCTGCGAGAAACGATTGCCAGGAATCAGCGCAGCGGCAACAGCTTCGCCGGATCGACGGGCTTGCCCTGTTTGCGAATCTCGAAGTGCAACTGGACCCGCTCCGCATCGGTCGAACCCATCTCGGCGATCTTCTGTCCGCGCCGCACCGTCTGGTCTTCCTTGACGAGCAGCGTCTGGTTGTGGGCATACGCGGTGAGGTAGGTGCTGTTGTGTTTGACGATCACCAGATTGCCGTAGCCCCGGAGGCCCGACCCCGCGTAGACCACGCGACCATCGGCAGCAGCCACCACCGGATCACCCACCTTGCCTGAAATGGCGAGGCCCTTGCTTTTCACGTCGTCGAATGCCGTGGTCACCGGACCGCTGGCGGGCCACAGCCAAGCAACCGCGTCATCTCCTTGGGAAGCAGCAACGGGAGCAACCGCCGCAGCAGCAGGCGGAGTTGCGGAACTGGCTGCGGCAGACGCAGCAGCCACAGCAGCGCCTGAACCACCAGTTGCCGGAGTCGCCGCCGGTGCCGGTGCCGACGCAGCCGGTGCCCGCGCGTCTAGCGGTTTGCTATCGACCTTCACTGCAACCACCGACCGGGCGGCTGGCGACGCCGCATCGGCGCCAGGCGGAATCACCCGCAACACCTGCCCGATCTCGATGATGTTGGGGTTCTCGATGCCGTTCCAACGCGCCAGATCCTTCCAGTTCTGGCCGTTGTCCAAGGCGATCTTCAGCAAGGTGTCCGAGGCCTTGACGGTGTAGTAGCCGGGCTTGCCTGCGTTGTCGGTCACTGGCGCAGCCGCATTCGCATCGGCTTGCGGTTCCGTGCTGGCCGGGGGTGGAGTGGACGGCTTCGAGGCCGAGTGGCGAACCTCAACCGGTGCGCGATTGGACGTCGACGCGCACGCTGTCAACAACAGCCCCAGACAGACAGCGGACAGCAGACCCGCCCCATGTCGTCGAGCCTCGTTCATCGTTCTCATCCGCGCGGACACCTTGTTCAAATGGACCCTGATTTTAGGGGGACGAACTGCACAGCTTCGTACTCGGTGCGCTGGTATCCCCCTTCGTGACGATCGACCACGACGAGCATCTGCCCCTTGGATGCACCATCGACCGGCGATATCAGGCGCCCGCCCACAGCCAGTTGCGTCAGCCAGCTCTCTGGCACCGACGCGCCACAGGCGGCGGCAATGATGCTGTCGTAGGGTGCGTTGGGAGGGTGGCCCAGCATGCCGTCGCCGTAGACCAGCCGGAGCTGGTTCATCCGCAACGGCGCGACCAGATCGCGCGCCTTGTCGTGCAGCCCCTTGATCCGCTCGACCGACACCACATGCCGGCTCAGACAGCACAGCACGGCCGCCTGATAGCCGCAGCCGGTACCGATTTCGAGCACCCGCCCCAGGTGTCCGGCCGCACGGGCAGTGACACCGTCCATCAGCACGTCGAGCATTCGGGCCACCACCGATGGCTTCGAGATGGTCTGTCCGTGGCCGATCGGCAGGCTGGTGTCCTCGTACGCCTGCGTGACCAGCGCGGCATCGACAAAGCGATGTCGTGGCACGGACGTCAGCGCGTCCAGAACCCGCGCATGGTAGGGCCCGCCGACGCGCAGCCGCTCGACCATCCTCCGTCGCACATCTTCCGAATCGAGCCCGAGGCCGACGGGACGATGCCGGGTGGACGCGTCGCCAGCGTGCGCCGCAGGGCGTGCGCGCGTCTGCTGCAAGGGACCAGCGGTGTTGCTGCCAGGCTTCAGAGCATCGGCAGACTCCCCCGGCGGGCCGACCCAGGTCTTGGGCGCACGCACCATGTGCTCCAACCGCAGCGGGAACTTGCTTCCGCGACGCGATGTGTCGGTCACGATGCGTCGGGCGCGGCCAACCACACCTGCCAATCCGGCACCGCCGCGTGGTCGGTCAGGTCCACCTGCAGCGGCGTGATCGACACCTGGCCGTTCGCGGTCGCATGGAAATCGGTGCCCTCCCCCGCCTCGCGCGCATCGCCCGCCGCGCCGATCCAGTACATCGTTTCACCACGCGGGTTCTGCTGACGTATCACCGGCTCGCTGGCGTGGCGGCGTCCGAGACGCGTGACATGCCGGGGCAGGTGATCGGCGTCGGCGCGGTTCGGTATGTTCACGTTCAGCAGGAACGGGCGGCGAGCCGGCGGGTTTCGCAGCACCTGCTCGATGACCTGACGGGCGACCCGGGCGGCGGCGTCCAGATGCATCCAGCCCTTGTCGACCTGAGAAAACGCGATCGACGGAATGCCGAACAGGAATCCCTCCATGGCCGCAGCCACCGTGCCAGAGTAGATCGTGTCGTCGCCCATGTTCGCGCCCTGGTTGATGCCGGACACCACCAGATCGGGGCGATCGGCAAACAGGCCGGTCAACGCAACGTGAACGCAATCGGATGGTGTTCCATTCAGATAGTGGAAGCCATTGGCGGCGGTGTACGCCGTCAGCGGGCGATTCAACGTCAGCGAGTTGGACGTACCGCTGGCGTTCTGTTCCGGTGCGATCACGTCGATGTGCCCCAACCCCTCGCAAGCCGCGACCAGCGCCACCAGCCCCGGCGCCAAGTAGCCATCGTCGTTCGCAATCAAGATACGCATCAAAACGATTGTAGGAGTCGACACATGACCCAATCGGAACGCTCGCGCCGGTGTGATGCCGACGCGCCCTCCCGCCGGGGGTGTCCTGCTAGCATGTGCTGAACCGCGCACAGACTCACGACCATGCCCGTCAAAGTATTGATCGTCGAAGACAACCCGGTGGCCCGAAGCTTCCTGGCGAGGGTGGTTCGAGAGAGCTTCAGTGATCAATTGATCATCACCGAGGCCAGCGACCTCGAGTCCGCCCGTCGGCAGATTGGCGACACGCAAACTCGGGACGCCTCGACCGCAGTGGCAGGCATCGACCAGCAGCACCTGTTCAAGCTGATGATGGTCGATCTGGAACTTCCGGATGGCAACGGCATGGAATTGCTGGCCGAGTTGTCTCAGTACCCCGCCACCAAGATTGTCACGACGCTGTATTCCGACGACGAGCACCTGTTCCCGGCCTTGCAGTGCGGGGCTGACGGCTACTTGTTGAAGGAAGATCGCTTCGAAGTGCTGGTCGAGGAGTTGCAGAAGATCGTGCGCGGCCAGCCGCCACTGTCGCCGGCAATCGCGCGGCGCCTGCTGACGCATTTCCGACATGGCAGCGCCTCCGACAGCCCGAGCGCGCTGACTGCGCCGTCGGCCTTCCAGAGCAGCCGCCCTACCCCACTCGAGCGCCCCGCACCGACCGACCACGAACGCCTGACACCACGCGAGAGCGAGGTGCTCACTTACCTCAGCAAGGGCTTCACCATCAAAGAAATCGCCAACCTGATGGGCATCAAGTGGTTCACGGTGAACGACCACATCAAGTCGATCTACAAGAAGCTGAACGTGTCGAGCCGCGCCGAGGCGGCGGTGCTGGCCAGCAAGCAGGGACTGGTGTAGCGCGCGCCTTCGAACCGTGCACAACCGCTGGCTACATTGGGCGCGTCACCGCCGCGTGCGCATCATGGCGGCATCTGCGCTGCTTGGTTTCATCGGCGTTCTGCTGCTGGCCCACTGGCTGTCCACGCAACTTCGATGGCCGGCAACCTGGCAGGTTCGGCCTGATGGCCAGCTCGAACTCGTTGCCACCTCGATCGACGGATTGAAACCGCACGTCGGGACAGCGTGGGTCGGAACGTCGGTGACCCGCAGCCATCCCACCCCGGGCGACGCTGCGCCGACCGAGCAGGATCAACCGCTGCTGTTGCAGCCCCAGGCGTCACTGCTCGCCGGCCCCGCGCGCTGGATCGTCGATGACACCCAACGCCGACGACATGTGCGTGCGAGCGAGGCGCTGGCCTCCGCGCTCGTCGAAGATTCGCTGACTCTCCATTTTTCAGACCAGCGCAGCTTCGAGCTTCGAGCCGTCCCCATCGGGTGGCACGGGATCGGAATCGCGTTCTGGATGCTCGCGTCGCTGGCGTGGGCGCTGTCTTCGGCTGCGGCTGGTGTGCTCAAGCTGAAACCCTCGGCATCGAATGCGCTGTATGCCGCGATGGCGCTGTGTCAGGCTGGCAATCTGGTCTGCATGGCGGTCGCCTCGACTGCGTCGCCGGCACTGCCTCCTGGTTGGGCGCACATCGACTTTCCACTGCGAAGCGCCTTCGACCTGCTGACCCTCGCTGCGGCAGTTCACCTGGCCTGCATACACCCGAAAGACCTGTCGGCCTCACGCTGGCTGCCGGCAACGGGCTGGCTGGCCGCCGCGCTGGCGTGGACGGGGGCCAACTCAGTCGATGGATCGGGGGCCTGGTGGCTCACCCAGGCAACGATGCTGCTGATGGGATCGTTGGCAATCTGGCTGATGCACCTGTCGTTTCGATCACAACCGCATCCGTTTGCGCTGGTCATGAAACGGTTCAGCCTGATCGTCGGTGGCACCTGGGTTCTGGTGAGCGCAGCCATCGCGGGGGCATCCGCACGAAGCGGCGCCGAGGCGCCATCCGAATCGGCGAGCACTGCGGCCATCGCAGCTGCCAGCACGCCTCTGGCCGTGACGGTATGGCAGGTGCTGTTCGCGCTGGTGTTGCTGTCGGTGCCGTTCCTTTCGAAATCGCGCAGTCTGGTGCGGGAGTTGTCGCTGCTTGCCATCATCAGCGCCCTTGCCGCCGTGCTCGACCTGCTTTTCGTCGGCCTGTTCCCGTTGGGCCAGTTCGCATCGTTGGCACTGGCACTCTTCCTGTCGATGACCATCTACGCCGGTGCTCGCCAGTGGCTGGTCAACCGCATGCTCGGCACCCGCGTGGCGAGCGCCGAGCGCTTGTTCGAGCAGTTGTTTCGCACCACCCGCGAAGTCGAAACTCAGCCAAGCGAGGCGGGGCCGGCACTGGCGCGGTTGCTCAACGAGCTGTTCGATCCGGTCGAGGTGTCTCTGCTCGACAAGCCCTCCGCCCAGGCTCACACGTTGAGCGATGGCTCGACGATGCTGGTGCCCGTGCCCGCCATCGGCAACTCTGCCCAGTCGGGTTCGGGTTCATCGACGTCGATCCTGCTGCGTCACGCGCAGCAGGGGCGACGACTGTTCACCACCGACGATGCCCGGCTCGCAGACCGCATCGGCGAACAGTTGCGGCGAGCCGTGGCGTTCGACCAGGCCGTGGAGCAAGGCCGCAGCGAAGAACGACGCCGGCTCGCCCAGGATCTGCACGACGACATCGGCGCCCGACTGCTGACGCTGATGTACAAGGCCCAGTCGCCCGAAATGGAGGACTACGCGCGACACACCCTTCAGGACCTGAAGACGCTGACGCGAGGCCTCGCCGCGTCGAGCCAGCCGCTGTCGCACGCGCTGGCCGAATGGAAGGCCGACATCGCCCAGCGCCTGGCCATCGCCGACATCGAGCTGACGTGGGTGGCGGAGCACGACACCGACATCGTGTTGACCATGGTGCAGTGGTCGGGACTGACCCGGGTTCTGCGCGAGTTGGTCAGCAACGTCATGACGCATGCGCAGGCGCGCCACGTCGAAATCGAGGTTCTCCTCGTCAACGATCAACTCCTGCTGACGGTTGCGGACGACGGCACCGGACTGGCGCCGCAGCAGTGGTCACCCGGTCTCGGTGTGGGCGGCGTGCGCAAGCGAGTGCGTCAGCTGCGTGGCGAGGTGCTGTGGCAGGAGCGCGTGCCGCATGGCATCACCTGCCGCGTGAGGGTGGACCGCCTCTCCGCAGAAACCTGATCCTCTGATCGCGTTGCGGTCCTCGTCGTGCAAGCACGGCTCGTCGAAATCCTTCGGCGACTTCTCGATCAGGCCGAGCAGAAATAGAACGCGGTCCGGCAGTCGAAATGACGCACCGCGTGCCTGCATCGCCCATCCACTCGCAGGAATGTGCGGCGGAGAGCGGCCCTGCATCGCTGACGCGGTGAAAGTGATCTTGTGGGCCCCACCAACGGGCGGCGCAGGCAGGTTTCAGCGCATCAGTTCGAACCGCAGGCGATCTTCCGGAGCTGTGCGGCGGCAGAGTCGGGCGTTACAGGTTGCCAGCTCCCCGGGAACGAGTCCGTGTGCAACAAGTCGCCCGTACCCATGCGCTGTGTGTAGTGGCTGGCGCGAACATCCCGAAATCTCGCTGCATCGCAGTCGAACTCTTGCTGGGCTACGCGGGAAAAGAGGGACTTGGTGAAGATGGTTGCCCGGTCTGCCGCCTTGTAGTCGTAAAGCGCCGCCATCCGGACACTGTTTTCCTTCCTGACGATGGTCGACGGATCGGCATAGACATCGGCTTGGCTGCTCGCGCCGGCTCTCACCCATTCGGCCGAGGCCACTCCGGCCGCGCCCGCCAACATCAGGACCAACAACACTCGCTTCATCTGCTGACTCCATTCCCATCGGTTGCTGCGTCGAGCCGTCTGCGAACCGAGCTCGAGGATTCGAGCTCGTCGCCAAGACGGCACGCGCCACGCGGCAAATCCCGGTGGCGTGTGCGGTCCAGTGCCTAGCCCTTCGATGGAACCGCCGCAGCAGACTGCTCGGGTCCACCTTGCCTCTGCTGCCTGGACTGTCTCTTGAGTTCCTTGGCCCGCTTCTGTTTTTGTCTGCGAATACCGCGGTCTTTGTCAGCGCTCATGTCGATCTCTGGTTGGTTGATGAGTGGCACATGCAGATCTGCCAGGGTCGATGCACGACCGCAAGCACATCGCGACGATGCACCCCCGATTGTCATCCCAGCAGTCGGTCGAACAACTTCAACAGAACTGCAACATCGATAGCCACGCCCTACCGCATGTGATGCATCGATTTCGTTGCTGCGTCACGCCCTTGACTTTCCGCCGACAGTCGACATCTATGCGGTGTAGCCAGACCCACTGGCGCCAGGGAGTTCTTCATGTCCTCTACCAACATCGAATCGACACGCAGTCTGGTTCACACCGCGTTTTCACTGGCCCATCTGCTCGAGACCATCGACCGCAGTGGCGCGCCCATCGATGCAGCCCAGTACCGGATCGTCGTCACTCGGCTGCAGGAAGCCCTGTCCAAATCGCTGCCCGAAGCGGCCTTGACTGCCATGCTGCAGACCTACCCATCTGCGGGCGAGGTGTACGAAAACATGCACTACGGGATGTCGGGCTTGTCACGCTCGCCACTGGAGCGCTCAGCGGCATCCGAGGAGATCACAAGACAGGTGCTGGCGCGGTTTGCACCAGGAACCCATCGCAACGGCACCTGAAACCCAGCAGGGGCCGGGACTGATCGGAGAGCGTTTCCGGGAAAGACCGGCCTGCCGTCCCCGGTGACCTCCAGGCCCGCGAATGCGGGCCTTGTCGTTGATGGCGACGGATGATCAAGTCGACGCTGACACCGCCTTCAACAGGATCAGCAAGTCCTTCGCCTGGACCCGGTCGCCCGGCACCACCAGCACCGCCTCGACCTCGGCGTCGCGTTCGGCGGCGACATGGGTTTCCATCTTCATCGCCTCCAGCGCCAGCAAGGTGCTGCCGGCGCTGACACGCTGACCAACCTTGACGGCCACGCTGACGATCGCGCCGGGCATCGGCGCGGCCACATGCCACGGGTTGGTCGCGTCGGCCACCGGCCGGCCCTTCGCGGCGTCGCCGGCGTCGGGGCGCAGCACGCGCACCGTGCGCGACTGGCCGTTCAGCTCGAACTGCACCTTCTGCGCGACATCGCCATCGGTCGAGATCGATTGCAGCGCGACCAGCAGCGTCTTGCCGGGATCGATCTCGACCGCCAGCTCCTGCTGCGGCTGCGGGCCGTAGAAGAACACCGGCGTCGGCAGCATCGAGGTGTCGCCGTTCAGCTTGGTGTGCTCGCAGTAGTCGCGCATCACCTTCGGGTACATCAGGTACGAGGCGAGCTGGCGGTCGTCCATCGGCAGCTCGCACTCGGCTTCGGCCTTCGCGCGCACCGCCTCCAGATCGACCGGCGGCAACCGGTCGCCCGGGCGGTACGGCGCGGGCGGCTGCTCGCCATCGGCCAGCTTCAGCACCTTGCGGCTCAGTGCGGCCGGGAAGCCGTCGGGCGGGAAGCCGAGCTCGCCCTTGAACAGCGAGACCACCGATTCGGGGAAGGCCACTTCGCGCGCCGGGTCCATCACGTCCAGCGGCGTCAGGTCGCTGGCGACCATCATCAGCGCCATGTCGCCGACCACCTTGGACGTGGGTGTGACTTTGACGATGTCGCCGAACAGCCGGTTCACGTCGGCGTAGGTCTGCGACACCTCGGTCCAGCGGTGCGCGATACCCAGCGAGCGCGCCTGCTCGCGCAGGTTGGTGTACTGGCCGCCGGGCATCTCGTGGCGGTAGACGTCGGCGGTGCCCGAGCGGATCTCGGACTCGAACGGCGAGTAGAAGCGGCGCACGCCCTCCCAGTACATCGAGGCCGCGTGCAGTGAATCCTGCGGCAGGGCCGGATCGCGTTCGGTGCCGGCCAGCGCCGCCGCGATCGACGACAGGTTGGGCTGCGAGGTCAGCCCGCTCATCGCGTCGAGCGCGCCGTCGACCGCATCGCAACCCGCCTCGATCGCGGCCAGCACCGACGCCGCCGACGCGCCGCTGGTGTCGTGGGTGTGGAAGTGCACCGGCAGGCCGGTCTCTTCCTTCAGCGCCTTGACCAGCGCGGCCACCGCGCGCGGACGGCAGATTCCCGCCATGTCCTTGATCGCCAGCAGGTGCACGCCGGCTTTCTGCAGTTCGCGCGCGATGCCGAGGTAGTACGTGAGGTCGTACTTGCCGCGCGCGCCGTCGTACAGGTCGCCGGTGTAACAGATCGCGCCTTCGCACAGCCCGCCGTTCTCGACCACCGCGTCGATCGCGACGCGCATGTTCGCCACCCAGTTCAGCGAGTCGAAGACACGGAACAGGTCGACGCCGTTCACGGCCGCCTGCTTGACGAAGTGGCGCACCACGTTGTCGGCGTAGTTGGTGTAGCCGACCGCGTTGGAGCCGCGCAGCAGCATCTGGAACAGCACGTTCGGGATCGCCTGGCGCAGTTGATCGAGGCGCTGCCACGGGTCTTCTTTCAGGAAGCGCAGCGCGACGTCGAAGGTCGCGCCACCCCAGCATTCGAGCGAGAACAGCCCCGACAGCTCGCGGGCATAGAACGGCGCGATCGGCAGCATGTCGGCGGTGCGCATCCGCGTGGCCAGCAGCGACTGGTGCGCATCGCGCATCGTCGTGTCCGTTATCAGCACCGGCTTCTGCGCCAGCATCCACTGCGCGAAGCCGGCCGGCCCGAGGGCCTGCAGCCGCTGGCGGGTGCCGTCGGGGATTGGCGATTCGAGGTCGACCTTCGGCAGCACCGGCTTGGGCAGCGGCAGCACTGGCAGCGTGCGGCCCTGGACCTCGGGGTTGCCGTTGACCGCGACCTCGCCGAGGAAGCGCAGCAGCTTGCTGGCGCGGTCGCGCCGCGCGGCGAAGGCCAGCAGCTCGGGCGTGTTCTCGATGAAGCGGGTCGTCAGCTCGCCCTTGACGTCGTTGCCGAACGCCGGGTGGTTGATCAGGTTCTCGAGGAACTGCAGGTTGGTCGACACGCCGCGGATGCGGAACTCGCGCAGCGCGCGATCCATCCGCTGGATCGTCTCGCGCGCGGTCGGGGCCCAGGCGGTCACCTTGACCAGCAGCGAGTCGTAGTACGGCGTGATCACCGCCCCACCGTAGGCCGTGCCGGCGTCGAGCCGGATGCCGAAGCCGGCCGCGCTGCGGTAGGCGGCCAGGCGCCCGTAGTCGGGCAGGAAGCCGTTCTCCGGGTCCTCGGTGGTGACTCGGCACTGCAGCGCGTGGCCGTTCAGCGGGATCTTGTCCTGCGGCGGCACGCCGGTGGGATGCAGGCCGCTGGCTTCCTCGGTTGAGCCTTCGGGGGCGCCGAATGAGTCACCTTCGGTCACACCGATGTGGCCGCCCTCGGTGATGCGGATCTGCGCCTTGACGATGTCGACGCCGGTGATCATCTCGGTGACGGTGTGCTCGACCTGGATGCGCGGGTTGACCTCGATGAAGTAGCAGCGCCCGTCGTCGGCATCCATCAGGAATTCGACCGTGCCGGCGTGGGTGTAGGCGACCGAGCGCATCAGCCGCAATGCACTGTCGCAGAGCGCGGCGCGGCCAGCGGCGTCCAGGTACGGGGCGGGCGCGCGCTCGACCACCTTCTGATTACGCCTCTGAACGGTGCAGTCGCGCTCGTGCAGGTGCACCAGGTTGCCGTGCTGGTCGCCGAGGATCTGCACCTCGACGTGGCGGGCGCGGCGGATCAGCTTCTCGAAATACACCTCGTCGTTGCCGAAGGCGGACAGCGCCTCGCGCCGCGACGCCTCCAGCGAGCTGGCCAGCTCGCCCTCGTTCTCGATGACGCGCATGCCGCGCCCGCCGCCGCCCCAGCTGGCTTTCAGCATCACCGGGTAGCCGATGCCGGCCGCCAGCTTCGCGCATTCGGCCACGTCCAGCGGCAGCGGCGGCGTGGCCGGCATCACCGAGACGCCGGCGGCCACCGCCGCGTGGCGCGCCGCGACCTTGTTGCCCAGCGTGCGCATCACCTCGGGCGACGGGCCGATCCATCTGATGCCGGCAGCGATCACCGCATCGGCGAATTCGGGGTTCTCGGACAGGAAGCCGTAGCCCGGGTGGATCGCGTCGGCGCCAGCGCTGCGCGCGATGCGCAGGATGTCCTCGCCGTCGAGGTAGGCGGCCAGCGGCTTCTTGCCCTCGCCGACCAGGTAGCTCTCGTCGGCCTTGAAGCGGTGCAGCGCCTGCCGGTCCTGCTGCGAGTAGATCGCCACCGTGCGGATGCGCATCTCGGAGGCCGCGCGCATCACGCGGATCGCGATCTCGGAGCGGTTGGCGATCAGGATCGAGCGGATCGGGCGGTGGTTCATGGGCAGGTCTCGGGTCGGGTCGGCATGAACGGGCGGGCCGCCGGGTGCGATTCGGAGGCCCTGTCAGTTTGACCCGTATGCAAGCCAAGTGCCGACGAACCGGGAGAATCGAGGCGTCGGCGTTTTGCCATCTCGACCAGCCCGATCGGAGCCCCATGAACCGCACACACCACTACACCCTGACCTTTTCCTGCCCCGACCGCGTCGGCATCGTGGCGCGCGTCACCGGCTTCTTCGCCGAGCACGGCGGCTGGATACTCAGTTCGAGCCAGCACGCCGATGCCGACTCCGCGCGCTACTTCATGCGCGTCGAGGTGCGCGCCGACTCGCTTCCGTTCGACCATGCCGAGCTGAAGCGGCGCTTCCAGGTCGTGGCCACCGAGTTCGGCATGGACTGGCGGATCAGCGACAGCAGCGTGCGGCGCCGCGTGCTGATGCTGGTGTCGACGCAGGAACACTGCCTGTACGACCTGCTGGCGCGCTGGAAAAGTCAGGAACTGGATGTCGACATCGTCGGCGTCGCGTCCAACCACGAGGTGTTCCGCGGGCTGGTCGAATGGCACGGGCTGCCGTTCCACCACATCCCGGTGACGAAGGAGAACAAGCCCGAAGCGTTCGCGAAGCTGGAGGCGCTGTTCGAGTCGTCGGGCGCCGACACGATGGTGCTGGCGCGCTACATGCAGATCCTGCCGCCGTCGCTGTGCCGCAAGTACCCGGGGCAGATCATCAACATCCACCACAGCTTCCTGCCGAGCTTCGCCGGCGCCAAGCCGTATCACCAGGCATGGGATCGCGGCGTCAAGCTGATCGGCGCGACCTGCCACTACGTGACCGAGGACCTCGACGAGGGCCCGATCATCGAGCAGGACGTGATGCGCATCGACCACAGCGACTCGGTCGAGGACCTGGTGCGATGCGGCAAGGACGTCGAGAAGGGCGTGCTAGCGCGCGGGCTGCGCAATCACCTCGAGGACCGCATCCTGATCAACGGGCACCGCACCATCGTGTTCGGTTGAGTTCGGGATCGAGGTCAGACCCCCGCCCGCGCCAGCTTGGCGGTCAACGCCTGCTGAAGCGTGTCGATGCTGTCTTGCAGGTGGGCCTGGGCCTCGGCGCTCAGGCCGGGTCGCTTGGCAGCAACGTTCAACCGGGTCAGCAGCGTCTGCGCCTGCGCTCGCACCAGGCTGCGGGCGTCGACGCGGCTCAGTGCGGCGGGGCGCAGCAACTGGGTCGCGATCCGGTTGATGTGATCGCGCTGGAGTTCGCGGCGCAGCGACGGGATGTCGCCCGGCTGGCCCAGTTCGCCCCACACCGCATCGTTCAGCCGCCGATACAGATCGGACAGGCGCAGCGCATCCTTCGGCAGCTTGTCTTCGCTGTCGAGCAGGCGCGCCGCCACGCTGTCGCTGAGCAACTGGCCCAGCACGGCGCGCTGAAGCTCGATGACCTGCGTCGCCAGCGAGAAGTCGGTGACCAGCGCAGTGGCCGGCGTGCCGTCACCACGCAGGGCGGCGTCGCCACGTTCGAGGTAATCGACCGCCAGCTTGCGTTGCAGGGCCGGCGAGATGCGCAGGCTGTCGGCCGACAGGAAGCCGCGCGCCAACAGATCAAGCGCGGCGCGCTGGTCGGCTGCCGGCAACGGCGCCAGCGGATCACGACCAGTGCCTGCGTGATCGCGCACCGTGCGCACACCGCCGATCTGGCGTGTCAGCACGCTGGCGGCCCGGCCCATGTCACGCAGCGCGTAAGTGACGGACCGGCGCAGGATCGAGTAGTCCTGATCCGGTGACAGCACGCGCGTTTCCTGCCGCTGCAGCAGGTCGTGCGCGATCGCGATGCGCTTGCGCGCGAACGCGAGGACGTCCGAGCCGAGGTCGAACTGAAGGGTCTCGGGATCGATACCCAGGTAGTTGTCCTCGTCGGTGCCGAAGGCCAGTTCGGGCTCGGCACTGCGCGCGGCGATGGTCGCGAGCGCGGCGGCTTCCTCGACCGCCGGCAGCGGGCGGTAGGCGTATTCGATGGCCCAGTAGTCATAGGGACCGATCGTGCTGCTGAACGGCGTGCCCTGGCGGCTGCTCGGGATGCCGGGCGCGGACAGGTTGATCGCCGCGTACTCCATCACCGAGCCGGCGATGCTGTGCGTGGCGGTGAACGTCGGGTCGGACAGCTGCTCTTCGGTGTAGACGCGCGACGATCGGAAGTTGTGGCGCAGGCCCAGCGTGTGGCCGACCTCGTGCATCGTCACGTCCTTCATGTAGCCCTGGACGAACTGTTCGGCCTCGGGGCTGCCGGGGTCGATGTCGCCGCGCGCATCGAGCACGTCGAGCGCGTAGCCGAGCTGTTCGGCCGCCTGGTCGGCGTAATCGCAGGCCATCAGCGAACGCAGGCCGCGCGCAGCGAGTTCGGGCGGCAGTTCCGTCGCCGCCGACGACGTCAGCACCTGCGACCGCAGCGACCGCAAGCTGCGCGACGACAGGCTTTCGATGCCGATGTCGGCGTCGAGGATCTCGCCCGAGCGCGGGTCGACGTGGCTCGGCCCGATGGCGCCGAACGACGGGTTCGAGTTGGTCATCCAGCGCACCGATGCGCGGCCGAAATCGAGCGTGTCCCAGCTCGCGTCGTCGGGCTGCACCTCGACGCGGATCGCGTCCTTGAAACCGATTTTCTCGAAGGCCTTGTTCCACTCGAGGATGCCGGCGGTGACGGCGGCGCGGTACTTCTCCGGGATGGTGTTGTCGAGCCAGAAGGTGATCGGCTTGACCGGCTCGGACAGCGCGGCAGCCGGGTCCTTCTTCTCGAGCCGCCAGCGGTTGACGAAGCGCTGGCGCGGCGAGCGCGCAAGGTCGTCGCTGAAGTCGGACAGGTTGCTGGTGAAGTGCCCGACGCGACCGTCGGCCTTGCGCGGGGCCATCACCTGCTCGGGCAGCTTCGCCAGCGAGTAATGCAGCGTCATGAACAGGCTGCGCGGGTCGGGCACCGAACGCGGCACCGACGGCAGCGGGGTGCCCGGGGGCACGGGCGCACCCGGCGTCGCCACGGCGATCGAGCCGGTCGCGTAATGGTTCAGCACCTCCAGCACCACCAGGTCGGGGCTGGTGCGGATGTCGGTGATGGCCGAGTTGCGCGTGTCGAGGCCGTAGCCCTGGCGGTACTGGCGCTGCAAGCCCATCGCGATGCCCATCATGTCGTTGACGAACAGCGCGTTCGCCTCGACCAGCACCGACTTGCGTTCCGGATGCGGCTGGCTCACCACCGTCGTCGAGGCCAGCAGGCTGGGCGAGAACGCGGCCTCGACCGCGCGCCCGTTCGGGGTCTTCGGCGTGGCGACGAATTCGGTGTTGCGCGCCAGCATCTGGACCTGGTTGTGGATGCGCCGGAACTCGATCACCACCTCTTCGCCCATCAGCCCACCGAAGAAGCGGCCTTCTCCCAGGCCGGTCTTGTACTTCGGCGACAGGAACAAGGGCTGGTTGAAGTCCCCCGGAGCCAGCTCCAGCCAGACCTTGTCGTCCTTCTGCCAGAGCGTGAACAGGCCGCTCATCTGCTTGGCGTCCTTGATCACCTCGGAGAAGGGGCGCGGCGCGCCTGGCGCCGGTCCGCCCGGAGGCGCGGCTCCGGCCGCCGGCGCCTGAGCTCCGGGTGCCGGCAGCCTCGCGACCACGCCGGGTTGCGCGGCACCGGGAGGCGCTGTCGCGGCCGGGGCAGCAGCTGCGGCTGCCGGAGCCGCTGCCGAGGGCGTCGATTCGGGCGGGGCCAGCGATGCACAACCTGCCAGCAGCAGCACGCACATCGGCGCCGCGAGCTTCGGCATCGCCAGAAGACGGCGGGCTGCAGTGGTCGCGCGAGGCGATGGGGTCGGGTCGTCGAAGGACGGGCTCGGGGCTGGGAAGTGAGTGGTCATGCGGTGGTGCGGCTGAAAGTAAGGCGGGCGGCGCGACGATGGAGTCGTGCCGCCCGGCGCAAGTTTCAAGACAGGCCGAAGTTCAGATCACTTCAGGGCCTTGAAGCGCACGCGCTTCGGTCGGGCGCCTTCCTCGCCGAGGCGCTTCTTCTTGTCGGCCTCGTACTCCTGGTAGTTGCCGTCGAAGAAATTCCACTTCGAATCCCCCTCGGCGGCCAGGATGTGCGTCGCGATGCGGTCGAGGAACCAGCGGTCGTGGCTGATCACCATGATGCTGCCCGCAAATTCCAGCAGCGCGTCTTCGAGCGCGCGCAGCGTTTCCACGTCGAGGTCGTTTGACGGTTCGTCGAGCATCAGCACGTTGCCGCCCTGCGCCAGCGTCTTCGCCAGGTGCAGCCGGCCGCGCTCGCCGCCCGACAGGCTGCCGACCAGCTTCTGCTGGTCGTTGCCCTTGAAGTTGAAGCGGCCGATGTAGGCGCGGCTCGGCATCACGAACTTGCCAACGACGATGTTGTCGAGCCCGCCCGACACGTCCTGCCACACGGTCTTGTCGGCGGACAGCGAATCGCGGCTCTGGTCGACAAAGGCCATGCGCGCGGTCGGCCCGATCTTGACGTTGCCGCTGTCGGGCTTCTCCATCCCGTTGATCATGCGGAAAAGCGTCGACTTGCCGGCGCCGTTCGGCCCGATGATGCCGACGATCGCGCCGGCCGGCACCTTGAAGCTCAGGTTGTCGATCAGCACGCGGTCACCGAAGCTCTTGGTGACGTTCTCGAACTCGATCACCTCGTGACCGAGACGCTCGCCGACCGGGATGAAAATCTCGTTGGTCTCGTTGCGCTTCTGGTAGTCGGTGTCGCTCAGTTCCTCGAAGCGGGCCAGACGCGCCTTGCTCTTCGCCTGGCGGCCCTTCGGGTTCTGGCGCACCCACTCCAGTTCCTTCTTCATCGCCTTGGTGCGCGCGTCCTCGGTCTTCTGTTCCTGCTCGAGCCGGCCTTCCTTCTGCTCGAGCCAGGTGCTGTAGTTGCCCTTGTACGGAATGCCCGATCCGCGGTCGAGTTCGAGGATCCATTCGGCCGCGTTGTCGAGGAAGTAGCGATCGTGGGTGATCGCCACCACGGTGCCCGAATAACGGTGCAGGAACTGCTCCAGCCAGTCGACCGACTCGGCGTCCAGGTGGTTGGTCGGCTCGTCGAGCAACAGCATGTCGGGCTTGCTCAGCAGCAGCCGGCACAGCGCGACGCGGCGCTTCTCGCCGCCCGACAGCTTGCCGATGATCGCTTCCCACGGCGGCAGGCGCAGCGCATCGGCGGCCAGTTCGAGTTGCAGATCGGTGTTCTCGGAGCCCGCCGACGAGATGATCGCTTCCAGCTCGGCCTGCTCTGCGGCGAGCGCATCGAAGTCGGCGTCCTCCGCAGCGTACTCGGCATACACCTCGTCAAGCCGCTTCTTGGCCGCCAGCACGCCACCGATGCCCTCCTCGACCGACTCGCGCACGGTCTGGTCCGGGTTCATCACCGGTTCCTGCGGCAGGTATCCGATCTTCAGACCGGGCATCGGCGTGGCTTCGCCTTCGATGTCCTTGTCGACGCCGGCCATGATCTTCAGCAACGTCGACTTGCCCGAGCCGTTGAGGCCCAGCATGCCGATCTTGGCGCCCGGGAAGAAGCTCAGCGAGATGTTCTTGAGGATCTGACGCTTCGGCGGGACGATCTTGCCGACGCGGTTCATGGTGAAAACATACTGCGCCATTACATGGCCCTCCGGGAGCGAAGCGAGTGGAGGCCGCCGAAGGCGGGCAGTTGTTTCGATAAGACGTACTGAGCCATGTGTTGCCTTGAATACAGTGAATGACGAATGATGTGCGCCGCTGAGCAGCGGGGGCGACGGTGGGCCACGAGGACTCCGCCGACTGACAACTCGTATTGTCGTTGGTCGAGGTTTGACCCGCCTTAGCCCGCCTGATCGCCGACAGAATCAGGGATAACCCGTTAGACTCGGGTCATCCAATGCGGCAACCAGTCACCGCCTTGATGTCATCCTGACCGGGCCACAGCGCCCCTCACACCCCTCTGCCTGCGACTGGCGCTCGACATACGAGCGACAGGCCGATCCGCTGTTTGGAATCTCCATGTCTTTTGAATCTCTCGGCCTCGCCGAGCCCTTGTTGCGTGCGGTCGCTGAATACGGCTACACCACCCCCACCCCCCTCCAGATGCAGGCGATCCCTGTGGTCCTGGCCGGCGGCGACCTGATGGGCGGCGCCCAGACCGGGACCGGCAAGACGGCCGGCTTCACGCTGCCGATGCTGCACCGCCTGATGGAAAAGCCCGCCGTGCGCGATGCCAAGGGCAAGCTGCCGATCCGCGCGCTGATCCTGACGCCGACGCGTGAACTAGCCGCCCAGGTCGAGGAAAGCGTTCGCACCTACGGCAAGTACAGCAAGCTCACCTCGATGGTGATGTTCGGCGGTGTCGGCATGCAGCCGCAGATCGACAAGCTGCGCCGTGGCGTCGACATCCTGGTCGCCACGCCAGGTCGCCTGCTCGATCACCACCAGCAACGCACGCTGGACCTGAGCCACGTCGAGATATTCGTGCTCGACGAAGCCGACCGCATGCTCGACATGGGCTTCATCCACGACATCAAGAAGGTGCTGGCCATCGTGCCGGCGCAGAAGCAGAGCCTGCTGTTCAGCGCGACCTTCAGCGACGAGATCAAGGCCCTGGCCGATCGCCTGCTGAACAAGCCGGCGCTGATCGAAGTGGCGCGCCGCAACCAGACCAACGACAGCATCGCGCAGAAGGTCCACCCGGTGGGCCGCGACATGAAAAAGGACCTGCTGGCCCACCTGATCAAGTCCAACGACTGGGATCAGGTGCTGGTCTTCACGCGGATGAAGAGCGGTGCCAACAAGCTGGTCGAGTTCCTCGAAAAACAGGGCATCAGCGCGATGGCGATCCACGGCAACAAGAGCCAAAGTGCACGCACCAAGGCGCTGGCCGAGTTCAAGACCGGCGACCTGACCGTGCTGGTGGCGACCGACATCGCCGCACGCGGCATCGACATCGACATGCTGCCGCACGTCGTCAACTACGAGCTGCCCAACGTGCCCGAGGACTATGTGCACCGCATCGGCCGCACCGGCCGCGCTGGCGCGCAGGGTGAGGCGATCTCGCTGGTGTGTCCCGACGAGAACGGTTTCCTGCGCGAGATCGAGCGCTTGATCAAGCGCGAGATTCCCAAGGAAGTCATCGAAAATTTTGCACCGCCTCCGGGCGAGAAGGCCGAGCCGATCGTGCTCGGCCGCATGGTGATCGGCGAAGGCGCCGGCCGCGGCGGTTTCCGCACCTCGGGCGGTGGTAGCCGCAGCGGTGGCGGTGGTGGCGGCGGTGGTGGTCATGCCGGTCGCGGCCGCAACGACGGTCGCTCGGCGCCGGCTCGCTCAGGCGGCGGCGGGGCACCGGCGCGATCGGGTGCGGGAGGTGGCGGCCAGGCGCCGCGTGCACCATCACGCGATGGAAATGCACCGCAGGGCAACCGAGCTGCGCCGGCGGCGCGCCCGGCAGGCCCACGGCCCGAGCCACGGCGCGAAGGCGGCGCGATGTTCGCGCCGCGCACGACGACACCCAAGCGCTGATTCACGGCACGCCAAGCGGCGTGCTCCAAGACACAAGGGCTTGCAACTGAGCCGCTCTGTCACGGCCTGATTGGCCGCAGCGGGCCTACCCTCTTTTGTTCTCGCAAACGAC